>NZ_JAVIWQ010000002.1:301816-603632 GCF_034313965.1 Herbaspirillum sp. RTI4
AAAGTGCGCCAGCGGCGCAGACTTCAGCCCATGGTCATGAGCTGGGCGTTACCGCCCGCAGCGGCGGTGTTGGTGCTGATACTTTGCTCGTGCATCAAGGCGCTTAGGTCGTAATGCGCCCCCTCGGCCAGTTGTACGGACGTCAGACTCTCGATACGCGCTATGGCCCCCGAGCGCTGGGCTATGCGCGGTGACAACTCCTGCAAGGCATCGCCATCGCCCTCAAACAGCACGGTACTGAGGGTGGGTTCGCTCATTAATTGTTCCTTGCTGCAGCGCTGAATCCACTGTTGCACTTCAGGCGGTAGTGCCGCCAGCACAGGCGACAAAACCTTGTCGGTATCCGACGCTTCGAGCCAGTACTTGTTACCGCTGGCCAGTGCTGCCGCAAGCTGATGAATCAGTCCGATCGGCGTACGGGGTACCGCACAGACCATGCCCCGTGGCAGTAACTGGTAGACGTTCGCCTCGCCCGTGGGGCCGGGCAAAGTAAAGAGTTGGCCCAGCACGCTGAGCGCACCGTAGTATTCGCAAGCGGCCACGGCTTGAGCAGTGTCGCGGGCTTGCCAGCCGGTGAGCGCGCTGAAAGCCGGCCCGGGCAAAGCCGTAGTCAGACTTTGCAGGGCGAGCAAGCCGGGCTGCGCGGCGGGGTCGATCTGCATGCGCGCTCCCAGCGCAGGATTAACCGGCATGGTTTGCAACGCGGCGAGTGCCTGGTTGCCTTGCGCCTTGCCCGCTTGCAGCAGGCGGTACAAATACAGCGGGCCACCTGCCTTGGGGCCGGTACCGGACAGTCCCATGCCGCCAAACGGCTGCACTCCGACCACCGCGCCGATGACGTTGCGGTTGACGTAGACATTCCCGGCCAATATTTTTTGCGTGACCTGAGCGATGGTTTCGTCAATACGGCTGTGCACGCCGAAGGTCAGGCCGTAGCCGGTGGCGTTAATCGCCTCCAGCAACTCACCCAGTTGTTCGCGGCGATAGCGCAGCACATGCAGAACCGGACCAAAAATTTCCTTTTGCAGACGATCAATGCGATCGATCTCAATCAGGGCAGGCATCACAAAATAGCCTTGGCCTGCGCTTTCGTCACGCCCCATCCGGCTGACGGGCTGACCCTGCGCCTGCATGCGCTCGATGTGCTGCTCGATCTGCACACGCGCCTCTTCATCTATCACCGGGCCGACATCGGTGTCCATGCGATCCGGATTACCCATGACCCATTCGCGCATGGCGTGTTTGATCATGTCCACCACGCGCTCGGCACCATCGTCCTGAATGCACAGCAAGCGTAGCGCCGAGCAGCGCTGACCGGCCGAGTCAAAGGCCGAGCCCAATACGTCGCCCACCAGTTGTTCGGCCAGCGCGGACGAGTCGGCCACCAGCGCGTTCTGGCCGCCGGTTTCGGCGATCAGTGGAATGCAGCGTCCCTGCCGGCTCAGCCGCGTGGACAGCGTTTGTGCAATCAGGCGCGCGACTTCAGTCGAGCCGGTGAATAACACACCCGACACCAGAGGATGCGCTACCAGCGCGGCACCGACGATCTCGCCGGTACCGGGAACCAGTTGCACGGCGTCTGTTGGTACGCCCGCTTCATGCAGAATTTTCACCATCACATCGGCGATCAGCGGGGTCTGCTCGGCAGGTTTGGCTAAGGCGCAATTGCCGCTCGCCAGAGCGGCCGCTACCTGGCCGGTAAAAATGGCGAGCGGGAAATTCCAGGGGCTGATGCACAACACGACCCCGAGTGGCCGGTTCAGATCGTTGTCGAAAGTGGCTTCTGTTTGCGCAGCGTAATAGCGTAAAAAGTCCACCGCTTCGCGCACTTCGGCAATCGCATTGGGCAGGGACTTGCCGGCTTCCCGCACGATCAGACCGAGCAGGCTTTGCATGCGCTGTTCCAGCATGTCGGCGGCGCGTTTGAGGCAGGCGGCGCGTTCCTGCGGCGGTGTGCCCTGCCAGATTTGCGCACCGCTATGGGCGCGCTGCACGGCCAGTTCTACCTCTTGCGATGTCGTCGGGAGCACCCAGCCCACGCGGTCGCGCGTGTCGGCCGGATTCAGAACAGCTTGCCAGGCGTCGTCGGCATACTCCGCTGGCATAGTGGTCACGACCGCCACGCTGGCAGTGGCGGTATGCAGACCTTGCGTGCTGCGCAGCAGACCGACGGCGAGCGATGCCAGTTGCTGCTCATGCGCCAGATTCATTCCCGACGAATTCAGCCGCGATTGGACTCCCAGGTCGGCAAACATCTGGCGCGGCAACGGGATTTTGGCATGCGGCGCACCCAGTTGGCCGGCCTCGGTTTCGATGCGATGCGCTTCCACTACCGGGTCGACGACCAGTTCGGAGACGGGCACGTTCGGGTCGCCAATGCGGTTGACGAACGAGGTGTTGGCGCCGTTCTCCAGCAGGCGACGCACCAGATAGGCCAGCAAGGTTTCATGCGAGCCGACGGGCGCGTAAATGCGGCAGGGGCGACCCAGCTTGCCGTCGGAGGCATTGCCGGTGATCTGGTTATAGAGGGGCTCGCCCATGCCGTGCAGGCACTGAAATTCATACTGGCCGCTGTAATAGTTGTGGCCTGCCATGTGGTAAATCGCGGAGACTGTTTGCGCGTTGTGGGTGGCAAACTGCGGGTAGACCGCGTCGGGCGCGGCCAGCAGCTTGCGGGCGCAGGCGAGGTAAGACACATCGGTGTGGGCCTTGCGCGTGAAGACCGGGTAGCCATCCAGTCCGTCGATCTGCGCTTTCTTGATCTCGCTGTCCCAGTACGCCCCTTTGACCAGACGCAGCATCACACGATGGCCGCTACGGCGGGCCAGATCAATGACATAGTCGATCACAAACGGGCAGCGCTTGAGATACGCCTGCACCACAAAGCCGATGCCGTTCCAGCCTTTGAGAGAAGGCTCGAAACACAGACTTTCCAGCAGATCGAGCGACAGTTCCAGCCGATCGGCTTCTTCGGCGTCGATGTTGAGTCCGATGTCGTACTGACGTGCCAACTGGGCGAGTTTCAGCAGTCGCGGCAGCAGCTCTTGCATCACGCGCTCGCGCTGCGCCCGGCTGTAACGCGGGTGCAAGGCCGACAGCTTGACGGAAATTCCAGGGCCTTCGTAGATGCCGCGTCCGTGCGAAGCCTTGCCAATAGCGTGGATGGCCTGCTCGTAAGACACCAGATAGCCTTGCGCATCGGCCTCGGTCATGGCGGCTTCGCCCAGCATGTCGTAGGAATAGCGAAAGCCTGCTTTTTCCATGGGGCGGCTATTGGCCAGCGCTTCGGAGATGGTCTGCCCGGTGACGAACTGCTCGCCCATAAGTTTCATGGCGCGGTGCACGCCTTGGCGGATCAGCGGCTCGCCCCCCTTGCCGATCAGGCGGGTCAGCGAGGTTGCCAGACTTTTTTCGCTGTTGGTGGCGGTCAGCTTACCGGTCAGCATCAAACCCCAGACGGCGGCATTGACGAACATGGAGGGGGACTTGCCCAAGTGGGCGTGCCAGTCGCCGCGACTGATTTTGTCGCGGATGAGCATGTCGCGCGTTGCGTTATCGGGGATGCGAAGCAAGGCCTCGGCCAGACACATCAAGGCGACCCCTTCCTGGCTGGAGAGCGAAAACTCCTGCACCAGCGCTTCTACGCCGCTGGCATCTTTGTTACTGCGCAGAACTTCCACCAGTTGAGCGGCCACTTTTTCGATGGAGGCACGTTGTGCGGCATCCGGCGTATAGGCCAATTGCGCCAGCATCGGCAGGCATTCCGCCTCGGGACGGTGCCAGGCGGCAGTAATGGCGGCGCGCAGATCGGTTTGCGGCTGGACATTTTGCGCCCAGTCCAGGAAAGGTTGCACCTGAGGTATAACCTCAGCGGACAAGGCTGACTCGTCGGCGTCGTCCACATCCGAGAATGCACTCACTCCAGCGGCAGCCGAAGGGGCGGCCCCTGCCGACTGACTTCGTTCAAGGCTCTCCACGTACTGCAAAACAGCCTGCTTACAAACCCAGTGCGCTGTTCGCCCTTGCAGGGCAGCCGCTTCTTTGATGCGGTTTCGCAGTGCTTCATCAACTTTGAGGCCGAGCGTGACGGTGGACATGGTTGTACCTTTAAGCGCTTAAGTTGCACTTATTATACTGAGCATCAAAAACCGACGACTTTTTCTCTATTTACGCGTCAGGGATGACGGGAAATGAGCGGTCTCAAAAAGTGAAATTGATTTCCGGCAAGATTGCGCGAAAGACGATTGTGTGGCGGATCAAAAAAAACATTTGCAGCGGCGTGTTTGGATATTGGCGTGGGAGACTTGAACAAGCAATCGAAACGTCAACAAACTCTGGCGTTCTTCGCAAGAGAGGCTCTTTTCAACCGCACTGTTTTTGCTTTTTCACCGGCAACTCATCTGGGAGGAGGAAGTGCGGTAGGGGAATGACGCTTTAGCTTGGTATGTATCCCGAGGTCAGGAGATTTTCTCCACCAACTTTTATTTTAAGGATTGCTAAGCACTTGATTGAATGATGCATTGATTGGTGCGGCTGGCTGGGATCGAACCAGCGACCCTTGGCTTCGGAGGCCAATACTCTATCCACTGAGCTACAGCCGCACGAGACTGCATAGACGGGCTGAAGGATACCGTTTTTATTCCGCGCCGTCCATGCATACCGCGATTTTCGATTCCACATGCATGGCATTACGTCTATAATCAAGGGTTGGGTGAGGTGCCATTCTCCGTAAAACGGCTTGGTGCCAGGTGTTTCCGTCTGGGGATAATGCATATATTTGCGATATCCTTGTATCTGCGCCTTGTGTCTGCGTACTGTGGAGCTGCCGGCAGCCGTCCCGCCCGGTTTATAAAATTGCACTTGAGGGAATTATGAGCGACGCACATAAAGAAGAACACCAATCCGCGATCAAAACGCCTAAACAGCTGATCTTAGCCATTGCAGCCGGCTTTTTAATTCCCATTATCTGCATCGTTTTGCTGGTCGAATATGTGACCACCGAGCAAAAAGCAGGCGCCGGTTCTGATGGACAAACTGCCACTGCCATCCTGGCTCGCATCAAGCCTGTAGCCGATGCCGGCTACACCTTCCACGATGCAGCCGCACCGAAACAATTGTTATCCGGCGAAGAAGTCTACAAATCCACCTGCATGGCCTGTCATTCTGCTGGTGTTGCCGGCGCGCCCAAGGTTGGTGACCTGGCAGCATGGAAAGCCCGTATCGGCCAGGGCTACGACACACTGGTTTCGCATGCGGTCAACGGCATACGCGCCATGCCTGCCAAAGGCGGCAATCCAGATCTGAGCGATATTGAAATCGCCCGCACCGTGGCCTACATGGCAAATCAGGCCGGTGCCAGCTTCAAGGCTCCAGAGCCAAAAGCGGAACCTGCCGCACCTGCTGAAAAGTCATAAGCATCCTGTTGCAAAGCGTTTGCTTTGCACGTAAAAACGCCCCGCACAGACGGGGCGTTTTTACATCTGAGCCACAACAACCTTACCCAGCCTAGACAGATACTCCGCAGATATCCGACGATCAGCGCTGTGGTTCTGCGACAAAAATTTCCACCCGACGATTGCGCGCGCGGTTAGCCTCGCTGTTATTGACGACCAGCGGCTCATGCGAACCGCGTCCGACAACATTGATGCGGTTTTGCGCGACGCCTCTGGTGGACAGATAATCGCGCGTGCGACCAGCGCGCTGCAACGACAGGGGATCGTTCTGCACATCGCTGCCGGTATTGTCGGTATGACCCACAATCGTGATCAGGGTAGCGGGATTTTCTGTCAATGTGGCGGCAAAGCGATCCAGCACAGGACGCAAATTCGGCTTGATATCGGCCCGGCCGGTATCGAATGAAATGTCACTTGGAATTTCAAGTTTGAGCCGGTTGTCTGCGGTCTGAGTAACTTGCACGCCCGTACCTTGAGTTGCCTGCTCCATCGTGCGCCGCTGGTTTTCCATTCTGGTCGACCAGACATTGCCGGCCACCGCACCAATGGCGCCACCTATCGCTGCACCACCCAATGCCCGGCCGCCGCCACCGTTGCCCGTTACCGCGCCGAGAAGCGCTCCCAACCCGGCACCGACGCCTGCACCCGTCGCCGTCCCCTGCTGCGTTGCCGACATGTCGGCACAGCCTGTTGCGGCCAGCGCCAAGGCCAGCGCACCGATCGTTAATTTACGCATGATGATTCCCCGCCGAAAGAGTGTATTGATTTATTGAAAGTAATTGGCCGACATGACGTTGCTGCGGCCAATAGATGAAAATCGCCCGGAAAGCGCCACGTAACGGCTTCAGGCGTCATCCGGGTCTTTTTACTTTTTAGAACTTACTGATAGTCCGAGGACATGTCCTCGTCCTCTTCAATGGGCCGTTTTTTCCGGAGCAGATAAACCACTCCGCCCACCACCGACAGCACACCAGCATACAACAAGGGCTTGCGCATCAGTTTGCTGGTCAGAGCCGCAGTCAGGAGAGTCGTCAGCACAGGGGACAAGCGCCCCGACGGCCCACCGGATGCTGCACCGCCAATCAGACTGCCGGCAGCGCCCACCAACCGGCTCAGGGCGCTTTTGGCGATTGCGCCGGGATTGAGATTTTCCCGAATCACCATGCGGGCGTCGACCATCTCCAGGCGCAACAGCGCGCCTTCGACCAGCAAGCGCCGCTTGCGTTCAGCAAACGGCATTGCCTGCCAGTCGATTTTGGCCGGCGGTTCCAGTCGGGACGAATGGAGCGGGGCAGAATATTCCCGATGTGAAGAGTCAGTCATGCGATTTCCTTCCGATCAAAGCAGTGCATCGCGGTCTTTGCGCAGCTCTGCCATCGTGGCAGGCAGGGCGAGACGACCGTTTTTCAGCATGGCGCGCGCATACACTGCGAGCGCTACCGTGCCGACCGAAAACAGAACAGCAAACAGCATCAGGATTTTCCAGCCCCACGCATCCCACGCCAACAGGACGATCATGATCGACCAAAAGGCAACCGCGAACCATAGCGCCGTGATCGCCAGCATGAACACGACCATGAACTTGAGCATATTGACACCAATGCCCGAGAGTTCCAATCCGGCCAGTTCAATGCGATTGATGATCAGACCGAGCATGTTTTTTGCCAGGCTCAGCAAGCCTGCGATCAGCCCGGGATGAGCGGTTGAGGATGTTTTGGTCTCCATGTCGGCGCTTTCCTTGGTTACTTGTTGCGGCCGATGATGAGTCCGACCAGCAAACCAACGCCAGCGGAAATCGCCACGGCGCGCCAAGGGTTGGCGTGAACGTAGTCATCGGTATCGGCGGCGACCTGCTTGCCTTTTTCCAGCGCCACTGTCTGGGCCGTCTGGGCGGTAACGATAGCGGCTTCCAGCAGTGTCAGTCCTTTGTCGCGCAGCGCTTCGGCCTTGTCGCCGGTAGCTTCTGCCGCTTCACGGAACAATTCCTGCGCATCCTTGACCAGGGCTTTCATATCATCTTTGACGTTTTTCAAATGGGAGGTGGTCATGTCTAATCCTTTCAGTGGGTGGCTATAGTAAGCCTCTAATATGGGGGACTGCCATCGCAATGACAATGGCAATTCAGAAGTAATACAGCGGCTATATCAAATATAAGCATCCGATAGGACGATGCACATCCGTTTTAGTTGCAAAGGACATGCGTTTGTGCAGCCCGGCGAGCAGCAATCAGAACCGCGTTTCGCGCGCTGCCCGCAGGAAACTATCGAGAATAGGGGTGCAATCGAGCAACTCGGGACCGCCTGCCCGATGGAACTCAGGATGCCACTGCAAACCCATCACGAAAGGTGCCTTGCGGTAACGGATTGCCTCGGTGATGTTGTCGTCGCAGGAAATCGCCTCAATCGACAAATCGCGCCCCAAATCCTTCACGGCCTGATGATGGATAGAGTTAACCACGAGCTTGCTGCCGCTTAACAACAGGCCCGACAGCGTCGATCCCGGCGGAAAATACAACTCGTGGTGATTTCTATCGTATTCGTTATTGACATGCACAATCGCCGATGGCACGTCGGACGCAATGTCCTGATATAGCGTGCCACCAAATGCCACGTTGATCAGCTGACAACCGCGGCAGATGCCCAGCACCGGCTTGCCGGCCTCGACGAATTCATGCAGCAATTCCAGCTCATACATATCGCGTACGCGGTCGCCGTTCCACTCCGGCCGCGTGGCTTCTTCCGAATAGCTTTGCGGCGAAACGTCCGCCCCGCCTTGCAGCACCAGCCCGTCCAGATGCTTGGCATAATCGCGCAAACGGATATGACTGGGATGCACCTTGCCGTTGGTATTGACCGTCGGGATCATGAACACCAGCACATCGCGCGACATCACCCACTGGGCAATCGACTCTTCCAGATATTGCAGGGTCCGGCCACGCAAACCTTGTCCGCCCGGCTCAGGATGAAAAATACGCGCCGAAATGCCGATCTTGAGCGTGCGGTGCAAGACCTTGCGCCCGGCCTTATCCGACAGAGCGCGCAAACGCCCCAACAGTAAACGCCAGTTTTGCGCCCACGGTTTTTCTACATTTTCCGTGCTGCGGATGTAAGGCATTTCTGGCGGAGTCCAGTCGACTTGCGGATTCCCGGCGGCCTTTTCGGGCGCGGGAGACGGTGCTTCGGGAGGGGGAGAATGAGGGTCTTTGGTATCGGGCATGATGGAGTAAAGAAAGAGGAACCGGAAGCCACGCTGCGTCAATGTCGAAACCCGCAGATCAGTCCGCAGGTTACGTCACCATCGCTAGAGTATAGGCCGATTGCCGGCATAAGTTCGCGGGGATCATGTCTGAGCGGCAATAAAGCAAGCGCAGTACCCCAGGAGAAGGATCAGCAATGCCGTGCTATTGACGTGCTATTTAAACAAGCGCGCCACCAGCAGCGCCGCCAGCGACAACAGAATTGTCGACGCGAAGGGCAGCGAAAAATTGCGTCCGAATAATCTGAAACGAAAATCGCCGGGCAAGCGCCCGATACCGAATTTTTCCAGCCACGGCAGAATCGACGCAAGCACGATCAGCATCAGGAAAATCACCAGAAACCAGCGTATCATCGCGCAACCTCGCCCATCAGAAGCGAGAAAATCACAAGCGATAGCTGCGGTCATGCGGCAGCAAGGCATCCGGCCAGTCGATGTTTTTCCCTAGCGCCAGCACTTTGAACAACTCTCCCATCTCGGCAGGGGAAATCAGCTTTTGCAGGGCGTTGGCCTGCGGCAAGTAGCGAGCGGCCTGCTCAGGGTCGGTACGCAGCAGCACATCCCCGGCTCCCGCAGCCAGCAAAAACGCCGCCTGACTGGTATAAGAAAGAACCTCCAGCCCGCGTTCGGCCGCGGCCAGCGCCATCGCCGTGAAATCGACATGCGCGGTCAGGTCCTGCAAACCGGGCCAGTAGAAAGGGTCGGGATGCGCATGGTGGCGGTAGTGGCACATCAGCGTGCCCTGATTGCGCTGGGCCAAATAATATTCCCGCGCGGGAAAACCGTAATCGAAGAAAATCGCGGCCGCCCGGTTATCGGGCGCGGCCAGCATATCGGCCAGCGACTGCATGAACCCGATCGCCAGCGGATGCACTTCGGTCAGATAACCGGGTGGCAAGTCATCGGCATCGGGAATTTGTGCGATCAGCGCCACGTCGGCAGGCCGGTCTTCGAAAACGAAGCCCTGTTCCGACCAGGCCACGCCGCGTTCCAGCCAACCTTCGGCAGTGCGCAGCACCAGATGCACCGGCATCGCGTCGAGTACCTCATTACCCAGCACCACCCCGGAAAAACGCGCTGGCAGACTATCAAGCCACTGCACCTGAGGGAAATCGCGCAGCGTTACCTGCTGCCGCGCGCGCAGCTGCGCCGACACCTCGACAATGAAATAAGTCACCGAGGGCGCGCCCGCCAAGCGCAGTTCGCTCAGGATATCGAAGGCCAGTTTGCCGGTCCCGGCACCGAACTCCATGATGGCCGGCGCCGTCTGCGCCAGTAGCCCGATGGAGAATTGCGCCAGGGTTGCGCCGAAAATAAGCGTAAGTTCCGGCGCGGTTGTAAAATCACCCTCTTTTCCGAGTTTCGCTGCGCCCCCGCTGTAATAGCCGAGATCCGGCGCATACAGCGCCAGCTCCATGTAACGGGCGAACGAAATCCATCCTTGCCGACGCGCAATATCGTCGGCAATCAGGGCCACCAGCGCCTGCGAGGCGTCCTGCGCGGCAGCGGAGGGTTGAGGTAATTGCAGTTGCATGGGCCGCATTGTATTGAATCTATGACACCACAGCCAGAAAAAATCGCACTCGTCACCGGCGCCGCCAAACGCATCGGTCGCGCTATTGCCCTCGAACTTGCCCGTCAGGGCTGGGATGTGGTCGTGCATTACCACCGCTCCGAGACCGACGCCAGAACACTGGTCGAAGAAATCGCCACGCTCGGCCGCCGCGCCATCCTGCTGCAATGCGACCTCAGCGACGCCGCCGCCGTCAACGGCCTGTTAGCGCACACCACGGCCTTCGGCCGCGTCAGCTGCCTGGTCAACAACGCCGCGCTGTTTGAACACGATACCGCCGACACACTCACCGCCGCCGGTCTGGACCGTCACCTGCAAGCCAATCTGACCGCGCCGCTGTTGCTGGCGCAGCAATTGCACGCCCTCACGCCGGAAGGCGAACAAGCCGTCGTCATCAATCTGCTCGATCAGAAGCTGTACAACCTCAACCCCGATTTCCTTTCCTACACGCTGTCCAAAGCCGCGCTGCACACCGCCACCACACTGCTGGCACAGGCGCTCGCCCCAAAACTGCGCGTAGTCGGCATCGCCCCCGGCATCACCATGACCTCGGGCGACCAGACCGACGCCCAGTTTGAACAGGCGCATCGCATCACCCCGCTAGGTAAATCAAGCACGCCGGAAGACATCGCTGCCGCTGTTTGCTACGTTGCAAGCGCGCGCGCCATTACCGGCACGACGCTGCTGGTCGATGGCGGCCAGCATCTGATCCCCTTGCAACGCGACGTCATGTTTCTCGCTAAATAAGCCCTACCCCAACACCACCCAAGAACACCGGAATCAAACGCCAGCACGGCCCCGGTACACCGCCTCAGTTTTTAAAGAATAGGATTTCCCCATGTTGACTTCCCTGTCCCACTCCGCCCTGCAAGATTGCCGTCGTCTGTTCCTGCGCAACTACGAAGTGCTGATCAATATCGGCGTGCATGAATTCGAAAAGAAAGGCGAGCAGCGCATCCTGATCAACGTCGACCTGTTCATTCCGCTCGCGCTATCGACCCCCAAGGGCGACCAGCTCGACGAAGTCGTCGATTACGACTTCATCCGCAGCACCATCGCCCGACGCATGGCGAAGGGACATATCCAGTTGCAGGAAACGCTGTGCGACGACGTCATCACCGCCATGCTGGAACACCCCAAGGTGCGCGCCGTACGCGTGTCGACCGAAAAACCGGATGTCTATGCTGACTGCGACGCCGTCGGCGTGGAAGTTTTCCGCATCAAGGGCGGCATGTAATGACAACGCAGATGGAAACGCTGACCATCCCTGCAGGGACGACCGCATCGGCCACCCCGGCCACCCCGGCCACCGGCCCGACTGCGCGGCAAGCGGAAAAATTCGCCTTTGAAAACAACAAGCTCAGCAAACGCTTGTGCCGTCTGGTCGGCCAGGCCATCGGCGATTTCAACATGATCGAAGACGGCGATAAAGTCATGGTTTGCCTGTCCGGCGGCAAGGACAGCTACGCCATGCTGGACATCCTGCTGATGCTGCGCGAACGCGCCCCCATCCATTTCGACATCGTCGCCGTCAATCTGGACCAGAAGCAGCCGAATTTCCCGGCGCACATCCTGCCAGAGTATCTGCGCGCGCTCGGCGTGCCGTTCCACATCGAAAATCAGGACACCTATAGCATCGTCAAACGCGTGGTGGAAGAAGGCAAAACCACCTGCGCGCTCTGCTCCCGCCTGCGACGCGGCATTCTGTACCGGGTAGCGACCGAACTGGGCGCCACCAAAATCGCACTGGGCCACCACCGCGACGACATCATGGAAACCTTCTTCCTCAACATGTTCTTCGGCGGCAAGCTCAAGAGCATGCCGGCCAAGCTGCAATCGGACGACGGCAAGCAGATCGTCATCCGCCCGCTGGCCTACGTCAAAGAAGCCGACCTGATCCGCTACGCCGAAATCAAGCAATTCCCCATCATTCCCTGCGACCTGTGCGGCAGCCAGGAAAACCTGCAACGCAAGCAAATCAAGGGCATGCTGCGCGAATGGGAAAAAACCCACGTCGGCCGGGTCGACAACATCTTCGCCTCGCTCTCCACAGTCGCCCCGTCGCACCTGATGGACCGCAAACTGTTCGACTTCACCGGACTGAAAGCCACCGGCGTTGCCGATGCCAACGGCGATATCGCCTTCGATGAAGAACCCTGCTCCGTGGGCGGCAGCGACGCCAAAGTAATTACCCTGCATCAAGACAATTAAGGAATGGGCGGACTGATCCCCGCCCCTCCTTAAAACGTCACTGCCTACGCACCCGCCCTCTCCCGAAAAATCCCACTTGCGTACCGCATCAGCCAGCCATCTTGGCAGGCTTCTAACAAGGGGAAAAATGTCCGAACAGAAACATTGGACACGTCTCCCCAAAGAACTCTGCCAGATCGAAGCACGCCCTTTCCCATCAACATGCTGAAATCCTATGCGGGATAGGAAGAATACCGGGACTTTCCCCCACCATTTGCTTGCTACGACATGCGCACGCCCGGGTTACCCTCGTAGGCTTACCAGTGGGAATTAAAGCAATCGGAATCAAAGCCGATAATACAGAGATCGCATCACCGCATAACGAGCGCCCGCCTGATGCCCGACAGATCGCGCTTTGAAACACCACGGCTGAATTTCAAGAAAGATTTCCCCGCATGCAACAGCTGATTAAAAATTATGCGGCCAAGTTATCGCATGCGCTGACGATGGATGCGATGCAGCAAGTCCCCGCGCTAGGCGCCGCCCTGCGGGAAGCCTGGGATCAAGGCCGCTCGATATTCCTGTGCGGCAATGGCGGCAGTGCCGGCAACGCCATCCATCTTGCCAACGACTTGCTCTACGGCGTCGGTGTCAACAGCACCCGCGGCGGCATGCGGATAGAAGCACTCAGCGCCAATGCGGCCGTCCTGACCTGTCTCGCCAACGACCTCGGCTACGACCGTATTTACAGCGAGCAACTACGCGTCAAGGCGCAAGCCGGTGACATACTGATCGTGCTATCGGGCAGCGGCAACTCCGCCAACGTAGTGCAAGCCATCGAAACCGGCAACAGCCTCGGCATGCAGACCTTCGCCATCGTCGCCTTCAGCGGCGGCCGCTGCAAAGAAATTGCCACACACGCCATCCACTTCCCGCTCGACGACATGCAAATTGCCGAAGACCTGCAACTGGTCATTGGGCATGTCTGCATGCAATGGCTGTGCGCCAACCCGGTCGGCGAACAAAAACAATGACAGCCCAACTACCTACCTCAATGACTGAAGCAATCAAAGACGTCGCCGCCATGCACCACGCCAGCCGGCGCTTCATGGTCATCGGCAGCAACTCCTTCTCTGGCGCGCAATTCATCAAATACCTGCTGCAAAACGGCCATCAGGTACTGGGCGTGAGTCGTTCCGCTGAATTGCACGACGTCTTTCTGCCTTACAAAGATCTCGCAGCTAGCGAGCGTTTCCGTTTCGCCCAGATCGACATCAACCATCAGCTCGACGAATTAATCGTCCTGAGCAAAGAATTTCAGCCCGAATACGTCGTCAATTTTGCGGCGCAAGGCATGGTCGCGCAAAGCTGGCAAACACCGGCAGACTGGTATCAAACCAACGTCGTCGGGCAGGTCAAACTGCACGACCAATTGCGCAAACTGCCTTTCCTCGAGCGCTACGTGCATGTATCGACACCAGAAGCCTATGGCAGCACCGACGGCTGGATCAAGGAACGCTTCGTGTTTGCCCCGAGCACGCCCTACGCCGTTTCACGCGCCGCCTGCGATTTGCATTTGATGAGTTTTTTCAAGGCCTACCAATTCCCGGTCGTCTTCACCCGCGCTGCCAATGTCTACGGCCCCGGCCAGCAGTTGTACCGCATCATCCCGCGCACACTTTTGTTTGCACGCCTGGGACGCAAACTGAAACTGGACGGCGGCGGACATTCGATACGCTCGTTCATCCACATCGACGATGTCGCGGATGCCACCTGCCGCATCGCCATCGCCGGCACAGCGGGCGACACTTACCATATCTCCACCAAAGAAACGATCTCGATACGCGGACTGGTGGAACAGATCTGCGCCGTCATGGGCATCGCCTTCGACGATCTGGCCGAAGTGGTTGGCGACCGACTCGGCAAAGATCAGGCCTATTTGCTCGACAGCGAAAAAATCCGCACCGAACTCGACTGGCAAGACCGCATCTCGCTGGAAACCGGCATACAACAAACGCTGGCGTGGGTCGACGACAACCTCGACACGCTCAAAGCTCTGCCGGCCGACTACATCCATAAACCTTGAGAATCTGAATGAAAATATTATTGACTGGCGGTTGCGGTTTTATCGGCACGGTACTCACCGGCCTGCTCCTGAAAGACGGACATGATGTCTGCGTGGTCGATAACCAATGGTTCGGCAACCACCTCGCCGCACACCCGCGCCTGACCGTCTTGCAACAAGACACGCGCGACGTTGATGCCATCCCGCTCGACGGCGTGGAAGTCGTACTGCATCTGGCCAATATCGCCAACGATCCCGGCGTCGAACTCAATCCGACCCTCTCGTGGGAAGTCAACGTCCTGGCCACGCAGCAACTGGCGGACCGCGCCGTGCGCGCCGGCGTCAAGCACTTCATGTTTGCCAGCTCCGGCAGCGTGTACGGCGTCAAGGACGAACCGCAAGTGACCGAAGACCTGTCGCTAGTACCAATCTCCGCCTATAACAAAACCAAGATGGTGGCCGAGCGCGTCGTCCTCAGCTACGCCGATCACATGCAGGTGCACTGCATCCGTCCGGCCACCGTGTGCGGTTTTTCGCCACGCATGCGACTCGATGTCAGCGTCAACATGTTCACCTGGCAAGCGCTGCAAAACGGCCGGATCACCGTGTTCGGCGGCACGCAGACGCGCCCCAACATCCACATCCAGGACATGGTCAACGTCTATCGCCACTTCATCACCCAACCGGACATTGCCTCCGGTTGCTACAACGCCGGCTTTGAAAACATTTCCATCCTCGATATCGCCGAACGCGTGCGCAGCAAAATCCCGGCCGAACTGGTGGTATCGGAATCCAACGACCCGCGCTCGTATCGCCAGAATTCAGACAAGCTGCTGGCCACCGGCTTCGTGCAAGGTCACACCGTCAACGACGCCATCGACGACATCATCGCCATGCACCGCAGCGGCGCGATCAAGGAAAGCGACCAGTGCTATACCGTGCGCTGGATGAAGCACCTGAATTTGCAAAGTTAACAACGAAAACCCGATTGGCCAAAGATTTGAATGGAGCGCACCGTGAAGCAAGAAATTGATTTATTGATCGACTACCCCAAAGCCAAGCGCAATGTCGAAGAACGCGGCGCAGGAAAAACCGAAGAAGATCGCGCCATTGCGCGTCAGTTCGGCAAAGAGTTTTTTGATGGCGACCGTCGCAACGGCTACGGCGGATTCAATTATTTCCCGCGCTTCTGGCAGCCAGTCATTCCGACGCTGCAACAGCATTTCGGGCTGACTGCCGCCAGTTCGGTCCTCGATGTCGGCTGCGCCAAAGGCTTCATGCTGCACGATCTGGCGGCGTTAATTCCTGGCATCACAGTCAAGGGTCTCGACGTCTCGGCCTACGCAATCGAACATGCCATCGATGACATGCAGCAGCATGTCCAAGTCGCCGATGCGCGTCACCTGCCCTTTGAAGACAAGTCGTTTGACGTCGTCATTTCCATCAACACCGTCCACAATCTGAATCGCGCAGACTGCGCCCAAGCGCTGCGGGAAATAGAAAGAGTAAGCAAGGGTAAGTCCTACATCACTGTCGACGCCTATCGCAGCGAAGAAGAAAAAATCCGCATGTTTGCCTGGAACCTGACGGCGCAAACGATTATGTCCGTCGATGAATGGAAAGCCTTTTTCGACGAAGTCGGTTACACCGGAGATTACTTCTGGTTTATTCCATGACACCCGCTATCGCCCAGCAACTGCTTTTTTCCATGAAGCGCATCCGCCATGTGGAAGAAGAAATCAGCCGCCGCTATGCAGAGCAGGCCATGCGCTGCCCGGTGCATCTATGCAGCGGACAAGAAGCGGTTTCGGCAGCCGCCGGACTGGCTCTGCGCAAAGATGACTTCGCCGTCAGCGGCCATCGCGCCCACGGCCATTATCTGGGCAAGGGCGGCGACCTGCGCAAAATGCTGGCGGAAATTTATGGCAAAAAAACCGGCTGTGCCGGTGGCCGTGGCGGTTCCATGCACTTGATCGATGAATCGGTCGGTTTCAAGGGCAGCACTGCAATTGTCGGCAATACGATTCCCGTCGGCGTCGGCCTGGGATATTCCATCAAGCTTTCGGGCACGGATCAGGTCAGCTGTATTTTTCTGGGCGATGGCGCAGTCGAGACCGGCGTGTTTTATGAGTCGCTCAATTTTGCTGCGGTGAAAAAACTCCCGGTCCTGTTCCTTTGTGAAAATAATTTGTATTCGGTCTATTCGCCGCTGAATGTGCGTCAGCCAGTCGGGCGGGACATATTCAAACTGGCGCAAGCCATCGGTGTTAATGCCACACAGGGCGATGGCAATGATGCGGCCGCCGTCTATCATCAGATCGCAGCCGCCGTTGCTGACATCCGCGCCGGCAACGGCCCGCAATTTATCGAGTTCAGCGTTTACCGCTGGCGCGAACACTGCGGCCCGGGATTCGACAACGACATCGGCTACCGAAGCGAGCAGGAATATTTGCATCACCGACAACTGGAGCCAGTCCAGCGACTGCAAGACAAACTGCGGCAAGAAAACATCCTCTTGCCGGCAGACATCGCCGCGTTCGACCTCGCTATCCAGGAAGAAACCGACGCCGCATTCCGCTTTGCCATCGACTCCCCCTTCCCTAGCCGTACGGATGCTTTTGCCAAAATATATGCGTGAACCAACTTCTTTAGCGGGCAGACAGCTCAGCTTTTCAAAAGCGATCAATGAAGCATTGACCGTGGCAATGGAAGCCGACCGCAACGTCATTTGCTACGGCCTCGGTACCGACGACCCCAAGGGCATCTTCGGCACCACGCTGGGCTTGCAGGAAAAATTCGGCGAAGCGCGCGTATTCGATATGCCACTCTCAGAAAATGCGATGACCGGCGTCGCCATCGGCTGCGCGCTCAACGGCGTGCTTCCCGTAATGTGTCACCAGCGGCTGGATTTTTTTCTGCTGGCAATGGATCAACTGGTTAACAATGCCGCCAAATGGTTTTATATGTTTGACGGCCAGTGCTCGGTACCGATCACCATCCGTCTGATTCTGGGACGCGGTTGGGGACAAGGGCCAACCCATTCGCAAAATCTGCAAGCCTGGTTTGCGCACATTCCAGGACTCAAGGTCGTGATGCCCTCCTCCCCGGAAGACGCCAAGGGCTTGCTGCTGGCCTCTATTTTCGACCCGAATCCAGTCCTCTTCATTGAACACCGCTGGCTGCACAACATGGTCGGCGACGTGCCAGAAGGCGACTTCCGCAGCCCTATCGGACCGCTGCGCGTGGCGCGCGAGGGAAGCGACATCACCATCGTCTCCATGTCGTATATGACGATAGAAGCGCTGCATGCAGCGACCTATTTGCAGACACGCGGCATTTCCTGCGAAGTGCTGGATTTGCGCTGCGTTAATCCAATCGACTGGCCGGCTATTTTTGCGTCCGTAGAAAAAACCGGAAAATTGCTCACGCTTGATACCGGCGCAGCAACTGGCTCCATCGCAGGTGAAGTTATCGCACGCGTCGCCATGGAACGCATGTCCAGCCTGCGCTGCGCACCGGCACGACTGGCCATGCCCGACGTACCGGAACCAACCAGCTTCGGCATGACGGAAGGTTTTTATGTCCGCGCCGGCGACATCGCAACCAAGATCCTGTGCATGATGGGCAAGGAGCAGGGTGATGTGATGGCGAGCTTGCCAGAACCAACGCCGCACGATGTGCCGGGTGCGTGGTTCACGGGGCCATTTTGATGAGGCAGTCATGAACAAGAAATGCCCTCTTTTCCTAATTAAGAAATTATCTCCATCATAAAAAAACGCGCATCGCTGGATCATCAGACGGTGTCATTACTCAGAGATGGCCTTACAGTCTTGCTGTCATTTCAACTTTAAAGAGGAACGATCCAATGTCACTTAACAGTTTCGATACGCTACTTGAATTCCTCGCAGCTTATCCCGATCAGCATGCAAGGGGAACGCCGTTTTATCGTTTTGTGGATAGTCTCGTGAAAGAGGCGTTTCATGAGGCACAACCGGCTTTTGCCGCAGGCCAGCCCGTTCCTATGGCGGAATTCGGCATGCTCACTTTACCGTATGAAAAGATGGGGGCTATCGACTCTATCGACTTGTTCGGTTTGGATGAGCTGTTGATGTTTGCGTTTTACTATCGCAACAAAGGCCGTTATGCACGTGCGGCCGATATCGGCGCTAATTTAGGCTTGCATACTATTTTGCTCTCCATGTCGGGATGCAAAGTAGAAGCATTCGAGCCAGATCCTGAGCACCATGAAAAATTGCTACGCAATCTCAAGCTCAACAACATCACTGATGCGATTGCCCATAAAGCAGCCGTCTCTGAACAAAATGGCCAAATGCAATTTGTGCGTGTGCTTGGCAATACCACTAGCAGCCACCTGGCCGGCGCTAAAGCCAACCCCTATGGTGAGTTAGATAAATTCGATGTCAATGTCATGGATATCCGCGAGATCGTTCAACGCGTCGACTTAATGAAAATTGACGCAGAAGGCCACGAAGCGGTGATTTTGCATGCTATTCCGATTGCAGACTGGAACCATGTCGATGCCTTTGTTGAAGTCGGCACTCCCGAAAATGCACTGGCGGTATTCAATACATTTGCCGGGACCCAAGTCAATATTTTTGCGCAGAAATCGGGCTGGAAGCGCGTAGAGAATCTGGCAGGAATGCCCATCAGTTACAAAGAAGGCGGCATTTTCATCAGCGCAAAGACGGAGATGCCCTGGTGACATCGCCTCTGCCACCATCCCACATGAAAGCAGCCGTGCTGAAGGCGCTGTCACAGCCACTCGACATGGTGTCTGATATTGCCATTCCCGCTCCGCAACGCGGCCAGGTATTGGTAAAACTGGCCTACAGCGGCGTGTGCCACAGCCAGCTGATGGAAGTTCGTGGCCTGCGCGGGCCGGATGCGTATCTGCCGCATCTGCTGGGCCACGAGGGTTCGGCAAAGGTCATTGCCATTGGTGAGGGTGTCACTAAAGTGATCCCTGGCGATCTGGTGATACTGGGATGGATCAAAGGCAGTGGCCTCGACGGTGGCGGAATCCGGTATGAATGCGGCCACTTGGATACGAGCATCAATGCAGGCGGTGTCACCACGTTCAACGAATATGCCCTCGTTTCTGAAAATCGCGTTGTGCCCTTACCTGCGGGCATTCCACTGGATGTGGCCGTGTTGTTCGGTTGTGCGTTACCGACCGGCGCAGGAATCGTCCTCAACGACATCCGGCCGCCGGCCGGTAGTACTGTCGCGGTATTCGGGCTTGGCGGGATCGGCATGAGCGCATTGATGGCGACGCAGCTGTTCGACTGCGCGCAGGTCATTGCGGTCGATGTGTCTGCCGACAAGCTGGAATTATCGCGCTCGTTTGGTGCCACTGCCGTTGTCGATGCAAAACAGTCTGATCCTGTCGCCGCGATTCGCGCGCTGACCAATGGCACAGGCGTCGATTACGCAATTGAAGCCTCGGGACAAGTATCCGTCATCGAGCAGGCATTCGCCTCCGTCAGACGCGGCGGCGGCACCTGTGTGTTCGCCTCGCATCCGGCGCACGGAGCGCGCATAAGCATCGATCCCTATGAGTTGATCTGCGGCAAGCAGATACGTGGAAGCTGGGGCGGCAGCAGCATGCCCGACCGCGACATTCCCTTGCTCGCTCAACTTTATCTGGACGGCAAACTGCCGCTTGAAAAATTGATAAGCCACAGGTATCGGCTCGATCAGATCAATGAGGCGCTAGATGATATGGAACAGCATCGGGTAGGTCGTCCTTTGATTGAAATAGATACGACTCTTGGCCAGGACCGCTAATTTTTAATATGGATAACAAAGCCACTTTGCATCCTCAACTTGTATTCGTATCGGGAAATTTCAACGTACTGCATCCGGGGCATGTTCGGTTGCTACGTTTTGCAAAAGAATGTGGCACGCGTTTGGTCGTTGCCGTTGAAAGCGACCGGATGGCCGGCAATGCCGCCCATGTTCCGGAACAATTACGGCTGGAGGGAATACAAAGCAATATCTGGGTGGATGAGGCGTTTTTGCTGGATGGCCCGGTAGCCGAAGCGCTGGCCCGTCTTAAACCGGATGTGGTCGTCAAAGGAAAAGAACACGAATCACTGTTTAATCCCGAGCTAGCGGCGGTGGAACAGTATGGCGGAAAACTATTGTTCAGTTCCGGTGAGACCTTGTTTTCATCGCTCGATCTTATCCGCAAAGCTTTTTACGAATCGGATCCACGGTCCATCTCAGCGCCCAAGGACTATCTCGGCCGCCATGCGATTAATTCAGCCAAGGCAGCCGACATATTGCGTCAATTTACCCGCCTCAGAGTATGCATTGTCGGCGACCTGATTATTGATGAGTACATTACCTGCCAGCCACTCGGCATGTCGCAGGAAGACCCCACCATCGTCGTGACACCGATCGACACCACTCAGTTTATCGGTGGCGCCGGAATTGTCGCCGCACATGCGGCAGGACTCGGTGCTTCTGTGCGGTTCTTGTCTGTCACCGGTGCCGATGCCGCGAGAGAATTTGCGCTGGAGCGTTTGGCTGCGGAAGGAATCGAAGCAGATCTGCTCGTTGATGAAAGCCGCCCCACTACACGCAAACAACGTTTTCGCAGCAAAGGGAAAACCTTGCTCCGCGTCAGTTACTTGCATCAGGCAGCGATCCCAATTGACCTGCAAAACCAGATACTGGAGCGACTAGAACAGTTTATGGATGAGATTGATGTTCTGGTCTTTTCCGATTTCAATTACGGCTGTTTGCCACAGTCGCTGGTCGATCAAATCATCGGCATGGCCAAGGCCCGCGGTGTTCTGCTGGCAGCCGACAGCCAGTCTTCTTCGCAGATCGGCGACATCAGCCGCTATCGTGGCATGGATTTGCTGACCCCGACCGAACACGAAGCACGTATCAGTACTCGCAATCATCAGGACGGACTGGTCATCCTTGCAGAGCAGTTACGACAACAGTCGGATGCGGCAAACATCCTTCTCAAACTAGGAGAGGAAGGTTTGCTGATTCATCCTGCTCACGATCCTGAGTGCGACTGGGTCACCGATCAACTAGGCGCGCTCAACATTGCTCCGCGCGATGTGGCCGGTGCCGGTGATAGTTTGCTAATTGCCAGCGCGCTCACGCTGGCCTGCGGCGGCACTATCTGGGAAGCGGGTTATCTGGGTTCACTCGCCGCAGCGGTCCAGGTCAGCCGCGTCGGTAATACGCCGATCCGCGCTAAAGAATTGCTGCAACTGTTGCAGGATCTCTCCGAATGAAAGCCCTTCTCCTGGCAGCCGGATTCGGCACGCGACTTCGGCCACTCACCAACACTATCCCTAAGTGCCTTGTCCCGATTCACGGCCAACCATTGCTGGATATGTGGCTAGAACGTTTGACCGCCGCTGGGATTGGCCCTTTCCTGATCAACACGCATTATTTAAGCGAACAGGTAAGTGCTTATGTTGAGGGCAGTCCTTATCGCGATCAAACGATTCTGGTGCATGAACCAGTTCTGCTCGGAACTGCCGCAACATTGATTGCTCATCTGGATTTTTTCGACGATGAAGATGGTTTGCTGATCCATGCGGACAACTATTGCCTTGCAGACTTCAAGGGCTTTCTTCAAGCACATCGCCAGCGCCCTAATGGATGCCTGATGAGCATGATGACGTTCCGTACTGACACACCCTCTTCGTGCGGCATCGTCACGCTGAACGAACAAAATGTCGTGATCGGATTTGAAGAAAAGTGTGAACATCCAAATGGAAATCTTGCCAATGGCGCAGTCTATCTTCTGTCGGGCGAACTCATAGCTTTGCTTAACAAGAGCTGCGGAAATATCACCG
The DNA here is from genome assembly GCF_034313965.1 of Herbaspirillum sp. RTI4. NCBI lineage: Bacteria > Pseudomonadati > Pseudomonadota > Betaproteobacteria > Burkholderiales > Oxalobacteraceae > Herbaspirillum > Herbaspirillum sp. RTI4. Next base: position 324,203 of record NZ_JAVIWQ010000002.1, read on the forward strand.
ACTTTAGTAATCAGGTACTGCCGGGGCTACTAGGCAAAATATACGCATACGAAACTTTGGCTCCGTTGATCGATATCGGGACCCCTGAAAATTATGCAAAAGCAAACCAACTCGCGCGGGACCGTAGGCCTTATTAAGTTATGCAAGTGCTTCCTAAACGATATTTTTCACATTAAAAAATTATTCAACCCTCTATAAGTTTAATTATGCGCACATACGCCAAAGATATTGAGCATCGTCATCATTGTGTTATTTGCGAAGCGTTAATTTCTCCGATAATCAATCTTCCCAAATTACCGTTAACCGACTCGTTTAGTCGAGTCCCAGTTTCAGATCCATTAATGAGCGTCGACCAGCAGCTGCTTTTTTGTCCGGCATGCGGGCATGGGCAACTAGAGACTTTAATCGCTCCAAATGTTTTATACGGGTCTAACTATTGCTTCCGTACATCAACGAGCACAAGTGCCCGAAAAGGGACTGAGTTTTTTTTATCCGTCATCAATGAAGTTGCACCCGAGCGTCAATTTCGCTGCGTTCTGGATTTGGGCTGCAATGATCTTTTCTTGCTGGATTTACTGAAGGATAGAGCCGATTTTAGAGTTGGCATTGATCCTGTCTGGGAAAATCGCGAGAGCGATCGTGAGGATCAATCGATACAAATATTTGGCATGAATTTTGAAGACGTCGATTTACAGCAACTCCCGGCGAAACCCGACCTGATCGTTTGCCGCCACACCCTTGAACATATTATCGATCCTTGCCGTGTTGTGAAGGCATTGATGGATATTGCTGCTGATGATGCGGTATTTATTTTTGAAGTTCCTGGTTTCGACGGCCTAATTCAGCGATTCAGATTCGACCAAATTTTCCACCAGCACGCCCAGTATTTCACCTTGGCGTCCTTCCTCAAATTATTGGAAAAGACTGGCGGAAGACATTTACTGCATCGATATAACTTCCATGATTGGTGTGGGATGGCGGTGGCGTTTGTGAAGGGCCCGGCTGACATCTGCAAGGATGTGAAGCACTGGACGCAGACAGAAATCATTAGCCGTTATACGAACTTCCAAAAACAAATGTCTATCACGCGCGAGTTATTAGATTTCCACACGGGATTACCGTTATATGGATATGGTGCAGCCCAAACCCTGCCCATACTTGGTTATCACATGAATACCGATTTTGGTCAGTTAATTGCAGTAATTGATGATGATGATGAAAAAGATGGCATCGGTTATTGGAATCTCCCGGTGAAGGTTGTCCCAGCTCGTAAAGTAGGCGACCTCCATGATGCGGCGGTTCTTATTACCGCCATCGATAACGTGCAGCCAATCATGAAGAAATTACTTACGAACCGGCCACGGCATATCTTGGTGCCGCTCAATATCATCTGATGGTGCAGTCTGTATCAAGCAGGTTTGATCAATTTAATGAAAATTGGAATCTTATGGATTTGGGAATTGTGGGTCGGCGTGCACTTGTTACTGGAGCCGGACGCGGATTGGGACGCGCTATTGCGCAAGCTTTGGCGAGTGAGGGGGTAAAGGTAGCATGTGTCTCTCGCACTATCGCAGATATCGATGGTTTGATGGAGAGCATTGGCGGAGTTGCTGCGGGACATCTTGGCATTGCAATGGATTTGATGCCAGAAGGTGCGCCAGCAAACCTGCTGCTCAAGATGGCTGATTTTGGGCCGTTAGACATAGTGGTTCACAACGCAGGCGGCACGCTGGATATTTCAGATCCTTTTTGCTCGATTGAGGATTGGCGCAAAATATATCGCTTCAATTTTGAATTGGCCGTGGAGCTGAATTGCCTGATTATTCCTGGCATGCAACAACGCAAATGGGGGCGCATCTGCCACATCTCTTCCATCTCAGCGATGGAAAATCACGGTCCGGTTCCCTACTGCGCAATGAAGGCGGCATTAACGGCATACACCCGCAGTATGGGCGGCGTCGTGGCTCCGGATGGCGTGGTTCTGACTGCGGTATTACCTGGTGCCGTATTTACCGAAGGCGGGTACTGGGATCAGGCCTCGACGGAACGTCCGGAACACGTTAAGAAATATCTCGGCGAGCGACAGCGTATTGGTCGATTTGGTCGGCCCGAGGAGATAGGCAATTTTGTTACTTATTTGTGTTCTGAATTAGCATCATTCAATACGGGTAGCATCGTCCCGATCGACGGTGGTCAAGGCAGGGGGTATTTCGGACAATGAACAGTATTTCTCACTCAAATGACACAGTTCTGAATAAGGATTTGCGTCGAAAAATAATTGATATGGTCGTTGCCGGTGAAGACGGGCATATTCCAAGCGCTTTTTCTATTCTCGACATCATCACATTGCTCTATCGTGACATCTTGAAAATTGATGCAGTCAATCCTGAATGGGTGGATCGGGACTATTTCATCTTATCCAAAGGGCATGGATGCTTGGCCCAGTATGTCAATCTTCATCGTCACGGCTTTATTACGGATCATGACATTGCCATGTTTTGCAAGCGTGGAGGGATTCTTGGTGAGCACCCTGACCGCACAAAAATTCCAGGCATCGAGGCTTCCACTGGCTCCCTTGGCCACGGATTGAGCTTTACCGTCGGTATCGCATTGGGTTTGAAAATCCAGTCACTCAATAATCGTTTGTTTGTTTTGTTGGGGGATGGCGAATGTCAGGAGGGGACGGTGTGGGAGGCAGTCAATGTCGCGCGAAACCGTCAGCTAGGTAACCTGTGCGCTATTGTGGATTGGAATCAATCCGCGATGCAATTAATGCCCGTAGATGATATGCCTAAAAAATGGGCAGCCTTCGGCTGGAACGTGCAGGTTGTTGATGGGCATAGCGAAAGTGAAATTGCCGATGCGCTGCGGAATATTGAATTTAAGAAAGATGGAATTCCCTCCGTCATTATTGCAAAAACGATAAAGGGGAAAGGAGTATCTTTGCTGGAAGGCCATGGAATGTGGCACCACCGCATACCTAATCCCACTGAATATAAACAAATTATGGAAGCGCTATCGTGAGCAAATCACTCCGTCAACAATTTGCCGATACCCTGACGTCGATCGGGAAAGAAGATTCTCAGCTGGTAGTGATGGTGGGGGATATCAGCCATGGCATTCTCAAACCATTTGCCGAAGCATGCCCCGATAGGTTTTATAACATTGGAATATTAGAACCAACCATGGTGAGCATGGGGGCGGGTTTGGCTGCGGCGGGACTTTGCCCGGTCATTCATACAATTGCCCCCTTTTTGATAGAGCGGTCCTTTGAACAAATCAAGCTTGATTTTTGTTACCACAAATTACCTGGCAATATCGTCACCGTAGGCAGTGCTTTTGATTACTCAAATCTGGGATGCACGCATCATTGCTACGGAGATTTTGCGTTATTAAAAACACTGCAAAGAATTCAAATATGCTTCCCCGCAAGCGCCATTGAATTTGACCAATTATTCCGACAAGCTTATCGCAATGACTTATTGACGGTTTACCGGATGGCCGGACATCCACATCCGATTCAATTCAAAGCAGAAGACATTGTTTTTGGCAAGGCCATCAAAATCCATGATGGTTCTGATGTCACCCTCATTGCAACTGGCCCTCAGCTTAAAACCGCACTCGATGCACGTGAAAAACTTTCTGCGCGAGGCATCCTGGCAGAAGTTATCTATGTTCATACTATCCGTCCGCTTGACACAGAGATGATCCAAGCCAGTGTGGAAAAAACGAGGAAAGTGGTGGTCATTGAAGAGCACATGATGTCCGGAGGTTTGGGAGATGACGTTCTTCGCGCAACTTATCAGATTCCTGGAATGAAATTTCACTCAGTTTCTATTCCGGATGAATTTGTAACGGGTTACGGGACTTACGAGGAACTCTGCGAATCCTGTGGTTTAACGGCTGAAGCAGTGATAACGGCTATTGGCGCCTGGGAATAATTTCATCAGGAAAAACAAGTTACTTTAATTAAAATTAAATTCGTCGTTCGCTCAGGAGATCACCATTAACATTCAACGTAAAGCTCGGTATGACGCTGTTCTGAAGCGCATGCGTCATCCGGATAAACGGACTTGGATCATCATGCTTCCAACCTCGATAGGGGAAACGGCATTAGTCTGCTCATTTGCCGAGGCTTTCGTTAAAAAGCATGGTTATGGGATTACTCTTGTGGTGAAGCCTGAGCACTTTGCTTTAACACAAATGTATCCGGGCAGGTTTGAACAAGTGATCGTGATGGAGCTAGATGAGATGGCTCAGGCCATGCGGTATTTCCCCCCGCATCAATTCGAAGTCGATGTTCCATTTGCCGCATCATGCTGTCATCTTGGCGATGCGCGCATTGATTCAATCTGCTACCTGATGAAATTTCCTGGCCGCGGCGGCCTGAATTATCTTGATATGTTTCGCCATTTGCTCATGTTACCTTGGGATGCCCGCATAGAACGCCCCAAGGTTCCTGCGGACTGGCTTGTTAAAGCGCAAAATTACGCAAAAGAAATTGGATTGGTGCCAAACAAATCCATTATTTTATTTCCAGCCACCTCGTCAGATCCCCGAAAATGCCCAGATATTTTGTGGAATACACTCGTGGCGCGGTTAAAGACCAAGGGTTACAAAATTTTCTGCAACATGACTGGCGGAATACATAAACCTCAAACAATGCCGATAGAGGGAACTACCCCCATCGAAGTAAGCATGGAGATGGCGCTACCATTAGTCAGCTTGGCAGGCGGGTCTGTTTGTACCGGCCATGGAATGCAGTTTCTCATCACACTTGGCGGCCAATTTCAAAGGATGACCTCATTTTTCCCATTGACTGGAAATAGTAAAGATTATGAACAGGATGGCCATCTTTACGCATCGACGATGACTCAATCGCAATTGATGGCACCGGAAATGTACCTAAATATTCCATACATGGAATATGGCATTTCTACGGAAGCGTCCGATGAAGAAATAGAGCGTATCGCCATTGCGGCAGCAGACCAATCCGCCTTAGATCCAAATTGTTACCGTCATTTTTCCGCGCCAGGAGTTTTGTATGTGGATGCCCACGCCGATTGGCTAAGCAAATTGATCGAACCAATAAAGAGACAGTGACCAAGCAAGGCCGAAATAATTTCGGCCTTGCGTTTTTCGGCAAACATCTCGTTGATCCACCGACATCCGCCTCAAAAGAACATCCATGCCACCGTACTTACTACGTTATTCAAAGAATCAACAGAAATCATACTGGCCTAAAGACGCAGCCCCAGGGCTGCTTTACAGTTTTCAGTCCAAGCCACAAAACTGAAGACCCGGCTATACCGAAGGCATGATTTTCTGAAGTTAAACTGCCTGGAAATTTCATATGAGAAAACTCCACCCATGAGATTTATTTACATTCTTATAATATCTGATTATCTTATTAATCATCTATTGACGCATGCTGATTATTAATTATTAATCGCAAAAATTTCTTCGGCAGAAATTCCCAATCAAAAACCTTTACAAAATAATTTAATAAAAAAAACTACCTACATTCAAATTAAAAACTATTTCTTTGTGATAATATTTTACCGCCTATAGCTTATCGCTAACCAACTTAAGATATCAAAAAATGACCGTTAATAATGAAATAATACAAAATGCATTCGATGATCCACTGCAATTATTAATCAATTATTATTCCATTACTGAATCCATCTGCAGAAAAAACCTATTGACCAACAATATTACGATAGCGGATTTTATCTTTGGCCCATCCCAAGTGATTTAATTGGATCATTCGATGCTTTTTTTCTGGAGAGTCGAAAAATAGATTTTTCATCTCATGACGCATCTCCGGAATATTACAAATCACACTTTCAAAATAAGCAAGAAACAGAAGCAATCGTTAATTCACAAATTAATCACTATAAAAAGCCTATTGCAGGCGATTCTGCATACGAGTCATATAAGGCATTACTAAATTATATCTCCCCTGGAATTGAAGAATTGCTGGGCTACTCTTTTAAAGTAGTTAATGTGCGAGCGACGAAACTAAAAAAACAGTCTGGTTATGGACAGCCAGCGTGGCATAACGATGGACTGCATAATTGTATAAAAAAAATAATGATTTATCCGTCGCCCATGGATTCGGATAATGGAACATTCGAAATTATCGATCGCCAAGGAAAATACAATCTCATCGCCAATAGTCAACCGTCAATTATTTTGGCAGATGTAGCAGTCCTAGTACACAGAGGGATTCCACCGAAAGTTAGTGACTGTAGGCCAATGATTGAAATCACGATAATTCCATCATTAGTTACCACTACTGACTACGTTACTGCGGGACATAATGCAAGGGTGCCTCTTCCGTCAACGGCTCAATTTGAAGAATTTTTTGATTTGAAATACCGAAAAGTCAATGACTTCGAGTATTCAAGTAACTCTGAATTTATAAAACATGAAAATATCCGCAATATTAATTTAGGCGGAGGGTCTTGGTTTTCGGAAAATGGCTGGATAAATTATGATGAATTTAGTCGGGACATAAGAGGAAAAATAAAATTTCATTCTCATACTGAATTACCTTATCCTAGCTCATATGCAGATGTCGTTTACTCTTCTCACTGCTTAGAACATTTAAATGATTCTGTCGTAAATAAATTAATTCGGGAAGCGTATAGAGTATTAAATAATGGCGGCAAACTAGTAATTAAACTCCCTGACTTTGATGCAGTACTGGATGAGTTTAGACGGGGTGTTGACAATGAAATTTTAAGTGTCAATCCCGATCGTTGGAACATCGTTCCTTTGAAAAAAATGTGGGAAAATTCAGGCATACCATTTTCATATGAAAGACTTGCTGCAATGATTTTTTGCGGATATTGGAAAAGAAATGGATACCAGCATTTTTCTGACATCCAACAAGATAATTCCTACCATGGCCCATGCAAAATTTCAGATTCTGAAAATCGCCTTATCTTAGAAAAAGATATATCACCCCACTCCATAGCAATGACTTACGTTAATAAAGTTATTGAAATTGAAGGAGAGGAAAATATTGTTTTTAACCATCAAAATGCTTGGTCATATAAAGAATTTATAGCGCTGATTGAATCTATTGGTTTCGAATTTATCGAAACATCAACAAAAGTCACCAATAGTATTTCGCAGGTACCGTCCATACATGATGGGGAAAGCATTAGTCGATATTATGAATTTTTAAAACCTTAGCTTCTAACCTAAAAATACCGTGCTTTCAAACATCACAAACCAACATCGGCGGTGATAGCTCACTGAGATTCCGTTACAGTAACGATGTAGGGAATCTCAGTCGATTTAATTAGTCATCATTTTATAGAGCAGATCATTGAGGACTCGATCTTTAACCTCAAAAAGCGAAATACCAAGGGGGGTTTATGACTGCCTTATTGGAATCGGCGCAATGAGAGCACGAAGCCATTGAGCATTGCCACTAATGTAATCACTTCCATCGGCTGAATAGCGTTGAAAACGGTCTGGATTGCCTAATGACTGATCAGCAATGGATCTCGCCAGCCGAATCAGTTCCTTTTCGGAACCAGAAAACGGGACTCCAAATTCAGAAAATGGAATATCCACGCATACCTCTGGTGCCATAAATTGCATTTTAGAGAGATGTGCCGGATAGATCCGTTCATTGAGCAGAACATCTTCATCATTGGCGGTCATCGGAAACAAAACCGTCATCTCGTCAAACAGCCCACCCATCGCTTGCCAAAACAACATCCCATTAGCTCCCCCGATGACCTTCCCAATTAAACTGATTAATGGAAGGCCGAGCTGCATCGATACATCAATAGGAATTGTGCCCGCAATCGGCATGGTGTCGGGTTGAAATTGTCCCCCCTTCATGTTGCAAAGTACCTGGTAGCCGTTTTGATTGAGCCTTGCAGCAAGCGTTGTCCAAAAAATATCAGGGAATTGCGTTATCGCAGAATTATTTGCGGGGAAAAGGATGATCGCATGTTGAGTATCAATCCCAGCCATAGTTACAAAATTCTGCGCTTGATCCATCCACTCGACTGGCACAATAGGTCGCTCAAGGCGCGCATCCCATGGCAACTTGAAAATGTGGCGATAAGTATCAGTAAAAGTAAGGCCTCCGCGACCTGGATACTTGAACAGGTAAGAAATGGCATCTGCTCGGGCATCGCCAAGGTTGTAAAAAAACCCCGCAAGCGGGACGTCAATGTCAAATTGGTGAGGGGGGCAATGCCTCATGATTTCCAAAATGACATCACGATCCTCCACAAGAACCTGCTCAAAACGATTCGGATACATCTCCGTAATCGCCAGATGATGCGGTTGCACCACCATAGTAATGCTGTAGCCGTGCGCCTTAACGAAAGCGTCGGAGAGGGCGCACACAGTCACGGTTTCACCTATGGAGGCAGGATTTAAAATTATCCAAGTCCGTTTGTAAGGATGCCTCAGCTTTTTAAGCATTTCGTTAAACCAAGCCTGTCCTCGGACACTCATACGAATCGCACTCCTTCACTGCCAAAAAACCGTTTTTTGTACCTGAAAAAATAAATCTGCTCTTTTATCTAGCACACTGATTCTCTCACTATTAACAAGGAATTTTGATTTCATACCGGCAATCGTACCGCATGCAATCAAATGTCGATCCCTGGGGAAAAAACAGTCGCATTTATTACCCCTCCTGCAAAGGCTCCTCCCCAAGATCGCCCGCCTAGCCCTACCTTGAGTAATATTGGACGGAATGAGCATGAAACACCCCGCTGATCAGAGATTGAAGCAAGGAAGTTGCATGATTTAATCCAGATCGACAATATGCATTGTCTTTGCCTCATCTATTTGAACTATCGGACAGAATAAAAATTATGAAAGCCGTGACACTAACCGAAGCTGCGGACACCTGCACCATCGAAGAAATCGCATCACTCCCTCCGCAGAACTACCCGATAGATCGCCAGATTTTCTACCAAGTGTAGTGGAAAGCAATCCCATGATCCAAGAATTCTGGCAAGGCAAAAAAGTATTCATCACCGGCCACACCGGCTTCATGGGCAGTTGGCTTACGCTCTGGCTGAACCGGCTCGGTGCCGAAGTGCACGGTTACTCACTCCCGGCCCCCACCCAACCCAGCATGTTTCACCTGGCACGGCTGCAAAACTGCGCCACCACTACCACCGGCGACATCGGCGATCTGCAATACCTGCGCGATATCCTCGCCGCAGCCAAGCCAGACATCGTGTTCCATCTGGCAGCGCAAGCTATCGCGCTCGATTCCTATGCCGCGCCAATCGAAACATTCGCCACCAATGTGATGGGCACGGCACATTTGTTGGAAGCGGTACGACACACGCCCAGCGTGCGCTCGGTTGTCATCGTCAGCAGTGACAAATGCTATGAAAACCGCGAATGGGTCTGGGGCTATCGCGAAGAAGAAAAAATGGGGGGACATGACCCCTACAGCGGCAGTAAAGGTGCGGCAGAAATAGTCACCGCCTCCTACCGCAGCTCCTTTTTTGGCCCGAATAGCAGCTCACAGACCGCCATCGCCACTGCGCGCGCGGGCAACGTGATCGGCGGCGGCGATTTCGCCACGGATCGCTTGATCCCCGACCTCATCCGCGCGCTGGAAAAAAATCAGCCGATCATGATTCACAATCCGCACGCGATACGCCCATGGCAATTCGTGCTTGATCCCCTGGCTGGTTATATGCAACTGGCGCAGCGGCTCTACGAATCGGGCAGGAAATATGCCGAAGGATGGAACTTCGGCCCCGCCGATTCCGATTTGCAAACCGTCAGCCAACTGTGCGCCGCCTTCAACCATTCGCTGCAAAAAAACGAATGCCAAACGGCGGAAATTATCCTCGCCGCCCCCGCCGAAGCACCGCACGAAACCTCTTTTCTGCGGCTGGACATTTCCAAATCGCGACAACATCTCGACTGGATGCCCAAGCTGGAGCTGCATACCGCGCTCGAACTCACTGCTCAGTGGTATAGCGCATACCTGAACAATGAAGATCTGCGCGAACTCAGCGAACAGCAGATCGATTTTTTTCAGGGCTTTGGATAATTGCAGGTCTTTCCGGCTCAGGCTAAGCCACTCTCCGTCAGCGCTAAACTTATGGCGTAAAGTGTCGTTAACCTAATACACCTCCTCATTACTTCGTGGCGGTCGATCAGCGCGCCGCCATTCCCACATCATCGTCAGAGGTTTTTATGAGTATCGATAATTTTTCCGCCGAATTCGCCGACGCAATTGAAGTCCCACCAGAAACAGTCACTGGCAGCACCGTATTCAAAGATTTGGAAATTTGGGACTCGCTGGCGATACTGGTCGTCATCGCCATGGTCGACGCGACCTATGACGTCGCCATCACAGGCGACGATCTGAAAAACACCAGCACAGTGGCAGAGCTACATCAGATCGTCCTGAGCCGGAGCAAATAACACCGGCCGCATTGCCGGTGCAATGAGGGATACGGATGAACAGTTCCTTGCCCGATGTAGCGGAAAATATTTTCCCCGAATAAAGAATGCGCAGATGTCCATCCCGATTAACAATTACATTGATCCAGCCATATTCGACGAAGAACTGGAAAAAGTTTTTTCGAGACAGATGTTTATCGCTCATCAAAACGATATCCCGGCAGCCGACGACTATTACAGTTTCCGTGCAGGGAAACGCAGCTACACGCTGCGCAATATCGGCGCGCAAAATCGTTTGCTGGACAATGTCTGCCGACACCGATTCAATCTGATCGACCCGCCGGGATTCGGCAACCGGAAATTCCGCTGCGGCTACCACGGCTGGACTTACGATGCCGATGGTGGCGCATCGTTCATCCCTTTGCGCAACACCTTCAAGAATCTGCCCGACGATATCCGTCTCACATCTGCGCCGCACGAAGACATTCACGGCTTCCAGTTCCTCATGCAAGCCGATCCTGCTCGTCGTCAGACTGTCGCCAGACTGCTCACGCAAATGGGAACGCCCGCAGGCGGTCATTTTTTCCGTGGCGAAATCCGTCATCAATGCAACTGGAAACTGATCGTTGAAAACGTACTGGATTCCTATCATGTCTCCTTTGTGCATGCATCCACCTTCAGCAAGGCCGGTTACTCTTCCACCGGTCGCGTCGAACCAGTGCCGCTCAACAGTGAATACGACACTGCGGTAACCCACTATCCCGATGAAGCGAGCGCAAAGCAAATGCTGCGCATCGTTCGCAACATCACACCGGCATATCGGCATCTGCATATCTTTCCCAATTTATTTCTCAGCATCGGTAGCGAACTAGTGTATTACGTCGCCAACGTCATGCCGGTCAGCACAAACGAAAGTGTCCTGCATTACCGTCTTTACCCAACCGAAAAAATGCTGGCACTCACTCCCGGCCTGCGCGACTCGTTCATGCAAAGTGCCATTGATCTGACCGCACAAACACTGGAAGAAGACCGCCTGATGCTGGAATCCAATCAGATCGGCCTGCTCTCCGCGCAAGGTGCTTATACGCTTTGTGAAAACGAATTGCGCATCCGTCATTTTCACGACGCTTACCGGCGCTTTCTATGAACTGTCAAAATAAAACCGTACTGGTAACCGGTGCCACCTCCGGCATCGGCCATGCCTGCGTCGAGCGATTCATCGCTGCTGGTGCGCATGTTGTTGCCGTTGGCCGCAATCCAGAGCGTCTGGCCGAATTAAGTGCCTCCTACGGCGCGCAATGCACCGTCATTTCTTACGACCTCGGCGATCCAGACAAATTAACCGAGCTGGTGTCCCAACTGCCGGCATTGGACGGACTTGTCATGTCCGCCGGCATCACCAAAAGTAATCCCATCAAATTTTTTAACCGTAAAGTATTCGATGAAACGCTGGCGATTAATCTGATCACACCCGTCGTGTTGGCCGTGGAAATCACGAATGCGAAAAAATTAAGGAATAACGGTTCCATCGTTTTTCTTTCTTCAACGAACGGTACTGCCGGCGGCGTCAAAGGCAGTCTGGCTTACGCAACGACCAAGGCGGCGCTTGTCGGCGCATCAAAAGTATTGGCGGCAGAACTGAGCGGCAAGGGTATTCGGGTCAACTGCGTCGCACCGGCAACGATTTCGTCGGAGATGGTGCTGAATTATTTTTCCCAATTATCGGAAGAAGCCATGCAGGCCGACATGCAAAAATATCCTTTAGGTAAACGCTACGGAAAACCATCCGAAGTGGCCGACCTGATCGCCTATCTGATCTCTGACAGCAGTAGTTTCATTACCGGGCAAACGATCACCATCGATGGTGGTCGCAGCCTGTGACACGACAAACAAAGAAGGACTGATATGTACAGTATTGCGGGTGTAGCCATACGCGGCATCGCGGCAGTCGTCCCTAAAGGGATTGAGCGCACGGAGAATTACGAAATTCTGACCCCAGAGGAAAGAACGCGCTTTGCCAAAATTACCGGCATCGAAGAACGCCGCGTCGCCAATGCCGCGCAATGCGCGTCCGACTTGTGCGCCTTTGCGACTGAAGACCTGTTGAAGGGGCTTGAATGGCAAAAGCAGGATGTCGGAATGATGGTTCTGATTACGCAATCTCCCGACTATCCGGTGCCAGCCACCAGCATCGTGCTGCAAAATAAACTGGGCTTGAACCAGAGCTGCATTTGTTTCGACGTGAATCTGGGTTGCTCCGCCTATCCGTATGGATTGGCCATCGTGAGCGGCCTGATGAAGTCGCTCGGTATCAAACGCGCGCTGTTGCTCGTCGGTGATGTTTCCACCAAAAGCTGCGCGTATACCGACAAGGGGTCATGGCCGCTGTTCAGCGATGCCGGCACCGCCACTGCGCTGGAACTGAGCGACGCCGATGCGCCCATGCAATTCCACTTGATGAACGACGGTGCCGGTTATGGCGCGATCATTGTGCCGTCGGGCTATGGCGCCTCGCGTGTTCCTATCACCCAAGAACTGCTGGAGCCTGTGCCGCAAGCCGATGGCACGACACGCCATGCCATGCAACTGGTTTTGCAAGGCGCGGACATTTTTAATTTCGCCATTCGTGAAGCACCGCTGTCGATCAACACCTTGCTCACCACTGCCGGCGTGCCGATAGGGGATGTCGATTACGTCGTCCTGCATCAAGCGAACAAACTCATCAACGATACGGTCAGGATGAAGATAGGCGCACCGAAGGAACGTGCGCTATCGACACTGAAACAGTACGGCAACAGCAGCTCCGCATCGATTCCCTTGACGCTGTGCGCGCATGGCGGACAGTTGCAGGACGCGCCATTGGTCCTGTTGTCCGGCTTCGGCGTCGGCCTGTCCTGGGGTAGTGCGCTGGTAAAACTGCCGGAGAAATGTTTCTTTTCGCTGAACGAAACTGACCAGGCGTTTGGACAATGAGTCCCCTCCGATTTGATCATCCGGCCATTTGAATAGGAGCCGCTGCAATGACTAGCTCCACCTCCGCTCCACAGCTGATCATCATCGGTGCCGGCGGCTTCGGTTATGAATTACGTGGATTGATACGTCTGCACGGTATGCCATTCGAGGTCATTGGTTTTCTGGACAACGCCAAAACCGGACCAGACATTCTCGGCCCCATCGATGGCCACCAGCCACGTTCCGATGCTTTTTACATCGCAGCGATTGGCGATTCCACATTGCGCTTTTCTCTGAGCGACCCGCTAGAAAAAGCAGGCGCTCGCTTTGCCAATCTGATCTCTCCTTTAGCTGTTCTCGATTCGGCGCTATCGCCCGAAAGCGGTATCGCACTGATCGGCAACAGCGGCATTTCAAACAACGTCAGTATCGGCGCGCACACTCGAATCCACGGCATGAACGTGATTGGCCACGATACGCGCATAGGAAAATACTGCGCTATCAACGCTTTTGCTTTCGTTGGCGGCGAAGTGGAAATCGGTTCCTTTGTCACCATTCACCCGCATGCCACGATTTTGCCGCGCATCAAAATCGGCGATGGAGCGATCATCGGTGCTGGCAGCGTGGTCATCAAGGATGTCGAAGCCCACACCACCGTGTTTGGCAATCCGGCCAAGGTCATCGAACGGCGGCAAGCATGAATACGGCTTACCTCCGCGCCATCACAGTCTGTTTGCCCGCTGCAATAGAGAGCAACGACGATCTGGCACTGAAATATCCTGACTGGAATCCGCGCCGCATCGAAGCCAAAACCGGCATCTATCGTCGCCATATCGCCGCTGCGGACGAACTGACTTCGTCCCTGGCTATCGGCGCCGCACAGGCGCTGTTTGCGCAGCACGCCATTCGTCCCGAAGATATCGACCATCTGATCGTTTGCACGCAAACCCCTGATCACCTGATTCCGTCGACATCGTGCAAAGTGCAGCACGCGCTTGGATTGCCGACCAGCTGCGCAGCATTCGACATCAACATGGGCTGCTCCGGCTTTGTCTACGGTCTGCATGTCGCACGCGCACTGGTGGCCTCGCAAGTGGCGACCAATGTACTGCTGATTAATGCCGATACCTACTCCAAGCTGCTGCTGGAAGAGGATTTATCTACCCGCGCACTATTCGGTGATGGCGCGACCGCATCACTGATTTCAGCGCAACCCGGCGGCGCGGCCATCGGCGCAATCGAGTTAGGGACGGATGGTGCAGGCTATGCCGATTTCATCGCGCATAACTCGGCCATGGCACACGATGCCGACAAAGCGCGCCAGATTCATATGGACGGCCCGGCCATATTCAATTTCACAATCGAACGTATTCCGGCTGCGCTAGATGCCTTTCTGGCCGCACAGCAATTACAGAAATCGGATATTGCGTATTTTGTATTTCATCAGGCCAATGCATATATGTTGGAGCACTTGCGCAAAAAAATGGGCATCGATGCCGCGCGGTTTCCGGTTATTCTGGAAGATATCGGCAATACTGTCTCAGCTTCGATCCCAACGGTGCTGGCTGGCTTGATGCCGACGCTAAAACAGGGCGATCGTTTGTTACTTGTTGGTTTCGGTGTTGGCTTGTCGTGGGGCATTTCCCTTCTTACGTGGGATATTTAAAAAAAATTGATGATGAATACGCACCTGCCGATTTACCTTTACGAACAATTTTTCGATCAAGCAGAAACGGATGCGGTCGCTCTCTGTATGTCCAGAGAGCGGTTCAATGACAACATCGAAATCAATGAATTCCAGGCCGGCTTCTCCCAAAAAATTGGCGTGCCGCATTCCATCGCCGTTGCCAACGGCAGCTGTGCTTTGCATCTCACGATGCTCACTGCCGGCATCACCGCAGGGGATGAGGTCATTGTTCCCTCACTGACTTTTGTCGCCACCGCCAATGCCGTGAGCTATACCGGCGCGCAAGCAATTTTTGCCGACGTCAATCCTGACACCTGGCAAATGGGTGCCGCAGAAGTCGAGCCACTGATTACATCACGTACCAAAGCCATCATTGCCGTGCATTTATATGGGCATGCCTGCCCCCTGCGCGAGCTGCAGGAGTTGGCCGAACGCCACCATTTATTATTGATTGAAGATTGCGCGGAAGCACTTGGCACTACTTATGCAGGTGAGCAGGTTGGCATCCATGCCGATGCCGCCATTTTCAGTTTTTATAAAAACAAAACTATCACCACTGGCGAAGGCGGCATGGTCATCACCCGCCATGCCAATTGGCATGAACACATCGTCAAACTGAAAAGTCATGGCATGCCCTTGGATCGCCGCTTCTGGTATGAAATGGTCGGCTACAACTATCGGATGACCAATGTATCGGCCGCCATCGGTATCGCTCAGTTGGCAAAACTGGATCAATTCATTGCCCGCAAACGCAATATCCGAGATCAATATCAAAAGGAACTCCGTAATTTGCCGATTGTTTTCCAGGCCGAAGTTCCGGACAGCGCCAGCGCCTGCTGGCTGATCTCCATGACTTTATCCAGCGAATCGGTTCGTGATGCCTTGGCGCAATTTCTTCTCGACAGGCAGATCCAATCGCGGCCAGTCTTTTTGCCGGTGCAACGCTTCCCTATGTATGCGGATGCGACATGGCCTACTCCAGCCGCAGACCGCATCGCCGAGTGTGGATTGTCATTGCCCAGCTGGCCTGGCTTGAGTGATCCGCAAATCGACATCATCACCAATGCGATCCAGCTTTTTTTTGCTGAAACGCCTACCTGACGAATGCCGACCTTATTCATCATCGTTCGTCTTTGTGCCGCGGCATCTCCGCGTTCACGCACAGCACAGCTCCCTATTTTTTATTTTTACTGGATGCATCCATGAGTTCAAACGACGCGAAATCCTTGCAATACCTCGGCTTGCTTGATAAAAAACTGACCCAGACCAACTCCCGGCTCGACGCATTGGAAAATAGTCTGAAGCAGCTCGTTGAAGTCCTCAAGGAGCAAATCACCGGCGGCGATGCCAACCTGATTGACAATGCGGTTCAACGACATTTACAGCCGGTGCATACCTCGCTGTTCAAGCTCAAATCGACCACTTCCCTGATTGCCCGTGGTCTTCCGCGCCCCGGAAAAAAACTCATCCGCGTAGTGTTTTTGGTTCACAGCGTAGAAACCTGGGATGCCCTGCATGAGGTCTACACCCTGATGCTGCAACATGAGCGCTTCGACCCGATTATCATTACGCTCAATCGCGATTATTTGAATGCCGAACAATTTGCACAAGAGGAAATTAATCACCAGGGCCTGGTGCAACTCGGCATCCATCCCTACCGCTTCATGAATAGCGATGACCACGCGAATGATCTGGAAATGCTGAAACTGATGAATCCGGACATCATTTTCCGCCAGTCGCCATGGGATATCAGCATCCCTTCATCGTTCCATTTTCATGAACTCGACTTCGCCAAAATTTGCTACGTGTCATACGGCTTCGGTGTCGTTAATATGGGCGGAGTCGGCCAGTCCAACCTCTATTTCATGCGTAGTTGCTGGCGTGCTTACTGTGAAACAACCGCCCATTATGACGCCTGGAAATATTCAGTTTCAAAAGGAAATCTCGCCGTTTCCGGTTCGGCAAAACTGGATCGCATCGTCGAAGGCAAGGACAATGCCGCCTGGCCAATCGCAGAAGAAGCAGATTCGATCCGCATCATCTGGGCCCCGCATCACAGCCTGACAGATGACTGGTTGTTCTTTTCGACATTCATGAGCAACTACCTGCAGTTTCTGCAGCTTGCGCGTGAATGCCCCAACTTGCAGATCGTGCTGAAACCGCATCCTGCACTGTTTAACAAACTCGTCTCTTACGGATTACTGAAAGAACAAGAACTCCTTTCCTATCTCAAAGAATTCGTTGCGCTGCCTAATACAGCCCTCGTTACAGGCGCTAACTACATTCCAATGTTTTGGGGTTCAGACATCATGATCACCGATGGCATTGGTTTTTTTGCCGAATACATGGTGACCGAAAAACCGATTATCTGGACTGAGAATCCAGGGCATTTTCCACTGAATGAAATAGGTCTGATTTTGCAGAACGGCATGTATCGCGCCAATGTATTTGAAGATGTCGTCGCTTATCTGGAAATGCTGTGCGTCAACAAAGAAGACCCGCTCAAAGAGAAGCGGCTTGACATCATCAAGCAGATCGCCCCCCATTCGCATGGCAGCGCAAAATTCATTGTGGATGACATATTAAAAGGGATGGATGAGGAGTAATCGTTTGCGTTATTAATAGGAGGAGGCTTATGTGGCGGTACTCGCCATACAAGCCTCCTCGCTCACCAGAGCCCGCAGCGCAAGACGCGCCCACCCCGCATGCTAGACTTTCCTTTTGCAGTGGGCTCTTTTATTCCCCGCTTTAATCACGCATTCCATTGTCTCTCTACTTGCGCGCCAACTTATGAACATCGTCATCCTCGCCGCCGGCATGGGCAAACGCATGCAATCCGCGCTGCCCAAGGTTTTGCACCCTCTCGCAGGAAAGCCCCTGCTGGAGCACGTCATCGATACAGCACGCACACTTGCACCGACCTCATTGTGCGTAGTGTACGGCCATGGCGGCGACACAGTGCCGGCACGCTTCACCTCACCTGATCTGCAATTTGCGCTGCAAGAACCGCAACTAGGCACTGGCCACGCCGTTCTGCAAGCCATGCCACACGCAACCGATGATGTCCCGACGCTGATCCTGTACGGCGATGTTCCGCTCACCACCAGTGCCACATTGCAACGTCTGCTGGATTGCGCGGGCAAAGACAAGCTCGGCATCCTGACCGTCACACTCGATCAGCCCGACGGCTACGGCCGCATCGTACGGGAAGACGGCAAGATCGTCGCTATTGTGGAGCACAAGGATGCGACTGCAACGCAGCGATCCATTCACGAAGTCAACACCGGCATCATCGTTGCGCCCACCAGGCAACTCAAGCAATGGCTGGCAACGCTGTCGAACAACAATGTGCAAGGCGAATACTATTTAACTGACATCATCGCCAAAGCCGTTGCCGACGGCATGGAAATTGTTTCAGCGCAACCTGACACGGTCGCTGAAACTCTTGGCGTCAACAGCAAGGTACAACTAGCCGAGCTGGAGCGCGTGCACCAGCATCGTGTCGCTCATGCCCTGCTGGAACAAGGAGTAACGCTACTCGACCCGGCGCGACTGGATGTGCGCGGCACTTTGCGCTGCGGCAAGGATGTCAGCATTGATGTCAATTGCGTCTTTGAAGGGGAGGTCGAACTGGCGGATGGCGTTAGCATCGGCGCTCACTGCGTCATTGCCAACGCACGCATCGGACAAAACACCGTCATCAAGCCCTTCAGCCATATTCAGGATGCCAGCGTCGGCGCCTCTGCCCAGATCGGGCCGTATGCGCGCTTGCGTCCGGGTACCGTGCTGGAAGATGCTGTTCATATCGGCAACTTCGTCGAGATCAAAAATAGCCGGATCGCCGCTGGGAGCAAGGCTAATCACCTTGCCTATATCGGCGACGCGACTATCGGCGAGCGTGTCAATATCGGCGCGGGTGTCATCACCTGCAACTACGATGGCGTCAACAAATCGCGTACCGAAATCGAAGACGATGCCTTCATCGGCAGCGACACACAACTGATCGCACCGGTGCGTGTCGGCAAAGGGGCGACGATAGGCGCAGGAACGACCCTGACACGCGATGCGCCAGCCGGAACGCTGACACTTTCGCGCGCAAAACAAATGTCACTACCGAACTGGGTGCGGCCGGTGAAGATCAAGAAGCCGGAATAAAAGCGAATTGAAAAGGCCCGCCAGTATTGTTGCTCTGGCGGGCCTTCTCTTTTTTGCCGTCGCGACAGCCCTGACTCTTAGCAATTCGTCGTACGTTTTTAATGCACAGCATCCAAGACACCGCTCCCTGCCAACGCCCCTTTACACCGTAATGCGCGTTTCAAATTTGCTGCGATAAATGCTGAAATAGCTGCGCACATTGCGCACGTTTTTTTGCGTGGCAAACAATCGGTGTGCCAGCGCGTGATAAGCAGGCATGTCGGCCACCTGCACGATCACCACAAAGTCCGGTCCCGGCGATACGCGATAACACTGCAAGACCGCCGCTTCATGCGCGACCACCGCTTCAAACTCCTGCTGCCGCTCGGCACCCTGATGGTCCAGCGTAATTTCCACAATCGCGGTCAGTGCCGCACCGACCATTTCCGGCGTCACCAGCGCCACCTGCCGCGCGATGACCCCGGCATCGGTCAATCGCTTGACCCGCCGCAAACAGGTCGGTGGCGAGGCATGCACCTGCTCAGCCAGTTGCTGATTGGTCTGCCCGGCATTGTCTTGCAAGGCGTTCAGAATACGTCGATCCAAATCGTCCAGAGGGAATGTCATGTTAGAAATTATCAGCGAATTAATATAGATTGTTGAAATAATATTCCATACTGCTAGCTTTGTGAATTATTACCCCTAAAATGATACATATTAGACAGATTATTTCACCGTCGCCGCGCTAAGATTCGCCATTACCTCCATTTACACAAGGCATCTCATGTGCGGCATCGTCGGCGCAGTAGCGCAACAAAACGTCACTCCCATCCTGCTGGAAGGTCTCAAGCGGCTTGAATATCGCGGCTACGACTCTTGCGGCATTGCCCTGTATGTCGATGGAAAACTGGAACGCTCTCGCAGTACTTCGCGCGTGGCCGACCTGCAACAACAAGTAGCCAACTCCCATCTGGCTGGATTTACCGGCATCGGCCACACACGCTGGGCTACGCATGGCGCACCCGCCACCCACAACGCTCACCCGCATTTTTCACGCAACCGTATCGCTCTGGTGCATAACGGCATCATCGAAAACCACGAAGAATTGCGCGCCGAACTGCAAGCGGCTGGTTATGTGTTCGAAAGCCAGACCGATACCGAAGTCATCGCGCATCTGGTTAACCATCTCTATAACGGCGATCTGTTTGAAACCGTGCAACAAGCGCTCAAACGCCTCACCGGCGCGTATGCGATTGCCGTATTTTGTGTTGATGAACCGCACCGTGTCGTGGCGGCCCGCTTCGGCTCGCCCCTGATTGTCGGCGTCGGCGAAGGGCAGAATTTTGTCGCTTCCGATGCCATGGCACTGGCCGGCACCACCGACCGCATCATTTATCTGGAAGAAGGCGACGTCGTCGATTTGCAATTGCAGCGCTACTGGATCGTCGACATCAACGGCAAGCCGGTGGAACGCGAAGTCCGCACCGTGCAAGCCCACACTAACGCCGCCGAACTCGGCCCTTATCAGCACTACATGCAGAAAGAGATTTTCGAACAACCGCGCGCGATTGCCGATACGCTGGAAGGCGTGGCCGGCATCATGCCCGAACTATTCGGCGACCGTGCTGCCGGCGTATTCAAACAAATAGACTCGGTTCTGATCCTGGCTTGCGGCACCAGCTATTACGCCGGACTCACCGCCAAATACTGGCTGGAATCGATTGCCAAACTGCCAGTGAATGTCGAAATCGCCAGTGAATACCGCTATCGCGACAGTGTGCCCAATCCCGCGACACTGGTCGTCACCATTACGCAAAGCGGTGAAACCGCCGACACGCTCGCCGCGCTGAAACATGCACGATCGCTGGGAATGGAACACACGCTGACGGTCTGCAACGTCGCCTCCAGCGCCATGGTGCGCGAATGCGCGCTGGCTTACATCACGCGGGCGGGGGTTGAAATTGGCGTGGCCTCGACCAAAGCATTTACTACGCAACTGGTGGGCTTGTTTCTGCTCACGCTGGCATTAGCGCAAAGCAAAGGCCGTCTCAGCGATACCGAAGAAGCCGCGCATCTGAAAGCCTTGCGCCATTTACCGGCCGCACTGCAAAGCGTCCTCGCACTCGAACCACAGATCGCGGCATGGGCATCGGTCTTTGCGCGCAAGGAAAACGCACTCTTTCTAGGCCGCGGCCTGCATTACCCGATTGCATTGGAAGGCGCACTGAAGCTCAAGGAAATCACCTACATCCACGCCGAAGCCTACGCCGCAGGGGAACTGAAACACGGCCCTCTGGCGCTGGTAACGCATGAAATGCCGGTGGTAGTGATCGCCCCGAACGACGCCCTGATCGAAAAACTCAAATCGAACATGCAGGAAGTACGCGCACGCAGTGGCGAGCTGTATGTGTTTGCCGATGGCGATTCCTGCCTCGTTTCCAGCGAAGGTGTGCATGTAATCCGTTTGCCGGAACACTACGGCGTGCTGTCACCAATTCTGCATGTGGTCCCGCTGCAGTTGCTGGCGTACCATACTGCACTGGCGAGGGGAACGGATGTCGATAAGCCACGCAATCTGGCTAAATCTGTGACGGTGGAGTAATTCTTCTCCGTTTTTAATAAGTAACAACAAGGATTGAATTCATGACCGACATGACCTACGAAGTATTTCTTGATGAGGTAACCACCATCCTCACTGAACTCTATGAACTTGATGACGCTGCGGCAATCAAGCTGGTAGTGGATGCACAAGACGCGAACTTTTTTATCCGGCACGACTTGCGTCCTGAGTTACGCACTGCCGAGCAAGCGAAAAAAGACGCGATAACGCTGTTTGAAAATAAGCAGAACAGACAAAAAACGCAGGAAAAGCAGCAGCAGCGACTCCGCGAAAAAAAATGATGTGTCACAGCTCCAACTTGAGCGGCTGCAATCCGCTCATGCCGCCGTTGCGGAGAGCCGCACCTTAGTCAAACCACGACGGCAAGCAACTCCCACAGCAGCATCGCTCTAGCCTGGCGGAAAGATGAAGCGAATTGAATTGGCAGCGAGCCATTTTCAATTCGCCGTCACCAAAGGCAGTTCAATCACAAACTCTGCGCCACCCTCAGGATGATTGCGCGCATACAGTTTTCCAGCATGCTGCTCAATAATCCCGTAACTAATGGAAAGGCCCAGACCCGTGCCTTTGCCTACCGGCTTCGTCGTGAAGAACGGATCAAATATGCGCGACAGATGGTCCGGAAAAATGCCGCTGCCATTGTCATGCAGGAAGATAGAAACAAGCTGATCGTTCGTTTGCGCAGTAATCCATAACTGCGGCGCGGCGGTACGGGTATCTGATGCCGCATCGCAGGCATTCTGGATAAGATTCATCACCACTTGCAATAATTTCCCCGTATTTCCCATCACGAACAATTCTGCACCTGGCGTCCAGTGCACCGTAAAGGTAGGCGCAGCGCCCTTCCCTATCCAATGAATGGCTCGCTCAATGACTCCGTTCAGATCAAGCTTGCTTTGCTCGTCACGATCAACCGCAGAAAATCGCTTGAGACCATTAACGATATCCGTGGTGCGCTGAGCCCCTTCCAGAGTGCCTTCGATCAAGGAGGGCAGATCATTGAGGATGTGATCGATGCGCAACTTCTCACGCATCGGTGCCGCCACCGCATTGGGCGCACTCTCATGCAGTGTTGCCACGTACAAGGCCAGCCGTTCGCTATACCGCTTTAAGGCATGCACATTACCCAGCACGAAACTGATGGGATTATTCAACTCATGGGCGACGCCCGCCACCAGTCGACCGAGCGACGCCATTTTTTCTGAATGGAGTAATTGCTGCTGAGTGCGCTTGAGTTCCTCATGGGTTTCACTCAACTCTTGATAAGCACGCTTGATTTCCCCCATCGGGCGACCCACAAACACATAACCGGCATGTTTGCCCGCACCATCGAGTCGCTGCGTACAATTCACATCGACCTGCATCGGCCCGTGCAGCGGATGGATCAGATTAATCTCCACTACCTTGCTCATGCGCTGCGGCGTAGTTTGCTCAATCACCTGTCGAATGCAGTCAATGCTCGCAGAGTCCGCCAGCAACTTGTAGATCGACATCCCATGCAAAGCCGATTGGTCCAGCCCGGTCAGTTCGCGCAGGGCGGTATTGGTTTCTTCAATGTCGCCAATCCGATTACAGGCAACCAACACATCCGACATCGCCGACAGTACGCTCACAATAAATTGCTGTGAACTTTCCAGCTGCTCGTTTTTTTCCTCCAAAACGATTTCGTCATTGACCAGCTGCGAATACACCTCATCCATTTTCTGGATCACCTCCATCCACGTCGCCTCGTCGATACCTTCGACCTGTGATGGCCGAACATCGGGGCTTGGGGGGGGCGCTTCTGCAGAAATCAATTCAGTATGAGACATGCTTTTAATCCGGCAAGTAGATCAAGATTTAGTCGGCGGCGATACTTTCAGGTAGCACACTCAATTGGCTCACTCAGTTGCCACACTCAGTTGTCAAACTCAATGCACCGTGCACACCATGCACGGATCAAATGAACGCACGATATGCTGCACCGACACCGGCGTATCTTCACCCGGCAAAACCGCCGCACCGACCAATGCCGCTTCCAGTGCGCCGGGAACGCCTTGCGCATCTCGCGGTGAAAAATTCCAGGATGTCGGTGCAATGATTTGGTAATTGGAAATTTTTCCTTTACGAATCGCGATCCAGTGCCCCAGACTACCGCGCGCTGCTTCCGTCAAGCCCATACCGACCGCATCATCGGGTAGGGCATGCGCGACAAAGTAAGGCTCATCGGTACGCAGATTTTTTATCCACTCTTCCATGGCAGGCACAACCCGAGCCAACTCCAGCAAGCGTGCCAGCACTCGGGTGTACACCGTCCCGCCGCAACGCATCGCCGCATCGCGTATCAGTGGATGCGCATCCACCAGTTGCCTTGCCAAAGCCCCTGTTTCAATCACGCGACCATCCAGTCGCGGCGCCTTGTTCCAGGTATAGGCATCGGGCTTGTCGATATCCGGCACAGTCAGCCCATCAGCGGGATGACGCGCACCACCTGCATCAGAGAGCCAGGCATGCGTCGCATCTTCGCTAATACTATCGGTGTCGAGTGCCTGCACTTTATCGCTCACCTGGTCCCAGATTCCGCGTGCAAAAGTCAGGCCGCCATCCGGCGAGGGATACGAACCATTGGACATATACCGGCCCGGGCCCGGGCCCATCCGGTCTAATTCAAGTTGCCATGCCAGCGTCAGAAACAAGCGGAAATCGCCGCTGTCCGGTGCCGCCGTCGCATACCATTGTCGCAGTGCTGCTTCACTGTCGATGGCAGAGATCTGCTCCAGTGGCGCAGCAAACAGTGTCTGCTCCAGAAAGGCCCTGAATTCACGCACCCGCGCCAGCAGTCGCACCCGTTCTGCCGCTTCCACCGCGCGCGATGAACCCGTCGGCTGGATCGACTGCGTATGCGGCCATTTCCCGCCGAGTGTGCCGAGCAAGGTGAACAAACGCTGACGCGCTGCAAGCGCCAACCGTGCGTGACGTCCCTGCATCGCGGTGAATCGATCTTGCACTGCTGCATGCCACGGCTGTTGCGCGTAAACAGGGCGGGCAAAGTCAGGCATGAAAAAGAGATAGAAATGCGTCAGATGATCGGCCATGTTTTCCGTGGCCAACATCAGATTGGTCACACGCGCACCATTTGGCGGCGGCGTCACGCCCATAGCATCGGCGAGCGCGCGGGCCGATGCGACCGACTGCGATACGGAGCAAATGCCGCAAATGCGCGGCACATAAATCAGCGCATCCATCGCCGGCTTCTTCAACAAAATCTGCTCGAAGCCGCGATACATAGGCGAATTGATATGCGCGCTCTGAACCTGGCCATCGACCACTTCCAGACGCACTTCGAGATCACCCTCTACCCGATTAAACGGGCCGACAATCAATCGCGCCATAAGAACCTCATTTCAATCGGGTCTTGCGAATAGCCGGCAAAATTTTCAGATGATCCGCTGTCGCGTTTTCTCTCACGCGCTTGGGCGTTGCCGATTTTGAAAGCGAGGCCAGCGCGACAAACCAGGCCTTCGGCATATCGGTCGGCAGGCCGATGGGAATACCGGCAATTTTTGGCGTGACATGAAAAGAATGGCCCGGCTCTTCGAATCCCGGTTCGGTGCAACTGATGCAGGCGTAACCGCCACGGGTGCAGGAACCGTCTCCATTCCACAGGCGCGTGTTGCAGTCGGCATGCACTTGCGTACCCTTGCAGCCCATGTTTTCCATCATGCAGCCCAGATCGGATGGCTTTTCGGCGCTGGCCTTGAACTCATAATATTCATTACGGGTGCAGCCGTGGTGCACCAGATGATCGGCGTAAAAACGCGGTCGTCCAAGCGCGTCCATCTGGCTCGCATCGAACAGATCGGCCGCTAGCGCCATCAGCGTTTCCAGCACCCAGTTCGGATGGGTCGGACAACCCGCCACATTGATAACCGGCAAGCCGGTACCTGAGCGATAAGCTGCACCCAGCAAGCCACCGATCTGATCGCCTTCATATTGCAAACCGCAGGCATCGGTAGGATTGCCACCTGCCGCAGTAATCCCGCCATAAGCAGCACAGGTGCCGACCGCCACCGTGTAATGAGCGACAGCCGCCAGAGCCTGCACCCATTCAATCATCGGCTTGCCAGTACCTGCCAGTATATGAAACCGCCCGGTTCCATTGGGCCCGCGCAACATCGATCCTTCCACGCAAAGCGCGTGCAGGGGAATGCGTCCGTCTATGCAAGCCTGCATGATGCGCACGGCATCGGCACCGCTCTCGATCGACAGCGATGGATGCCACAGCATGTTGATGTCTGCATCACTCAACGCGCCGAAAAAATCCGGCGTGTCCGCGCACAACAAGGACATGCTGCAACCGCCACAGCCGCCAGACTGCAGCCATAGCACGTTGAAAGCGGGGGTCTTGCGGGAAAATGTTTCTGAAGCCATTATTTTTTCTCCAGTCCCAACCGTAGCATTTTATTTCTCAATCCAACCCGCGACAGGCCCAACTCCTTGGCCGAGTGTGTTTTATTCCAACGAAATCGCAGCAGGGTTTCTTTAAGAATGGCCGCCTCAACCACTTCCAGTCGCTCCTGCAAGGTGCCGGTTTGACGCATGCCGCTTATCCCTGCCGCCGCCTCTATGCCGGCTGTCATCGCAGGATGACCTTGCAGCACTTTGCTGGAAAATGCCTGCGCATCAATCTCTGCGTTTTCATTGAGCGTCAAAGTAAGCGCCCGATAAATTTCGTTGCGCAACTCACGGACATTGCCCGGCCAAGGGTAAGTGATCAGGCTCGCCATTGCATCCGGCGCAAAACGTCGCGCTGGCATTTTGAGTTCCTGTGAGGCCTGTGCCAGTAAGGCCTCAGCAATCGGTACGATATCGCCAGGACGTTCGCGCAGCGGTGGCATGGTCAGTGTCATGCCGGCCAGTCGATAATACAAATCTTGCCGGAAGCGGCCAGCATGCACTTCCTGCTCCAGATCCCTATGCGTGGCTGCAATCACGCGCACATTGATGGGAATCGTTCGCGTACCGCCAACCGGACGCACTTCCCCTTCCTGCAATACCCGTAACAACTTGACCTGAAACGCGTGAGAAGTGTCGCCGATTTCGTCCAGAAATACGGTGCCGCCATCGGCGCGCTGAAAAATGCCGATATGGTCCTCATACGCGCCGGTAAAGGAACCGCGCTTATGACCGAACAATTCGGACTCGAGCAGATTGTCCGCTATCGCACCACAGTTCTCGATGACGAACATCGCCTCCGCACGCGGACTTGCATAATGTATGGCCCGTGCCAGCAACTCTTTCCCCGTGCCCGATTCGCCCAGTACCACGACCGATAAATCATAACGGGCCACGCGCGCGGCCAATTCGCAAATGCCATCCATAGGACTGCCCGCCACACGGATAATGCGGTCGAAATCGAAAGTGGATTTTAAGAGCGTGCGTTTGCCTTCCGCACGCGCACGCAATACCGAGGTGCTGGTGCGCAGTTCCAGATCGAGGCGATGCATGTCGAGCTGCAAGATACGCGCTTCTACTGCGCCACGCACGGCGTCCAGCAGATGATCCGGCATCCAGGGTTTGAGAACGTATTGATAAATGCCCGCATCGTTGATGCCGGCAATAATGTCTTCGGTGTCGGTGTAGCCTGAGATGATGATACGCACCACATCCGGCCAGCGCTCGCGCACTTCCTTGAGAAGCTGCACGCCGGTCGTTCCCGGCATGCGCTGATCGCACAAAATCACTGCTATTTCATGCTGCGAGAGCAAGGCCCGCGCCTCCTCGGCAGAGCCCGCCATCAACACCGTGAAATCTTCTTCCAAGGTGCGCCGAATGGCGTCCTGCGAGCCTTTTTCATCGTCAACGACAAGAACCGTCGGCAGGCTGCTTCCCTCAGAATTATTCATATGTAGACGCCGGATTTCTTCAAAATAGCATTGCGATGTATCGCCAGATGGCGTGGCGTCCATGCATGCGGCGTCTTATGTACAAAATCATAACGCGCAATAGGCGCGCCGGGGTGAAATGAAAAAAATGGCGATACATTCAAAAGCATGAAAAACGCCAGACGCAGGTTTAGCAGATGCGTGGCAGCTGTTCGCCGGACAACCAGTCAACAACGCGGCGGCCGCCAAAACGCGTACGCATTTGCACGAAGCCATGCGGGTCATCGGTGACCGTGCCAATCCGAGCTGCTTGCGCGCCCAAGGGATGCGTGCGCATGGTCGCCAGCAGTAACCCGGCATCTTCAGGAGCGCAGATCGCAATCAGCTTGCCTTCATTAGCGACGTACAAGGGATCGAGTCCCAGAAATTCACAGGCCGCATCCACTTGCGCAGAAATCGGAATCGCTGCCTCGTCCAGCATCATGCCGACACCGGACTGCTTGGCGATTTCATTGAGCGTGGTAGCCAAACCGCCGCGTGTAGGATCGCGCAAAACATGTACTCCGCTCACGGCCGCCAACATATGCGCCACCAGTCCATGCAGAGCAGCGGTATCGGATTTAATTTCCGTTTCGAAATCGAGAGATTCGCGCTTGGACATGATGGCCACACCATGATCGCCCATCGTTCCTGAAACCAGAATCACATCACCGGGACGCGCTGCGGCACCGTCGATCACAATCCCCGACGGAATCACGCCCACACCGGTCGTCGTGATGAATACGCCATCACCTTTGCCGCGTTCCACTACCTTAGTATCACCGGTCACGATAGACACGCCGGCCTCCCGCGCCGCCTGTGCCATCGATTCGACAATGCGTTTCAAATCCGCCAGCGGAAAGCCTTCTTCAATAATAAAACTGGCGGCAAGATAAAGCGGCTTAGCGCCGGACATGGCGACATCATTGATGGTGCCATGCACCGAGAGACAACCAATATCGCCGCCCGGGAAAAATAAGGGCGACACTACATGCCCATCGGTTGCCATCACCATGCGGCCTACTGGCGCGGCAAAGCTGGCCTGATCGTTACCCTGACGCAGCCACTCATTGTCGAAGGCGACAAGAAACAACTCTTCGATGAGCTGGGCCGACGCACGACCACCCGCGCCATGCCCCATATCAATACAGCCTTTTTTGAAATCCAGCGATCTGACGTAGCTTTTTTTAACGATCGTGTTCATGCGGCTACCACGGCAATATCCTTGAAGCGGCCATACGAATAATGCGCCGCGCAGGCGCCTTCACTCGATACCATGCAGGAACCCATAGGATTTTCCGGCGTACACACCGTGCCGAATATTTTGCAATCGGCCGGTTCTTTCACCCCGCGCAAAATCGCACCACATTCACATGCCTTGTTGTCAGGCACAGGCTTGTAAGCCAGGTCATAACGGGTTTCGGCATCGAAACGCGCATACGTGGATCGGATGCGCAAGGCGCTGAACGGCACCTCGCCCAATCCACGCCACTCAAAAGAGGGACGCAGTTCAAACACCTCGGCCACCATTGCCTGCGCGCGAAGATTGCCATGCGACGTTACCGCGCGCGTAAATTCATTTTCCACTTCACTGCGACCTTCATTGACCTGCCTAACCAGCATCAGAATCGCCTGCATCACATCAAGCGGCTCGAAACCGGCGATCACTACCGGCTTTTTATACGCTTCTGCAAAATGCACATACGGTTCGGAACCGATCACGATGCTGACATGCGCAGGGCCGATGAAACCATCTATCGGTACGGTGCCGTAATCGCGCACTTCGGGCGATTCAAGAATATGCGTGATGGCAGACGGCGTCAGCACATGACAACAGAGAACGCTGAAATTATCGAGGCCGCGCGCGTATGCATCACGAATCACCAATGCCGTCGGCGGGGTGGTGGTTTCAAAACCGATCGCAAAAAAAACCACTTCGCGATCCGGATTTTCCATTGCGATGCGCACCGCATCCATCGCCGAATACACCATGCGAATATCGCCACCACGGGCCTTGGCCTTGGTCAGCGAGACCCCTCCGGAAGCCGGTACGCGCATGGTGTCGCCGTAAGTGCAGACGATTACATTGCGCTCCAGCGCGAGGGTAAGCGCATGATCGATGCGGCCAATCGGCAGTACGCAAACCGGACAACCGGGGCCGTGAATCATGCGCACATTCGCTGGCAATAAATCACTGATGCCGTAACGCGAAATGGCGTGAGTATGGCCACCGCAAAATTCCATGAAACTGTACTTGCGTGCCGGATCTACCTCAGCCGCAATACGGTCGGCGATTTTTTGAGCGATGTCGCCATCGCGAAATTCGTTGATATATTTCATTACAGAAAAACCTCCTCTGATCTGGCTTTGATCATTCCCAACTCACCAAATAAGGCCAGCGTACTCAGGGCTTCCTCCGCATCGAGTTTGCCAATCGCGTAGCCAACGTGCAGGATCACATAATCGCCTACTTCAACAGAATCGAGCAGTGCAATGGAAATTTCCTTGCGCACGCCATCGAGATCAATGACTGCCTGCTGATTCGGAAGTATTTCCACCACCAAAACCGGGATTGCTAAGCACATTGGATTACCTCATTTAAAAATTATGGAGAAGTCCCTGATGAAGAGTGTTGAGTACCGTCCTTCGATGGCGCCACCCAGTCACATCATCAGCGGTTCCTGGTTTGCCAGAGCGCAATCCGCCTGCAATTGCTGCCGTGCTACCCACGCCTGACCAAGCGCCGAGCCACTATCCCCGCAAGAAACTGTTTTCGGTAGCAATACCTTCAATCCGCGTCGGCTCAATCCTTTGACCAGGCGCTCAGTCAAAATGCGGTTGAAAAAACACCCTCCACCCAGTGCAATGATTTTTGCTCTGTGCAATCGAGCAGCCTGATCGGCCCACGCGATCAAGGCATCCGCCAATACCAGATGAAACAATACTGCGCCACGCGCTACGGTTTGCGGATCGCCACTATCCTCACAGGCAAACAAGTGCGCCAATAGCGGCAGCAAGTCGAGCTTGCCGTTAGCCTCCGGCACATAGCATCCGCTGTTCTCCGGCTCGCCATGCGCTACCAAATAGTCTGCGGCCATTTTTTCCAATGCCATGGCCGCTTCGGCTTCAACACTTTGCTTGACGCTAATGCCGAGCGCACCCGCTGCGGCATCGAACCAGCGGCCTGCACCGGTGGTCTGCGGACAATTGAATCCGCGTTGCAGCATGGTCTGCACCGTGCGTGCGGCCATGACTCCGACACTGGCTGAAAATCTGCTCGCAATTTCATCGCCGCGTCCCAATGCATGCAGCACTGCTGCCGCCATTCGCCACGGCTCACGCGCTGCCGCATCTCCCCCCGGCAATGCCAGCGCACCCAGATGGCCGATACGCCGCCATGAAGCTCCGTCTACCAATAACAGTTCCCCGCCCCAAGCCAGGCCATCCGTACCCAGCCCGACACCATCGAGCGCCAGACCGATTACCGGCTCCTGCAATCCATATTCGGCCATCAACACACCGATGTGCGCATGATGATGTTGAACCGCCATTGCCGGCACACCGAGCTCTCCGGCAATCCGCTGCGCCAATCGCGTGCTGAAAAAATCCGGATGCAAATCATGCGCGACTGCAACGATAGAACCATTTGCCTGCACCACCAGTTGCGCCACTGACTGCTCCAGGGCCAGTCGATTAGCGGGGTCCCCCAGATCCCCATGCACGGGAGACCAACACACGCCGTCGCTGCGCAACAGACAGGCGGTATTTTTGAGCCAGGCACCGCAGGCGAGTATCGTCCTCGAAGCTGCGATTGACGTCGTTGTAGTCGATGGCAGAGGCTGAAACAAGATGCTCAATCTCTTCCTGCTTGCGCTTTGAGTGCATGTAATTCGTTTTCAAGAGCGGCAATACGGTCCGCCAATACTGGCGAAGAGGACGCTTCCGAACCGATCAAACTGCGGTGTCCTTCCTCAATCCAGTCCAGCCATGCCGACATGCCCTGTCCGTTCGACGCGGATAACTGCAACACTTCAATTTGCGGATTAACACGCTTGGCATACTCAATGCAGCGCGCCACATCGAATTGCAGATAGGGCAATAAATCAGTCTTGTTGAGCACCATCAAACGGGCTGCGGCAAACATGTCGGGATACTTGAGCGGCTTGTCCTCGCCTTCCGTCACCGACAAAATCACGACTTTCGCCGACTCGCCCAAATCCCACATCGCCGGACAGACCAGGTTGCCCACATTTTCAATGAATAGAATGCCGCCCTGATGATTACCCTCATCAAGACCGCTTGTTTCCGCATGATCGTCGTGGTGGTGATGGTGATGATGCAAAGGCAGACGCGAGAATGCATCACTGACCATCAACGCATCCAGGTGACAACCTTTGCCGGTGTTGATCTGAATGGCCGGTGCGCCTGTTGCGCGTATGCGGTCTGCATCATGGCTAGTCTGTTGATCGCCTTCAATCACGGCAACCGGCAAATCGCCGGCGCGCAGTTTCAATGCTTCGATGGTGGCGCAGAGCAGCGTGGTTTTTCCCGATCCGGGGCTGGATACCAGATTGAGCGCAAGAATGCCGTGCCCGGAAAAATGCTCCCGGTTATGCGCTGCATGGCGATTGTTTTCACCCAGCACATCCTGCTCCAGACGAATCGCGCGCGACTGACTCATTCCCGGCACCGATACCTTCGCCAGTCCGGCACCGAAATGCAGATCGCCGCTCGCTGCATCGACCGCCACATGCTCATGTGAATGGCTGTGCTTCGCATGACGGGAAGCTTCATCATGCGCATGTCCATGTGCATGACTATGGATGTGACCATGCGCATGGTCGTGGTCATGCTCATGTACTGAGTCTTCATGCTGCATTAGTCCCGATTGGCCGGGGCCTTCTTCCTTACTGCATCCGCAAACAACACACATAATTTATCTCCTGTTTGATTGCGATGTGGCTTATGTAGCCATGCGGCTTATGCATTCCCTCATGTATCGTCCACCATCAATCGTCCACCATCATCTCGATCACCCGCAACTCAGTGCCGCCAGTTGGCCGCAGCTGATAATTGCCACACTGCCCGCAAGGGTCGCCGCGCGCCATGATATTGACGGTGGCGCTGCATTCACTACACCAGGCCTCACCGGGCGGTGTTTCGATTTCAATGAGCGCATCCTGGAGACAGGTATCGCGCGCCATCACTTCCAAAGCAAAACGCAATGCACGCTCCTCCACTCCCGCCAAGGCGCCCGCCTCGATGCGTAGCAAGCTCACGCGAGCGAACTGCTCGCGCAACGCTGCCGCTTCGACAATTTTCAAAATGCCGCTGGCAAGACTTACCTCGTGCATAAGGACACTCGCTCTTGAAATGAAGGGGAAATCAGTGTTTACAGCCGGCCTCTTCCGCCTGTCTGTATATAGCTGAACAGTTCGTTTTGCTGGCGGTTAATTGCGGTTAAGGTGCTATGGACACGCTTGATAATGGCGCGCATGAAATTGAAAATCAGCTCAGGATTGTCATTGATCAAGGGATCGATGTCCGCCTTGTTAAAGCTGATCACACAGGAACGACCTAAGGAACGAACCGTGTCCGGGTGCGCCGATCCGTCAATGAAACTAAGCTCTCCTACCAGATCGCCTTTTTCGAGGACATGCAAAATCGCAGGCGTCTGTTTATCTTTAACGTCGCTGGTAATGGCCAGCCGTCCTTTTGTCACGATATAAAAGCTGTTGGTGGAAATACCTTTTTCACACAGCACCTCATCATCGTCCAAATCGATCTTTTGTGCTGCTCGTTCGGCAAGTATCTTTGCGCCACTCTCGCCAATATATTTCCCGATAGGGGCGTTGTGGATCAATGCTGCGATTTCATCTATATTTGATTTCATTATTTTTCTCCTGGTAATGCATCAAGTACGTGAGGAATTACGCGCCGCCAATGACGTACTGCAAGCGATCGTCAGTTGTTGGTGCCGCGACGCTGGTACCGCGCTGCATATAACTGCTTGCCAGACGCAGGTTTTTTTTCGCCTCGTCCGTCAAACCAATCTGCAATTCCCATTCATAACCTTTAATAGCGAGCACATAGACTTCAGGCATCTTCGCAAAACACTGCCAGCAAGTGGCCATGATGGTCTCTATCGACATGTCGTGCGAGGTGAAACTGAAATCCATTTTTTGCTCCGCCTTATAAAAGCGAAAGCGCTCATCGCTCACCTCTTTTGACGCATCGACAAACAAGACGCGCTGTTGATGACTGATCAGATCGGCATCTTCCAGATTGAGTTGATAGAACTTGACTCTCTCGGCTTTGGTGCAGACAGAGGCCGTTTCCAACCAATCGATAAATTCCCATCCCAGTCCATCGTCCTGACGGCCAATATTGCCGATGCCATAAATCAGGGAGGCCTCATTATCGAAATAATCGAGCGTGAGTTTACTTCCGGCGTTCATCAATTTGATTTCCTTTCGCATCAAGAAGCGTGACCTCCAGTGGCATTTCTCCCAGCGCATGTGTGGCGCAACTGAGGCAGGGATCAAATGCGCGAATACCCACTTCAATGGCATTCATCATGCCTTCGGTGATTTCCGTCTCGCCTTCCAGATACTCCTCCGCCACACTACGCACGGTGCGATTCATCACCTGATTGTTTTGTGTCGTGGCAACGATCAGATTGGCGAAAGTGATATTGCCTTCCTGGTTTGCCCTGTAATGATGTAGCAGTGTGCCGCGCGGAGCCTCCACGACGCCGACGCCCTCGCCCGTCCACATCGACTCTGTTGCGGTAACGAGCAATTGATCTTTTTGCAGATCGGGGTCATTCAACAGTTCTTTAATCAGTTCGGCCGAATGCAATATTTCAATGGCTCTGGCCCAGTTGGTGTGCAGCGCCTTGTTGCTGGACTTGCCCTTGTTGTAGGCATGGAACTTCTCTAGCGCCACTTGCGCCAGTGGTGTCGAATACGACTTGGTGACGTTGACCCGCGCCAATGGCCCCACACGGACCGAACCTTTTTCGCGCCCGAGCTCCTTGAGGAAAGGGAACTTCATGTAACTCCATTCCTCCGTCGCTTCAGAGAAATGACCAAGATAATCGTGATAGTCGAGTTCTCGCACGATCTTCTTGTCGTTATCGATGATGCGCATTTTGCCGTGGTAATAATCGACGTCGCCATTGTCATCGACCAGGCACATATCCAATGCCGGCGCATCGCCAAAACCATCCACCATGGCGCGGTTTTTTTCATGGAAGTCATAGAACAACTCCAAACCATCCATCGCATATTCCAGCATTTGATCAATGCTCGGAATGCTGTTGTCGCCCTTGATAAACCGGTCTCGCGCCTCGGCCGTGAGATTGTTGTTGACCCCGCCCGGTATCGAACTGATGCCGTGCATTTTTTTACCCAATACCGCCTGAATCAGTTCCTGCCCCCACTTGCGAAGCATGACAACGCGCTTGATCAGTTCAGGATTGGCGGTTGCCAGTCCCAGCACATTGCGTTTCTCTGGCGCGGCATCCATCCCCAGCACCATTTCCGGCACGATGCAGTAAAAATAGGCGGTGGCATGCGACTGCAATTGCTGCGCGTAATGACCCAAGCGGCGCATCTTCTCCGCTGTTGGCGTAATCAGATTGTGGGTCGAGTAACCGACACCAATCATGTCATCGAGCACCTTGGCACCGCACAAATGATGGCTCACAAAACAGATGCCGCAAATGCGCTGCAACAGCATCGGCGCTTCCCAATACGGATGCCCCTGAATAAATTTTTCAAAACCGCGAAATTCAACCACCAGCAATTTTGCATCGACGACCTTATTGTCGTCATCGAGCTGGATGATGACTTTGCCGTGACCTTCGATGCGGGTGACCGGGTCAATAATCAATTTTCTGCTCATAATAATTTCTCTCAGTCGTAACGGTTCATTGAGGTAGGCAGATCCACTGGCCGGCCATTCACGAGATCGTCCAGCACCTTGTAAATTGCATCGCCATCAGGCGGGCATCCGGGAATGAAGTAGTCCATCTTGACCACTTCATGGCAGGGATACACTTTGGTCGTTACCTTAGTCAGATCAGGATGATTAGGAATGATGGGAATGACGCCGGGGACGGCGGTAATGGAATGGATATAGGCTTCATCCAGACATTCGCTCAGCGGCAGCATGTTGCGCATGGAAGGCACACCACCCCAGACGGCGCAAGCGCCGACCGAAATCAGAATGTCGCAGTTTTCGCGATAGTGTTCCAGTGTCTCGATATTTTCTTCGCTGGCAACGCCACCTTCCACAAAGCCGACCACGCAACGCTCGGGAATACGTTTGATGTCGGTCAGCGAAGAACGCAATATCGTGACCTTATCCAGCAGGGTAAATATGCGTTCATCCATGTCGAGAAACGACAGCGTGCAGCCCCAGCAACCGACAAGGGCAATCATCGACACCTTGATTTTCCCCTCCTGCGTTGCCAGAAATTCGGCATCCACCGGGGTCTTCGGCAAATCGTGACTGAACATGACGTTGTCAGCGGGATCAACATTTTTCAAAGAATGATTACTCATTTCATGGCTCCCTCTAAAGCGCGATCACGGATGGACTTGATATCGAATTTCCGTTTTCCTATCGGGTCGTTGAAACCGATTTTTTTCTCGACAATGGTGCCGACCGGACACAGATCAACCGCACGGGCAACCTGTTCTTCCGTCATCTTGTTGGCGAGTTCTTCATTGATTTCAATCCGTGAATTGGCACCTCGTCTACTGATGCTGAAGATTTTTTTACCGGTTTCCTCATCGCGCACAAATTCCACGCAGCGCTGGCAGAAAATGCAGCGGTCGCGTTCGAGCAGGATTTTTTCAGAGCCATAGTCTCTGACCCGCGGCGTAAAGCGATATTCGAAGCGCGATACCATCATCTCCACTTCATAACCCACCGCCTGCAAATCGCAACGTCCGCTTTTTTCACAACTCGGGCAGTTATGATTGCCCTCGGCAAACAGGCTTTCCACCAGCGCCTTGCGCATATCGGTGATTTCCGGCTCGTTGACCACGACTTCCATGCCGTGCGAAACAGGAACGGTGCAGGCCGCGGCGACAGTCCCGCCTACTTTCACCGAGCACACCCGGCAAGTACCCAGACATGGCTCACCTTTCATATAGCAAAGCGTAGGAATGTAGACGCCATTTGCCAGCGCAACATCGACCAGATTGTCGCCCTTGCGGGCGTTGATGTTTTTCCCATCTATGGTGATTTGAATCATGAAGTGCTCCTATCGCTGAGTGTAGAGATCGCTTCCAGATAGCCTCTGCGGCTTTCCTTCAAATCAAATGAAGGCAGTAAAGGACCTTCCTGCTTGACCAGTTTTTCCTGGTAGAGCTGCGGAAAATTTTCCAGCGTCGTCAGAATCGGTTTCGGCGAGGTTCCGCCAAGCCCGCAACGACTGGTCTTGCGCACCAGTTTTCCCCACACCACCACTTCATCGAGATCCTTTTGGCAGGCCTTGCCATCAATGACGCGATTGATTTTCTTGAACAGATCGACGTTACCGGAGCGGCAGGGAACGCAGATGCCGCATGACTCATTGACAAAGAATTGCGTGAATTGCCTGACGATCCCCAACAAGTCGCGCGAGCGGTTAAAGATCATGAAGGACCCGTTGCACGAGAGATCTTCCAGCGCGATTTTTCTGTCGCCGTCTTTCTCTACCGAGACGCATTCGCCTGAGGGGCCACTGACCTGCACTGCCCAGGCATCTTTGGCACCGGCTTTTTTCAGCACTTCATTGAGCGTGATGCCCCATTCAATTTCATAAATTCCCGGCGCATCACAATCACCGGAAATACTCAGAAGCCGGGTGCCGGCGGATTCAGCGGTACCCATCGCTTTGAACCAGGAAGCCCCTTTGTCGATGATGTGGGTCACGGCAACAAAAGTTTCTACATTGTTCGCGCTGGTCGGCTTGCCGAGATAACCCATGTTGACCGGATAAGGCGGTTTGACGCGCGGCGTACCGCGATTGCCTTCCAGCGATTCAATCAAGGCAGTTTCATCGCCGCAAATGTAAGCGCCTGCGCCCATCTGGATGCGAATCTCAAAATTGAACTCCGGCTTGCCACCAATGGCCTTGCCCAGCAGGCCTTCGGCACGAAACTCGGCCAGCTGCTTTTCCAGATAATTCTTAAGATAAAAATATTCGGAGCGCAGATAAATAATCCCTTCCTGCGCGCCAATGGCATATCCGGCGGTGATCATGCCAAAGATGACTTCCTGTGGCGACTCCATCAATAAAACGCGATCTTTGAAGGTGCCCGGCTCTCCCTCATCGGCATTACAGATAACGAAGCGGGTCTTTTCCTCATTGTCGGAACACAGACGCCATTTCAGGCCAGTTGAAAATCCAGCGCCTCCGCGCCCGCGCAATCCCGATTCGGAAACCGTTTTAGTCACCACATCCGGCGGGCTGCAAATGACTCTGTTGAGCAAGGATTTGAAATCAGTTTTCCCCTGAAAAAACAGCGGTCCTTTGCTGCGAATCCCGGATTCCACCATGGTGTGGACATACGCCAGCGTGTCAGTTGCCAGACCGTTAGGATTGACGATTTCCGCAGGTGTTTCACCATTTTTCAAACGATGAATAATCCGCGCAATTTTTTCAGGCGTTAAGCGGGTAAATACTTCTTTGCCAATCAACATGGCCGGTTCCTGGTCGCTTAGTCCGATGCAGGAAGTGGTTTCCAGGCAAAAGGGGCCGACCTCTTCATGTGCGCCAAAGACGCAGCCGGTCTCTTTTTCCAGCGCATCAAAAACAGCCTGATAGCCGTGCATCTTGGCGATGACCGTATCGCTGAGATAAATGTGATGCTTGGCTGCAGGCTTGCCGAGGAAGAAATGGTAAAAGGAATAAGTCTCCCTGATGTCCTGCTCGGTAGTGCCGAGTTTGTCCGCCATAGCAGGCAGCACTTTATCCGGGATGTAACCCCATTGATGCTGGACATCCCAGAGAATATCCATTAGACGGGTTCTGTCGGAATGGTAGCGATCGAGGATTTCATTGATCTTTTTCATATGCTTTTAATCCCATCAAAAGTTGGTCGAAAATAAACCGGCCTCAGGTGTGCCGATACTATTTTGAATGCCTAAAACAACCCACTATTTGATTGGAGCGCCTGAAAATTTCTGGCTTTGCATATCTTCATTCATGTTTTCATTCATTTCAAATCTCCTTCGGCTTTCACCGTATTTTTAAGTTATTGAATGCCGACCGAGTGAAACTGCGGATGCTGCAATCGCACAACGCTCTGGCTGGGTATTAGTTGATGAGCAGCTTTCATGCCATAACAATAAAAGACAAATAAGGGACAAATAAAGCGCGGGTAAAAAATCTGCGTTGTCGGGTTCAGGGCTGCCCATCCCTTTTCCGCATTGATAAAACGATCTGTCTAATCAGTACGTAGTGCAAAGTGGAAAGAAGTTGACCGGCTGCCGCCATGGTGCGGCGCAGGATAGAAGCGGGTAAAAAATGCAACCGAGTGACGTGATGAAATGAGGCTGAAATGAAGATTGCCTTTCACCGCAAAGAAAATACGGACTGAAAATCTGATTCCGGCATGTTCACGCCGTATATCTTGTTGGATACGGAAACAATGGGAAGTTCATCGTTAATGATGACGATGCGGCGCCATGATCGGTCGAACTCTGATGGCGTCTCTGAATAAGCGTAAGGACGATGCCAACTCAGGCCTGCTTCCAGAGGCCTTGTATCAATGGCAGGCTCAATGGCTACGTTCAATGGCTACGTTCAATGGCTGCGTTCAATGGACCCCTGCAATGGACCCCTTCAATGGCCGTCTTCAATGACCTGCACGCATTTTCTTGTGCCGACCTGATTCAGACTCCGTGCTGCAAAATACCCGATCAAGATAATCGCCAGCACCATCAAACCCACCATCAGCTCTTTGCCGTCGGCCCAGGAGTCCACCGCCTCTGAATAAAATTTCGCTGCGCCGAATCCCGCCACGATCAGCGCACTGCATGCGACCAGCAAGGAAAATAGCCGACCGGCCTGCTGCACAAAGTGCTCGCTGCGCTTGATGAGACTGGCAACAACCAATCCATTCACCGTATCCGTCGCCACCATTCCTAATACAAAACACAGGCCTAATATCAACGTCGCAGACATCCCGCCATGCAGACTTCCAGCCAAACCAAACCAGGCGGCAATCGTCATCGCATCCAGTGAAAGCGCAAATAAAGCCCCCACCATCAGACTCCCGCCCACACCATGCGGGACCGACAAACGCATAATCCAGTTTGCCATGGGCGACATCCGTGGTGCCGATGCAGCATCTTTCGGTTGCCATGCATTACGCAGATTAATCATGCCGATCGACAAAAGAAAAATAATGGAAATCCAAATGCCCAAAGAATCCAGCCAATACGGCAAGCGGCCGATGCCGTACCACGCAAACATCCACGCCGCACCCAGTACCACTACGCCATGCCCACCCGAAAACAGCAGTCCACACAGACGCGCCAGACGCGTTCGCCCATGACGCGACTGGAGTCGCGCTAGTCCATCAATACTGGCTAAATGATCGGCATCAAAGCCGTGCTTAATACCGAACAAAACGGCAAACGCCATTAAGCTGGTCAATGCCAGGGAAGATTCGGGCATGGTGGTCTCCGGTGATGGTGTAATTTTTTTACTATTGCATACAAGAATTGTGCCCATGCTGATTTGAGCGTCAATCCACTTCCTCAATGCGCAGCGCGCACCATGACTCTTCCCCTCGGCAAGGAGTAAAGCCGGGGTTTGAGGCACATTCAATACGTAATGGGAAGGGCGGTAGTGCGAGGAGTGATGAGTACTATGGGCCCGCCAAAGTGGAAGCCATCTTTGCTTTTTCTCGCCAAAAAGCAAAGAAGTCTCTCGCTTTCTAGCGGCGGAGGCATATCAAAATGATGATGCCCTTTGTGAAGTAAGTCGCATGCGCAGAGGCGTGAGTCAGAGCGATGTAGTCAGAGGAAAATTAATTCGCTATGGAGAACGTAAAACAGGCAAGACGTACCGCTTGGTCAGCCTTGCCTTGGAGTGTCACACTGCATTACGGTAGAGGATATGAATTCTCAACGGACAACGGCAAGCAGCTCACCTTTGGCATATCGTTGCGCCATTCGCTCCAATGGCGTCACCTGTATTTTCGATGCTTTCCCGGCAGAGCCAAACGCTTCAAAGCGCACCTGACAGATGTCCTTGGCTGCTGCCGTGGCATCTTTAAAAAATTTACGCGGATCGAATTCCGATGGATGCTGCGCCATCGTGCGCCGCATCGCCCCCGTCATTGCGAGCCGGATATCGGTGTCGATATTCACTTTGCGCACGCCGTATTTAATTCCTTGCAGAATTTCTTCCACCGGCACGCCATAGGTTTCCTTTATGTCGCCACCATACTGACGGATGATATCGAGCCACTCCTGTGGCACAGAAGATGAACCGTGCATCACCAGATGCGTATTGGGAATGCGCGCGTGAATTTCCTTGATGCGACTAATCGCCAGAATATCGCCGGTCGGCTTGCGGCTGAATTTGTAAGCGCCGTGACTGGTACCAATCGCAATCGCCAGCGCATCCACGCCGGTTTTTTGAACGAAGTCCGCCGCCTGCGCCGGATCGGTCAGCAATTGATCGTGGGACAAAATTCCTTCGGCCCCGGAGCCATCTTCCTCTCCCGCCTTACCCGATTCGAGCGAGCCAAGACAGCCCAGTTCGCCCTCGACCGACACACCAATGTAATGCGAAAAATCCACCACTTTGCGCGTGACGTCAACGTTGTAATCGTAGGAAGAAGGTGTTTTCATATCCTCCATCAAGGAGCCATCCATCATGACGCTGGAAAATCCTGAACGAATCGACGCCTGACAAACCGCCGGACTACCGCCATGATCCTGATGCATGCACAGTGGAATATGCGGATACGTTTCCACTGCCGCCTCTACCATTTTGCGCAAGAAAACTTCACCGGCATATTTTCTGGCCCCGGCAGAAGCCTGCAAAATGACAGGGCTATCGCAGGCATCCGCCGCCTGCATGATCGCCAGAATTTGTTCCAGATTATTCACATTGAACGCGGGCACCGCGTATTGATGATCGGCGGCATGGTCCAGCAATTGACGTAGTGATACGAGGGACATGTCATCTCCTTGATGTGTTGTTGTATGTGTTGTTGCAATCAGATATGAAAAGTGTGGCGACGCAGATGAAGCGACGATGCGCCAAGTTGGCCGATCTAGCCGCGCCCGGATCGCTTGAGATCGTTCATCACCAGGCTTTAAGTAAAGTCAGTGCGCATTCTGCCAAATGGGCAGGCGTGAGATTGAAATGTTCGTAGAGCTGCCCTGCCGGAGCCGATTCGCCAAACGTGTCGATACCGAGAGCAATGCCGTTTTCTCCGACGACCGCACGCCAGTACCACGTTACGCCGGCTTCGATGCTGACGCGTGGAATTCCGACGGGTAAAACATGATGGCGATAGTGGATATCCTGCGCATAAAACAGCTCGACGCAGGGCATCGACACGACACGTACCGCGACGCCCTCCTGCGCTAACTTCTCGGCGGCGGATGTCGCGATTTCCACTTCCGAACCGGTCGCAATCAACACTACCAGCGGCGAGGAACAATCCAGCAAGATATATCCGCCACGAGCGATAGCATCGATCTGTTCGGCAGTGCGTGAATAAGGAGTCAATGCCTGTCGCGACAACACAAGACAGGTCGGGCCATCAG
This sequence comes from Herbaspirillum sp. RTI4, assembly GCF_034313965.1. NCBI lineage: Bacteria > Pseudomonadati > Pseudomonadota > Betaproteobacteria > Burkholderiales > Oxalobacteraceae > Herbaspirillum > Herbaspirillum sp. RTI4. The sequence continues at coordinate 366,711 of NZ_JAVIWQ010000002.1, forward strand.
TGCGTGTGATTGCGGCTTGCCACGCGATGGCCGTTTCCACCCCGTCACATGGTCGCCAGAGCCGGTTATTCGGAATCAGGCGCAGGCTGGCAGCATGCTCGATAGGTTGGTGCGTCGGCCCGTCTTCTCCCAATCCGATAGAGTCGTGCGTGAGCACATGAATCACGCGCTGCTTCATCAATGCGGCCATGCGGATTGCATTGCGTGAATAGTCGGAGAAGACCATGAAGGTGCCTCCATAAGGAATGAAACCGCCGTACAGCGCCATGCCGTTCATGATGCCCGCCATGCCGAATTCGCGTACGCCATAACTCAGGTAATTGCCGCTACCATGATGATTGACCCACACCGAGGCTTTGACATTGGTGAGATTGGAACCGCTCAAATCTGCCGATCCGCCAAAAAATTCGGGAAGCAGGGCCGTGATATGTTCGAGCACAATTTGCGAGGCTTTACGGGTGGCCACTTTTTTATGCAGCGCGCCATCGCTGTCGATGAGCTGTGAAAACGCAGCGGATAATCTGGCTGGTAAAATCCCTTCCTTGCGTCGCGTCAACTCCATTGCCAACTCAGGATAAGCCGCTTGATAAGCGGTGAATTCACTATCCCATTCCGTCTGACGCACCTTCCCGATTGCACGCGCATCCCATGCCTGCGCAAATTCGTCCGGGATATCAAATGGCGCGGCAGTCCAGCCTTTTTGCGCGCGCATGGCGGCGATTTCAACTGCGCCTAAAGGCGCACCGTGAACATCGTGACCGCCTGCCTTGTTAGGCGCGCCCTTCCCTATGACTGTTTTGCAGCAAATGAGACTTGGTCGACTGCTCTGTGATTTAGCCTGATGAATTGCGGCATCAAGCGCCTCCACATCATGTCCATCCACCGAAGCAATGACATTCCAGCCGTAGGCAGCAAAGCGCTTGGGGGTGTCATCGTTAAACCAGCCTTTGACATTGCCATCGATGGAAATGCCGTTGTCGTCATAAAAGCAAATCAACTTACCCAAACCCAGCGTGCCGGCCAGCGAACTGACTTCGTGACTGATGCCCTCCATCAGGCAGCCGTCACCGACAAATACATAGGTGTAGTGATCGATGATCTCGTGTCCCGGCCGGTTAAAACTGACGGCCAGCATTTTTTCTGCCAGCGCCATACCGACCGCATTTGCCAGACCCTGACCCAGCGGACCGGTACTTGTTTCCACTCCGGGCGTCACCCCGATTTCAGGATGCCCTGGCGTTTTTGAATGCATTTGCCGGAACTGTTTGAGTTCCTCTATCGGCAAATCGTAGCCAGTCAGATGTAATAAGCCGTAGAGCAACATGGAACCATGTCCGTTGGATAAAACGAATCTGTCGCGATTGAGCCATGTCGGATCGGAGGGGTTGTGTCGCATGTGCCGACGCCACAGCACGTCGGCAATATCGGCCATTCCCATTGGCGCACCGGGATGGCCGGATTGCGCTTTTTCGACCGCATCGGCAGCCAGGAAGCGCAAGGCATCGGCGGGAGTGGCCTGTGAAATACGGCCTATATCAGGAGCATTCATGATGAGTCTTTCTTAGAGTGAACCCAGAGCGCGTTTTTTGCGCTCCATCATCCGCCAGATAAACGGTGTGAAAATCAGTTGCATCGCCAGCTCCATTTTTCCGCCCGGCACCACAATGGTGTTGGCCCGCGACATGAATGAATCCGCCACCATGTTCAACAGATATTGGAAATCGATTCCCTTTGGATTGGCAAAGCGGATCACCACCAGACTTTCATCCGGCGCCGGAATTTCCCGCGCAATGAAGGGGTTGGAAGTGTCCACGCAAGGCACGCGCTGAAAATTGACATGCGTGTGTGAAAACTGCGGACAGATGTAATTGACGTAATCCGGCATGCGACGCAGGATGGTGTCGGTCACGGCTTCGGTCGAATAGCCGCGCTTGGACTTGTCACGCCAGAGTTTTTGAATCCACTCCAGATTGATGACCGGTACCACACCGATCAGCAGATCAGGATGCTTAGCGATATTGATCGTGTCGCTGACCACACCGCCATGCAGACCTTCGTAAAACAGCAAGTCGGTTTCTGGAGGTATGTCTTCCCACTCGGTAAAGGTACCGGGTTCTTGCTGGTAGGGCGCGGCTTCTTCACGATCGTGCAGATACTTGCGGCGCTTGGCGGTGCCTGTTTCGCCGTAAGTGCGGAACATGGTTTCGAGTTCTACGAATAAATTATTGTCTGGCCCGAAATGACTGAAGGTCATGTCGCCCGTCTTTTCAGCGGCAGCGAGCTTGAGCTTCATTTCATTGCGGTCGTAGCGGTGAAAACTATCGCCTTCCACCGTGACCGATTCTATTTTTTCGCGACGGAAAATATTTTCAAAAGTGCGAGTCACCGAGGTGGTGCCTGCGCCCGAAGAACCAGTAATTGCAATAATCGGATGACGTTCAGACATGGCTTGACCTTTCAAAAAGTGGAATCAGAGAGGTATCTGGAACAGGCTGCGTTCATTGAACAAGGGCGCGCACATTTCCACCTTCGCAGGTTCGTTGTGATAAGCCTCGATGCGGTCCACTTCATTCTTTGAACCGAACACCAAGCCAATGCGTTGATGCAGCGATGAAGGCTGCACTGTCAGCACGGGTTTGCGTCCGGTACTGGCGCGGCCACCCGCCTGCTCGATAATGAAACCGATAGGATTGGCTTCATACAACAAGCGCAAACGTCCCTGTCTGTCGGGGTCTTTGGTATCGCGCGGATAAAGAAATACGCCGCCACGCATTAGTATCCGATGCGCTTCCGCCACCATTGAGGCAATCCAGCGCATGTTGAAGTCTTTGCCCCGCGGCCCGGTACTGCCGGCCAGACATTCATCGACATAGCGTTTCACCGGAGCCTCCCAGAAGCGGCTGTTAGAGGCATTGATCGCGAATTCATTGGTGTCCGGCGGGATCTGCATGTCCGTATGCGTCAGAATGAATTCCCCCAGATTCGGGTCGAGAGTAAAGGCATTCACGCCTTTGCCCACGGTCAGTACCAGCATCGTGGTGGGCCCGTACACCGCATAGCCAGCAGCAACCTGCTCCATGCCCGGTTGAAAAAAATCCTCTTCGCTGACGGCCTTTGCGCCATGAGGCGCACGTACCACGGAAAAAATACTGCCCACCGAAACATTCACATCAATATTGGAAGAACCATCCAGCGGGTCAAACACCAGCAGGTATTTTCCCTTTGGATAACAGTCCGGGATTTGGTAAGGGTCTGCCATTTCTTCCGATGCCATACCAGCCAGATGTCCGCCCCATTCGTTGACCTGAATAAAAATATCGTTGCTCACAACATCCATTTTTTTCTGCGTTTCACCTTGCACATTGATCGCACCACCGGCATTGCCTTGCATATCGCCCAGCGCGCCGAAAGCCACCGAGTGCGCAATGCTTTTACAGGCCAGTGCCACGTTCAAAATGAGACTGTTGAAATCGCCGCTGGCTTCTGGATGATGACGCCGCTCTTCAATCAAAAACTGCGTCAGGGTAGTTCTATGTTCAATGATGGGCATGGCAAATGTCTCCGATAAAGATGGAAGCTCTGATGACGCGACTAGAAGATAGCTAGAAGACGCAATCTCAGAGAATGATTTTTTTATTTGACCGCAGCTTGTTCGCGCAGATGTTGCATGATGGTGATGTAAGCTTTATCCGCATCCGGTGCGCCAAATACCGCGCTGCCAGCGACAAAGGTATCGACGCCCGCACGTCTGATCGCCCCGATGTTGTCCGCTTTGACGCCACCGTCCACTTCCAGCCAGATGTCTTGTCCACCTTCCGCTTTATGCGCATCGATACGCGCACGCAGCATCTTGATCTTGTTGTACGTGGCCGTAATAAATTGTTGCCCGCCAAAGCCAGGATTGACGCTCATCAGCAGCACCATGTCGAGCTTGTCCATGACATGGTCCAGCAGATGGAGCGACGTGCCTGGATTGAGCGCCAGTCCGGCTTTGCAGCCGTGCTCGCGAATCAGGCTGAGTGTGCGATCAAGGTGACGGCTGGCCTCCGGATGGAAGCTGATGATATTGGCTCCTGCTTTTGCAAACAGAGGAATCAAGGCATCCACCGGCTCGGCCATCAGGTGCACATCGATAGGAATCGTCACATGCGGCCGTATCGCTTCGCACACTAAAGGCCCTATCGTGAGATTGGGAACGTAGTGGTTATCCATGACGTCGAAGTGCACCAGATCAGCGCCAGCGGCCTGAATGGCGCGCACTTCTTCGCCCAGTCGCGAAAAATCGGCAGACAGAATCGACGGTGCGATGCGGATATCTGAAATGTTCATATCATGCCGACTCAAACAGAGTGCCGTTGTGCCAGCGGCTCAGCGCAGCCAGATCGACCCAACGCTGATCGGCGCCAGGAACATGCTGATGCATGAGCTGGTCGGGATCGCCCAGATGCGGCAAGACGAGAAGGGCGTCATTGAACTGATGCCCGGCGGTATAGGCGCTCGGCGTGACCAGTGTTGGTATGCCTGCCGCACACGCAGCGCGCAAACCATTTTCCGAATCTTCAAAAGCGAGACAGTCACTTGCGGGAAAATCCAGTGCGGCGAGTGCAGCCAGATACACATCCGGTGCGGGCTTCTTATGGATGGCGACAGAGGCGTCGCACACGCCGACAAACAAGCTTCGCCAATCCCGTCCCAAGGTCGTGCGCAGCAAGGCATCAACATTGACTGGCGTGGTGGTGGTGGCAATGGCCATCGGCATCTGCGCGTCATGCGCTTCATTGATGAGACGCAACATGCCGGGTCGCAGAGCGAGTTTTCCGCCGCTGACTATCGCTTCGTAATGCCGCGTCTTGATCGCATGTACTTCGGCAATCGTTTCTCCGACCTTCATTCCATCGGCCTCTTCCGGGTCGATCATCTTCCAGTAGTAGAGAAGTCGCTCTTTGCCGCCGGCCACATCCAGCAGGCCGGCGTACAGCGATTCGCTCCAATACCAATCGAGTCCAACATCGATAAATGCAGCGTTAAAGGCATCGCGATGCGCAGTTTCGGTATCGGCCAGTGTGCCGTCCACATCAAAAATCAGGGCGCTCAGCATAGTTATATTTCCTTTGGTTCGATCTGCAGGGAAGTCGTTGCAAACACCCTGCTGGCCAACAGATCGGGGGCAGTAATTGTCGTCAATGTCGCATCGTCTGCTACCGCATTCACGTCAGTTAATAAGCGCGAGGCATGTCGCAGACGGGCGCGATCCAAGGCATTGCGCACGCTGCGAGCATTGGCGAAATGCGGCTGCTGCATGCGCCGTTCGAGATAATCGATGAAAACAATTTCCGCCTCACGGTCAAAGCGGTACTGCATCGTTTGCAGCATCAACTCGGCAATCTGTAACAGCTCAGCCCCGTTGTAATCGGGGAAGTCGATGTGATGCGCTATCCGTGAGGACATGCCGGGATTCGATTCAAAAAACTGATCCATCCGATCTTTGTATCCCGCGAGAATGACGACTAAGTCATCACGGTTGTTTTCCATTACCTGCAAAAGTATTTCAATGGCTTCCTGACCGTAATCGCGTTCGTTTTCAGGACGGTACAGGTAGTAGGCCTCATCGATGAACAGCACGCCACCCATCGCTTTTTTCAGCACTTCCTTTGTTTTAGGCGCAGTGTGGCCTATGTATTGGCCCACCAGATCGTCCCGCGTGACGGCAATCACATGCCCTTTGCGGACATAGCCAAGGCGATGCAACAGCGCTGCCATACGCATGGCAACCGTCGTTTTTCCCGTTCCGGGATTGCCATAAAAGCACATGTGCAAACTAGGCGCCACCGCCGAAAAGCCGCGTTCCGCACGCAATTTATCGACCAATAACAGCGCCGCAATATCGCGTATCCGTGCCTTGACGGGTGCCAGACCGATCAGTTCGCGGTCCAGCTCGGCGAGCAGTTCTGTGATGCCGGAACTGGCCAGCGCGGCGGCGAAGGGATTGGCTGGTTTATCGGTGGAAACTTCGCGTGTGGGCATGATGCGTCCGGTGATTGGTGCAGTTTCTGATCTGAAGAATTTTCCTGATTAATATCGCGCGCCTTCAGGATTGCTTTGCACCGCGTAACTCTCAATGCTGTAGCGCACGGTGCGTCCTTTATCCTCATGTCGCACCAGACGGAATCCCGGCTCCACTGCCGGACGATTGACGATAAAGGACATCACGATCGATTCCACCCCTTGGCTAGAGTCAAAGGCCGTCATGCGGATGTAATAGCGGGGAAATGTTGAGCGGCAGTTTGCCAATTCCTGCATGATCCCGGCGGGATCGCGCAGATCGAACATAGGCGGGCCGAACATTTCCCAGTAGGTGTTGCGCGGATGCGGGTCGTCGGTATATTCGATGGCAAGCGCCCATCCTTTGGCCAAACAATAATCAATCTGCTTCGTGATTTGCGCGTCGCTCAGTTCGGGCAAAAATGAAAATGTGCCTTGTGTAATTCGCATGATCTTCCTCTTCAATTCTGTAAGCTAATGCAGCGTGTGCATTAAGGTGGCTCTGGTGGCTGCTCTGGTGTCGGTTCTCTTGGTGCTTCTGATTAAGAGACCGATGCTGTCGGCGTGAAATCCGATGTATCGGTAGAGGCGTAGTTAAATGAAATCTCACCCCAGGTATCGAGCGCGGCTTTCAATGGCCCACACCATTTGGCTGCTTCGCGCAGAATGTCCGGTCCTTCGTTTTTGATATCCCGGCCTTCGTTGCGCGCCAGCACCATGGTTTCCAGCGCCACGCGGTTGGCAATAGCCCCCGCCTGTATGCCCTGCGGATGGCCGATGGTGCCGCCGCCAAACTGCAACACCACATCGTCACCAAACAGATCCAGCAACTGATGCATTTGTCCGGCATGAATGCCGCCCGAGGCCACTGGCATGACCTTGCGCAATGAGCCCCAGTCCTGATCGAAGAAGATACCGCGCTGCAAATCGACTTTGGTGTGCGTGTCGCGACAGATGTTGTAATAGCCCTGCACCGTCATCGGATCGCCCTCCAGTTTGCCGACGGCAGTGCCGGTGTGCAGATGATCGACACCGCACATGCGCAGCCATTTGGCAATCACGCGGAACGACACGCCATGATTTTTTTGCCGTGTGTAAGTGCCGTGTCCGGCGCGATGCATATGCAGCATCATGTCGTTCTGGCGGCACCAGTTGGACATCGATTGAATGGCCGTCCAGCCGACCACCAGATCCACCATGACCACGACTGAGCCCAGGTCTTTAGCGAACTCGGCGCGGCGATACATTTCCTCCATGTTGCCGGCAGTGATGTTCAGGTAATGACCTTTCACTTCGCCGGTGGCAGCGGAAGCGCGGTTGACGGCCTCCATCACGAACAGAAAACGGTCGCGCCAGTGCATGAAGGCTTGCGAATTGATGTTCTCGTCATCCTTCATGAAATCGAGGCCGCCTTTCAAGCCCTCATACACCACACGACCATAGTTGCGTCCTGACAGGCCCAGTTTGGGTTTGGTGGTCGCACCTAACAGAGGGCGTCCAAATTTATCCAGCCGCTCACGTTCGACGATGATGCCGGTTGGTGGCCCAGGAAAGGTCTTGATATAGGCGACAGGGAATTTCATGTCTTCCAGTCGCGCCGCTTTCAGCGGTTTGAAACTGAAGACATTGCCAATAATGGAGGCGGTCACGTTAGCGATCGAACCCTCTTCGAAAAGCGAGAGATCGTAGGCAACCCAGCAGAAATACTGACCAGGATTATTCGGCACCGGATCGACCCGATAGGCTTTGGCACGGTACATGTCGCACGCGGTCAGGCGATCAGTCCAGACGACGGTCCAGGTTGCCGTTGACGACTCACCCGCTACTGCTGCGGCAGCTTCGATGGCATCGACGCCATCTTGCGGCGTGATGCGGAAGACGGCCAGAATGTCGGTTTCCTTCGGTACGTAGTCGGCATCCCAATAACCCATCTGCGCGTATTTCAGAACGCCAGCGGCGTAGCGTTTTTTTGAATCGATGATTTGTACTGCGTCCTTACTGCCCATCGCATTCTCCTTGAAGGGCCGATGCCCGTTTGTTTAAACATGGACTTCACTATATAAAGCGACTAGCATCAGGTCTAATAAATAATTATTTACATCGAATCAGTTTTTCCTTATAGATGGGTTGCCATGCGCCGCTATACCCTTCGCCAGCTCGACACGTTTCTCGAGGTCGCCCGCCAGCTGTCGATTTCACTTGCGGCTGAAAAAATGCACGTCACGCAACCGGCGGTATCGATGCAGATGCGGCAACTGGAGGGGGCGATTGGTTTGCCGCTGTATGAGCAGAGGGGCCGCAAAATTCAGCTCACCGATGCGGGGCAGGACTTTCAGCAATATGCGATTGGCGCGGTGGCGCAGTTGAAGCAGCTGGAAGATGCGATGGCGGAACGTCGCGGTCTGAAGAAGGGGCGCGTGGAGCTGGCTATTGTCAGCACGGCCAAATATTTTGTGCCGATGCTGCTGGTACTTTTCCGCAAGAAATTTCCCGATATTGAAGTGGTGCTGCAAATACATAATCGCGAGAGCATCATGAATCTGCTCACGCGCAATGAAATCGATCTGGTCATCATGGGCCACACGCCCGACACCATCGATTGTGCGGCGACCGTCTTTGCCACCAATCCTATGGGGATTATCAGCGCGCCAGGACATCCCTTGTCACGCCGACGTCGTGCGCCCTTTTCGATTCTTCATCAACAGGATTTTGTGGTGCGGGAAATGGGCTCTGGCACGCGTCAATTAATGGAGCGCCTGTTTGCCGAACACGCGATTGATCCGCGCATCGTGATGGAAATGCCGAGCAATGAAACGATCAAACAAACCGTCATGGCCGGCATGGGATTGAGTTTTCTTTCCTTGCGCACCATCCGTCACGAACTGGCATCGGGCCATCTGGTGCTATTGGATATTGAGGGCATGCCGGTCATGCGCCACTGGCATGTGACGCATTTGAGCTCCAAGCGATTGTCGCCTGCCGCCAGCGTATTGAAAGACTTTCTGATTGAAGAAGCGGGGCCGTTGATCAACCTCTGGGCGTAAGCAGCGCGCGCTTTTGCTGCATATTTTTTGCTGCGTATTTTTTGCTGCGTATTCCTGCTGCATATTGCTGCGCTGACATGGACGATGATGCGGTTTATTTTTCGATAGACTGATGATCCAGATCGGGACGCCGCCACGGGTCTACGTGCGTCATCAAATTTAATACGCGATGCCGTTGCAGCACGCGCTGCCGGGCGACCACCGCGATGTCGTGTCCGGCTTCGACGGTGAGTGTCGCATCGACTTCAATGTGAGCATCGACCACGATCATGTCGCCCATCTTGCGCGTGCGAACATCATGAACCCCGCTCACACCGGGCGTTTCAATGAGTGTGTGCCGAATAGCCTCCACCTCTTGCTCGTTGACCGAGCGGTCCATCAGGTCATGCAGCGCATCCCAGCTAAAACCCCAGCCCATCTTGGCGACCATGAAACCGACGATCAGTGCGGCAATCGGATCGAGGAGAGGGTATCCGGCCAGATTGCCGATGATGCCTATCCCCACCACCAGCGAAGAGGCCGCGTCGGAGCGCGCATGCCAGGCGTTAGCCACCAGCATGCTGGATTTGACGCGTTTAGCGGCGGCAAGCATGTAGCGAAACAAGGTCTCTTTCGCAATGAGTGCGCCGCCTGCGGCCCAAAGGGCGATCACATGGACTTTTGGCACCGCATCGGGATTTTGCAGTTTGATAAAAGCAGACCACAACATGCCGATGCCTACCGCGAGCAACAGCAGTCCCAGCGCCAGGGACGCCGCTGTTTCAAAACGCTGATGGCCGTAGGGGTGGTCTTCGTCGGCATCTTTTTTCCCGTGATGGCTGGCGAACAGCACCACAAAGTCGCCCACCAGATCGGACAAGGAATGAATACCATCGGCAATCAGACCCTGTGATTTTGAAAAAATACCGACCAGTACTTGAGCAATGGTCAGTACCAGATTGACGCCCACGCTGACCCAGGTGCTGCGCGATGCTGCTGCCGCACGCTCGGCCTGACTGTGTGGCGTGTCTTCCGCATCATCGGCAATTTCATTGAGGTTCAGCAAAAGGGAATCCTAAAGAATTTGAAATTAAGAAACGGCAAAGCAATTCTGGTACTGGCCGCTTACTTACAACAAAGGCCGCACACATCAGCAAAAGATGTGTGCGGCCCGGGTTCCACGCAAACCTCCGGGAGAAGGTTTGGCGAGGCAATACAGCCCACTGTCCAGATCAAATGCACGGCAAACATGCGCCGTGTCAGATCAAATGGAGAACAATCAGGCAGCGCTCAATGCGGCATTGAAGGTCGCGCTTGGGCACATGACTGCTTTGAGCTTGGCCTGATCAACCAGATAGTAACCGCCGATATCAACTGAATGGCCCTGCACCGCCTTGAATTCTGCGGCAATGACTTGTTCATTCTCAGTCAGTTTTTTGGCCAGCGGTGCAAAATGCGCCTTCAGTTCTGCATCCTCGGTCTGCTCAGCCAGTGCCTGCGCCCAGTACATGGCCAGATAGAAATGGCTGCCGCGATTATCCAGCTCACCGGTGCGTGGCGATGGCGACTTGTTGTTTTCCAACAGCTTGCCGGTCGCATCATCGAGTGTTTTAGCCAGTATCGCGGCCTTGTTGTTGCCGGTCTTGATGCCGACATCTTCCAACGATACGGCCAGTGCCAGGAACTCGCCCAGCGAATCCCAGCGCAGGTGATTTTCTTCCACCAGTTGCTTGACGTGCTTAGGCGCCGAACCGCCAGCGCCGGTTTCAAACATGCCGCCACCGGCCATCAATGGAACGATGGACAGCATCTTGGCGCTGGTGCCGAGTTCCATGATCGGGAACAGGTCGGTCAGGTAATCGCGCAGAATATTGCCGGTGACCGAGATGGTGTCCTTGCCGCGGATGACGCGTTCCAGCGTGTAACGCATGGCGCGTACTTGCGACATGATCTGAATGTCGAGGCCGCTCAGATCGTATTCCTTCAGGTAGGTATGAACCTTCTTGATCAGCTCGGCTTCGTGCGGACGGTATTCGTCGAGCCAGAAGACGGTCGGCATGCCCGACAAACGCGCGCGGTTCACGGCCAGTTTGACCCAGTCGCGAATCGGTGCATCTTTGACCTGACACATGCGCCAGATATCGTCTTGCTCCACATTCTGCTCCAGCAGCACAGTGCCATTCAACTCAACAATGCGCGCTACGCCGTCGAAAGGGACTTCAAACGTCTTGTCATGCGAGCCGTACTCTTCGGCTTTTTGCGCCATCAGACCGACGTTCGGCACGGTACCCATGGTGGTCGGATCGAACGCGCCATTGGTTTTGCAGAAGTTGATGATTTCCTGATAGATGCGGGCGAAAGTGCTTTCCGGAATGACGGCCTTGGTGTCGCGTGGTTTGCCGTTGGCATCCCACATTTTTCCGCCCAGGCGGATCATGGCAGGCATCGAGGCATCGACGATCACGTCGTTCGGTGCGTGCAGATTAGAGATGCCCTTGGCCGAATCCACCATCGCCAGTTCAGGACGGTGTTCGTGGCAGGCGTGCAAGTCGCGCAGGACTTCTTCGCGCTTGGTTTCTGGCAGGGTCTGAATTTTTTCGTAGACGCTGCTCAAGCCGTTGTTGGCATTGACGCCCAGTTCTTCGAACAGTTTGCCGTGCTTGGCGAAGGCGTCCTTGTAGAAAATCTTCACTGCGTGACCGAAAACGATGGGGTGCGATACCTTCATCATCGTTGCCTTGACGTGCAAGGACAGCATCACGCCGGTTTCACGCGCATCTTCCATCTGCTCTTCGTAGAACTTGCACAGCGCCTTTTTGCTCATGAACATGCTGTCGATAATTTCACCGGCAAGCAAGGACACTTTTTCTTTGAGAACGACGACCTTGCCGTCTTTGCCCACCAGTTCCATGCGAACGTCGCAATCCTTGGTCAGGGTCAGACATTTTTCGCTGTGGTAGAAATCGCCGCTGTGCATGTGGGAAACATGGGTGCGCGAAGCAGGGCTCCACTTGGCCATCGAGTGCGGATTTTTACGGGCATAGCGTTTAACGGCGGCCGGCGCGCGGCGATCGGAATTGCCTTCGCGCAGAACAGGATTAACCGCGCTGCCGAGTGCTTTCGAATAGCGCTTCAGAATGGCTTTTTGCTCGTCTGTCTTCGGATCTTCAGGGAAATCAGGAATCTTGAACCCGGAAGTCTGCAATTCGCGAATGGCGGCGACCAGTTGCGGCACCGATGCGCTGATGTTCGGCAATTTGATGATATTGGTGTCGGGAAGCTGCGTCAGACGGCCCAGTTCGGCCAGGGTATCCGGCACCTTCTGTGCATCCGTCAGGAATTCCGAGAATTCGGCGAGGATGCGGGACGCCACGGAGATGTCGCTTTCGACGATATCGATACCGGCTTGTGCCGTAAATGCCCTGACGATAGGCAGTAAGGAACAAGTCGCCAGCAGCGGCGCTTCGTCAGTCAGTGTATAGATAATCGCTGATTTACCTGCAGTCACGATGAACTCCTTGGTGTGGTGTGTGGGAATAGTGTGCGGTTGTGTCGATGCGTTGAATACGCTGCCGCATTGATGTAGCTTGATCAGGTCGCTTTTTCTGTCGTTTGTGTTGCCCGCAAATGCCGTCATGCGCGAATTTAGCGAATTTATTGCGTCCGCAAAACAATCGCTGTTCAGAAACCAGTGTCTTACAGTGTCTTATCGCATCCCGCAGTGCGGAAGTGTATCAAATCTGGCGCAATAAATTGCAGATTGCCGTGGAAAGTCCCTGTAATAAGTCAGTTGAGGTAAGCGGAAGGTGTTGTTGGCGTGCACTTCGGTAGCGGCTCTGTTGAGATAAAGCCAGCACACGCCGGCATGACACCCGCGACATTGCGGAGTAAGCACACAGGAGACTACAAGCGCCTCAGGAGGTAATTAGAGCGTATTCACGTTTCATTTATGCGATGCGCGGCAGCGTTTTTTGGATGAATTGATGCAGAGATGAGGTACTTGCATTTTCCTGATCGTCGATAAAACGTAATCCAATCATGTAGCCATTACCCGCACTTTCGACGCAATACACTGATTCAGCAACAACGCTGACCCCGCTTTCAATCCCATTGAGGGGTACCTGGAAGCGGACCTCAATCTGCTGGCCAACCTTGATGACGGCCGATGTCACAACGCACATTCCCGAGGTCGAAACATCGACAATTCTGGACTCAACGGATGCCGACTCCGCAAAGAAAAGTTGTGCCGGAACCCGCAAGGTCACGCGTGGCGCTGCGCGCTTATTCAGTTTGAATACGTCGACCATCTGCACCAGCCCGGCGGTCTGCTCGCGCAATAAACCAGCGGCGGCAGCGGCCTGCTGCACCAGAGCGGCATTTTGTTGCGTCATTTCATCCAGATAATTAACCGACTGATTGATCTGCTCAATACCGACCGATTGCGCGCTGCTGGCAACAGTGATTTGCCCATTGATATCGGTCACTTTGCCAACACTGGCAACAATATCGTCCATGGCGATACCGGCCTGATCGACCAGCTTGGTGCCGGTTTCGACCTTTTCAACCGAATCAATAATCAGCACTTTGACTTCCCTTGCGGCTGCAGCCGAGCGCTGCGCCAGGCTGCGCACTTCGGCCGCCACCACCGCAAAACCACGGCCCTGCTCCCCGGCGCGTGCGGCCTCTACCGCCGCATTCAAGGCCAGAATATTGGTCTGAAAGGCGATACCGTCAATCACGCCGATAATATCGACGATTTTTTTGGCCGAATTGTTAATCGATCCCATGGTATCGACCACTTGCGACATCACGTGCCCCCCTTTGATTGCCACTTCCGAGGCCGATACTGCCAGCCGGTTGGCCTCTTGTGCATTGCCGGAGTTCTCTTTTACCGTCGCCGTCAGCTCTTCGATTGACGACGCCGTTTTTTCCAGAGACGCCGCCTGCTGTTCGGTACGCCTTGCCAGGTCAAGGTTGCCGATTGCAATCTCATGGGATGCGGTGGCAATGGAGCTGGAACTTGAGCGAACCTCATCAACAATTTTTACCAGGTTGATATTCATCGATTTGAGCGCACCCACAAGCTGGCTAACCTCGTCGCTTCCTTCGGGGTCAATGCGTGTAGTCAGATCCCCGCCGGCAACACTGAGCGCCATCGATATCGCCCGCTCCAGAGGCCGGGTTATGGAGCGGGCGATCCAATAAACAAGACTGATGCTGAGGAATAAAGCAAAGCCCGACAAACCAATAAAAATAATCAATCCTTTAGCGAAAGTTTCTCCTACATAAGAAGTGCTTTCGGTAATTTTTTCCACTTGCAAATCGGATAATTTCCGAATTGTGGAAAAATACGCGTCGAGTGCCGGCTCAAAGCGAGAATCGATCAGTTTTTTTAGCTCGCCATCATTACCGGTTTTTTTTGCCGTAAAAATGACCTCTCGCGCCGCGAGATAATTTTTTCGTTTATTCGCAATTTCCTCATACAAAGCTATTTCATCTGGACTTTTCGACATCTTCTCCAATTGCGCCTGTATTGCTGAAATGCGATCACTACTTTTTTTTATTTTTGATTCCGTTTCTTGCTGAGCGGAGGTGTCGGCATTATTGGCAATCGCCATGGTTCGGGTGCCATTCAAATATGATGCTCCGGCCCACTCATTGACCAGGCGCTCTTTTACAAATACCTCATTGACCATATTGTCAGTTGCTGCACCCGTCTTGCGGATAATGAAACTGCCGATCGTGCTTATCAACAAGGTCAGCAATACCAGCACCCCAAAACCAAATATAAGGCGCGTTCTGATTTTAAAATTAGCGGAATTCATAAACAGACCTTTGTGCGTGCGTGATGAATTCAAATTTTTCTAAAATAGATTTGAATCCTGACTCATACGGTTTTCAATCGTTCTGCCTTCAGCGCTTGCATTAAAAATGTTGCCCGTCATAAGCATTTTAATTTATTAATATTTGCAGGTTGCAATATTATTTAATTAACATTTATTGGCATTATGAAATATTTTCATTAATTTACTTTTATATTATTTTTAAAATATATCTTATTATTTAGTTTGTGAAATAGCGAGTTTTAAATTCCTTTTCATTTATGATTTCTTTTTAATAACAAACCTGATAATCCGATACGGCTGCACGACCTCACTGGCAAGTGCGATCAAAAACCGCCACTCACGATCAGGTGGGATATCGGAAATTACACAGCACGACATTCGGGTTCTGAACAAAACAGATATCTTCTTCAGGCAAGCGTAGTAGACTGAGCCGGCCCCTGATTAGAGCTGCCCTGGTCGCACCATGACCACAATGCCCTGCATATTTCATCAGAGATGCCCTCTTCTGCCCGGCAGTTGACCGGTGCCTCACACAAGAGGAATAGAACAATGCGCAAGCTGCGATTCCCTGTTTTTCCCCTGCGTTATTTGACGTTGGCAATAAGCTGTACCGTTTTTATTTTCGCGCTGGCTGCCGCGCTTCGGATCAATAGCAACTGGTGGTTATGGTCTCTGGCACTTGTTACCGGGGTGTTGACGGTCATCGGCATTGGCGATCTGCTACAAACCAAGCGCTCCATCCTGCGCAACTACCCCCTCCTCGCGCATTTCCGTTTCATACTCGAAGCGATACGTCCCGAGATACGCCAATATTTTCTGGAAGACGATACCGAGAGCAATCCCTTCTCGCGCAACCAGCGCTCCATCGTTTACCAACGCGCCAAGGAAGCGATCGACTTACGACCCTTCGGTACCCAGCTCGACGTGTATGCAAATGGCTACGAATGGATTAACCATTCGATCGTCCCGTCCAACATTGATCACCACGACTTCCGCATCACGATAGGCGCAGATCGCGCCCAGCCTTATTCCGCCAGCGTCTTCAATATTTCCGCGATGAGTTTCGGCGCGCTGTCGGCCAACGCCATTCGTGCGCTCAACAAGGGCGCGGAAATCGGCAAGTTCATGCACGACACCGGAGAGGGCAGCATCAGCCGCTATCACCGCCCGGAAGATCCGTCCATGCCCGGCGGCGATCTGGTGTGGGAAATCGGCTCCGGTTATTTCGGCTGTCGCAATCCGGACGGCAGTTTTTCAGCCGAACGTTTTGTTGCCAATGCCTGCGTGCCGCAAGTCAAAATGATAGAAATAAAACTTTCGCAGGGAGCAAAACCGGGTCATGGCGGCATGTTGCCCGGCTCCAAGGTCACCCCTGAAATTGCCGCTGCGCGCGGCGTCCCGATAGGATTCGATTGCATCTCGCCGGCCAGCCACTCCGCTTTTAATTCACCGATTGGTTTGCTGCAATTCGTTGAGCAATTACGCACCTTGTCCGGTGGCAAACCGACCGGCTTCAAACTGGCAGTCGGCCATCCGTGGGAATTTTTTGGAATTGTGAAAGCGATGCTGCAAACCGGCATCACGCCGGATTTCATCGTGGTCGATGGCAGTGAAGGCGGCACAGGTGCCGCACCGGTGGAATTTGCCGACCATGTCGGCGTGCCGCTGCAAGAAGCGCTACTGCTGGTACACAACACCCTGGTGGGGACCAATCTGCGCAGCAAGATCAAGATCGGCGCCTCGGGAAAAATCATTACTGCATTCGATATCGCACGTACGATTGCGCTCGGTGCTGACTGGTGCAATTCCGCACGCGGATTCATGTTTGCGCTCGGCTGCATCCAGTCCCAAACCTGCCATACCGGCACTTGTCCGACCGGCGTTGCCACGCAGGACCCCTTACGTCAGCGCGCGCTGGTAGTGCCGGACAAGGCGGAGCGCGTCGCGCATTTTCACAAGAACACGCTCAAGGCATTGGCCGACCTGATTGCCTCCGCTGGTCTGCATGGCCCGGCCGAACTCAAACCGCGCCATATCGTCAGGCGGCTCTCTCCGAACCGGGTGATGCTGATGTCGGCGCTCCTGCCTTATCTGGAAGCAGGACAGCTGCTCGACCCGGCGCAGGAACACACACTGTCAGAAGTATTTTCGATCTACTGGCCGATTTCACGCGCGGAGTCATTTCATCCTATCGCTTGAGCAACTGGATCAATGTGTGATGGGATGAGGAATGATCGCTGAGACCGGAAAGCACCGCACAGTGGCTTAATCAGCGGTTTTTCGGTAACGGTTGACGACTTCACCGATGGCGATAATTTGACCGGCATCATCACTGATTTCCACGCTGGAAAAATAGATGCTGGCTCCACCGGCGCGTTTATTGGCCACCGCCCTGATACGGCCCGATGAAGCCTGCCCGGTAAAGTTGGTAGTCAGGGACAAGGTGACGGCCCTGCGCATGTCGCTCTCGTTCGGGCTATACAGCCCGGACAGGGAACCGGCAACATCGATCAGCGAGGCCAGCACGCCACCATGCACCGTTCCCGCCAGATTCAAATGCTGCGGGCCGATGTCCAGCTCGACAACGACCTGATCCGGCCCCCACTCGGCAACACGATGGCCGAGCAAGTCCTTGAAACCGCTTTGCATCGGGTCCGCCTTCATCGCATCACCTGGCAAAATACAGCTCATGCAAATGATCGAGACTGACCGCCGCTGCGGGCTGAGACAACACCACTTTTCCGCTCTGCATCAGGTAGACATGGTCGGCCACGCCGACTGCGCGGTGCGTGTTCTGCTCCACCAGAACAATCGTCCGTCCGCCTTCTTTCAAGCGTTCCAGAATCTCGAACAACTCATTAACCACCACCGGCGCCAGACCGAGCGAAGGCTCATCGACAATCAACAATTTGGGATCGGACATCAGACCGCGCGCCATTGCCAGCATTTGCGCCTCGCCGCCGGACAAGGAACCGGCCAGCTGCTGACGACGCTCGCGCAAACGCGGAAACATCAGATAGGACTTCTCCAGATTGTCTTTGACGCTGGCACGATGCTGTTTGGCGAACGCGCCGACGATCAGATTTTCTTCCACGCTCATGTCGCGGAAGGTCATGCGCCCTTCGGGAATCATGGTCATGGATACATCGGCCATTTCCCAGGTCGGCGTGCCAGTCAGGCGGTTTCCGTTCAGCAGCACCTCGCCCTGCGAGACCGGAATCAGACCCATGATGGCGCGCAGTAAAGTCGTTTTTCCCGCGCCATTAGGACCGATGATGGTGGTCAGCTTTCCTTGCGCGACTGTCAGCGACACATCCCACAGCACATTGATCGCGCCATAGCCGGCGCGCAGATTCGATATCTCAAGCATGTTCGGTTCCCGTATAGCTTTTAATCACGGCCGGATCGCGGAACACGGCGTCCGGCGTGCCGTCTGCAATCAGTTGGCCGAAATTGAGCACCACCACGCGGCGGCACAAATTGCTGATGGTTTCAATATCGTGTTCGATGATGACAATGCCCACGGAAAATTTCTCGTGCAAATCCTTGAGCATGTTCATGAAACGTCGTTTGCCGGTGGTTTCAAGACCGGCCAGCACTTCATCGAGCAGCAATAAACGCGGATTGGTGGCGAGCGCCTTGGCCACTTCCAGCGCCTTCAATTCGGTCAGCGCCAGCTCGGTGGCGGCGTTGCGTTCGGCCTTGCCGTCGAGACTGGTGAAAGCCAGAATTTCATCGATCTTGTGCGGATCCACGCGACCGGTGCCAAAGCGCTGCGCCACGATCAGATTTTCCCGCACCGTCAATTCGTGCATAGGCTGCGGGATTTGAAAGGTGCGGCCAATGCCCATCTGCGCCCGCTTGTACATAGGCGCATTCATCATGTCTGCGCCGTCGAAAGCAATCTTGCCGCTGGTGGGGCGCACCAGCCCGGAGATAGCGTTGAACAGGGTGGTCTTGCCCGCGCCATTGGCACCGACCAGTCCCACCACATCCTCCGTGCCGACGCTCAGCGTCACGCCATCGACCGCAGTCAGACCGCCGAAACGCACCGATAAATTATCAAGTTGGAGCATGGTTTTTCCTCATGAACTTACGCAGCAGCGCGAGCAAACCATCGGGACTGAACACGATCATCGCCACCAGCAGCACGCCCAGCACCAGTTGATGGCCGGAAGGAATGATGCTCTTGAAAATCAGCTGATCCACCAGATACACCACCACCGCGCCGATGATAGGCCCGGTAATCGTGCGGTAACCGCCAAAGATCGCGGCGACAATCGGAATCGTCACCCACAGGCCGCTGAACGCGTAATCGGGTTCAAGAAAATTGATGTAATGCGCATTGAACGCGCCGACGATGCCGCACATGAAAGCCGACACCAGCAACATGAGTCCCTTGAGCAACGTGCTGTTGACGCCCACCACGCGGGTCGCATCTTCGCTTTCATGCATGGCACGCAAGGCCAGACCGTAATGACTCTGGCGGATCGCCTGATAGATCGCGGCGCAGGCCAGCACCAGGGTCAGTATCACCAGATAGCCACCGACCTTGCTGCTGAAATCGTAGCCAAAAATTTCCGGCAAGCGCGGGATATTTGAAAGGCCTCCCGAACCGCCAGTGACCGACGTCCACTCCGTCGCGAGGATGCGGAATATCTGCGCGTAGGCCAGAATCGCCAGCGCAAAATAAGGCCCTCTCAAGCGCAGCACCGGCAACATCGCCAGCGCCGCGACCACCGCACACACGCCACCGAGCAGTATCGCGCCCAATACCGGCACGCCATAGCGGATGCTCATGACCGCCGACGCATACGCGCCGACGCCAAAAAACGCCGCATGTCCGAAACTGACCATGCCGCCCAGATTCCCCAGCAAGGCCCACGATAGAGCGACACCGCCCACCACCAGCGAAGCAACGATCAGGCTCATCACATAATGGTTAGCGCCCAGTACCAGCGGCACGCCGACGTAGGCAGCCAGCAAGACCGCGATCAGTGTTTTATTGAAAAGAGGTTTCATCCGCGCCGCCCTTTCGCGCCAAACAAACCATTCGGCATGATGAACAGTACCAGCAAAAATAAGCCCATCCCTGCCAGTTCCTGTAAGGCTGAACTGGCCAGCGTCACGGTCAGCGCTTCCGCCACACCCAACAACAAGGCGGCGATCAGCACGCCGGGAATCGAACCAATCCCCGCCAGCACCGTGATGATGAAGGCCTTGACGGTCAGCACACCGCCAAATGCCGGACTGATCACGCCGTAGCTGAACAGCGCGACACCGGCAAATGCCGCCAGAATACCGGCGACGATAAACGCCACCAGCTCCGTGCGTCCGGGATCGATGCCCATCAATTTCGCTGCGTCGCGGTTGCTCGATACAGCGCGCACGGCGCGTCCGTACCAGCTACGCGTGAGCCACCACCACAAGCCGCCGATGATGACCAGACTGACGACGAAGAACAGGGCTTCGCTGCGCATGCTGTAAAAAGGGCCGAGTACAAAAGCATCCTGCATCCAGCTCGATCCGGTGGAGCGCACGTCCGCTTTCCAGATCAACAAAATCCCATTGGTGAGAATCACGCCTATCCCGTAAGTCAGAATCAGAGAATTAATTTCCCGATCTTTCTTGATGCGGCTAACCACCAGATACACCATCACCGACGCCAGACACACCACCACCAGCGCGACAGGTATCGACAACACCGGATTCCAGCCCAGCCCCGCTTCCAGCGAGTAAGCGACATAAGCCGACAGCAACACCAGCTCGCCATGCGCCAGATTAATCACCTTCATCGCGCCGAACACCAGCGCTAACCCGAGCGCAATCAGCGCGTACGAGCCGCCCTGTAGCAGCCCGGAATACAGCGCCTGCAATATCAATTCCGTCATGTCATCGTTCCAATGTGTTTGAGGGAAGCCCGGCGCAAGCAATAGCGTGGCACGCCACCTTGCCTCCGGGTTTCCTTATCCGTCATGCGCAAGCGATCAAGCTTGCTTGCCAATATTTACCAGGGAACGCCAGGGAAATTGATCTTGCCGGTCGCCGATTCTTTCGGCCAGACAATCACCACCTTGCCATTTTGATGCTGTCCCATGCGATGCGAAAAATTGAGGTTGTCGCCGTTGCTGCTGAAGCGCACCACACCAATGAGGGTCTCGCGATCGGTCTTGCGCATTTCTTCGGCCACGCCGTTTTTCTTCAGCGTGCCTTTGTCGGCAGCGCGGGCAATGGCTTCAAACAGCAGCAAGGACTGCACGTAGCCGAACTGGCCCAGATAGTCCGGCTCCTTTTTGTACAAGCGACGATAGGTATCGCTGAACAGTTTGCCGTCCGCCGTATCGAATTGCGCCGGGAATGGCAGTACGGCAGTGCCGTAGACATTCGGCATCAGATCAGGAAAATCAGCGGCCATTTTCGGCGTTGCCAGTGACCAGACTCCGACCATGGCCTTGACGTTCGGTTTGAGCACGCGTGCGGCGCGCAAGATGCCGACGTAATCGTTTTCATATCCGACCATCGCAATGGCTTCCGACTTGTCCTGCAATTTGATTTTGTTGATGATGGGCTTGAAATCGGTGATCGCCGGATCGAAGGCATGAGACACAACCACAACACCCTTGTCGCTCAGACTTTTCTGCAAGTCCTTGGCCAGTCCGGCAGTCGCTTCCTTGGTCGAATACACGATGGAGACTGACTTCACGCCCATGTCGCTCAACAGACCCATCATGGCCTTCTGATAGCCGGCCGTATTGTTGATGCGGAAGAAATTCTTGCGGCCGCTGGCGACCAGACTGTCATCGACGCCGCCTGAAGTCACATACACCAGACCGAGCTTGTTGGCCGCATCGGAAGCCGGGGCAATATTGTTGGAACCATAACCGCCGGTAATGGCGATTGCGCCATCGCTGGCCAGTTTTTCGACCGCGGCAATGGCCTTGGCCGGTGCCGATTCATCATCGACGGTAATCAGTTTGATCTTGTGCTTGCCGCTGCCCTTGTTAAAGACATCGGCGGCAACGGTGATGCCCTCCTGCATCCCGGTACCGACGCGCGCCAGTGTGCCGGTCAATGGCACTTCGACGCCCACGATCAGTTCGTCCGCCTGCGCTGCGGGCAGTGTCTGCGCGCATACTGCCAGCGCCATCATTGCCAGCAATCCGATACGCTTGCTGCCCTGTTTTTTAGTTGTCTTCATTGTCTCCGCCTCGTTCGTTTAATTTAATTTATAGAGGGAACTGCTGATTCAGTGTGGCTTGCGCCGCGCACTTGTGTCAGAGGCTCCCTGGTTGCGCCCGGTGAAAGGGCGCGCTTGCTGGTTGAATTCATTTGCCATACATTTGCTGCGCCAAATTTTTAAGTTCTCCCTTCAATATTTTGCCGGTGGCCGCTGCCGGCAATACTGGCAGGATGGTAATGATGGAGGGACATTTGTAGGGAGAAAGCAGAGTCGCCAGATACGCCTGCAATTCCGCCACCGTGACTGTGCGTGAAGGATGCACTTCAATGAAAGCCACGACTTCTTCATTGCCATCTGCCACCCGTCGCCCGACGACTGCCGATTGCGTCACAGCCGGATGCGCATTCAGCGCGGCCTCCACTTCCGCCGGATACACATTGAAACCGGAACGGATGATCAATTCCTTGGTACGGCCAACAATGAACAAAGCGCCGTCCGACTCCAGCCGCGCCACGTCGCCGGTATTGAGCCAGCCGCCTTCCCGCATCACGCCAGCAGTCAGCGCAGGTTCGCGGTAGTAGCCCTTCATCACATTCGGGCCACGCACCCAGAGTTCGCCCGGCTCTCCCGGCGACACTTCCTGGTCGTGACTATCGACCAGCCGAATCTCCACCCCCGGCGCCACCATTCCTGCCGACGCATCGGTGCGCGGCGCATCCATGCGCGTGCTGCTGATGGTGGGCGAACTTTCCGTCATGCCATATCCGTTATGCAGGGGCTTGCCAAACAACTGCTCCACCGCCGCCTTGAGCGCCGGATCGAGCGCCGATCCACCCGCATAAATAAAGCGCAAGGCGGGCGCTTTGATGCGCTCACCGGACTGGCGCGGCATCTCCAGCAAACGCGCATACATGGCGGGCACGCCCTGCAACATCGTGATACCGTCCTGTGCCAGCGCAGTCTGCAAGGCCTCGGCCGAATAGCGCGGCACCAGATACAGACAGGCACCGGCATACAGCGTGGCGAGCATGACCGAGGCCAGTCCGAACACATGAGAAATCGGCAGCACGCCGTACACCCGGTCTTGCTGCGTCAACTCGCGCAAACAGCCGGAACCGTCGGCTACAAACAGTAAATTGCGATGCGTCAGCATCACGCCTTTCGGATGGCCCGTCGTGCCAGTGGTGTAAATCAGCGCCGCGACCTGTTCAGCATTTGAGGTAGCCACCGGCTCGGCGGAACATGCCGTATTGAGTGGGCCAATGCTCAGTCCGCCAACTAATTCCACCTCCCGGCTGACTGCGGCGACGCGCGCGCCATGGGCGTGCGCTGCGGAGGCGGTCGGGCCGGTAAAAATCATGCGCCGCGCCTGACAGTGATCGCGGATCACCTCCATTTCCCGCGCAGAAAGCCGGGCGTTCACTACGACCACCCACGCATCGACCAGCGCGGCGGCAAAGATGAGCGCCACCTGGGCGGCACAATTTTCGCCAACGACCATGACGCGGTCGCCGGGACGCACGTCCAGTTCGCGCAGCAAGTCCGCGCCGGCTTCTACCGCAGCCCAAAGGCGGGCGTAACTCCAGACCACGCCGTTTTCGTGCAGCGCTGGCGCATCGGGAGTCTGTCCGTTCCAGCGGCGCGGAATATCGCTCAGTCGCGCGGGAAAATCGGCCAAAGGAGTCGCTGGCAACATCATCCCTGCATCCTGTTGTTCCGTTCGATCATGGCGCGCCTGAAATTAATTGAAGTAGTAAATTGAACTGCACAACAGAAGTGTCGGACGTGCTTGCCGTTCGCATGCAACCGACTGACATGGCGCTCATTGGCGCTCATTTGGCACTCATTGGCGCTCAATGACGGCCCATGCTCACCTCGACCTTGCGCACCAGCGCCACCAGTCGCGGCCCCAGATCGTTCATCAGC
The DNA here is from genome assembly GCF_034313965.1 of Herbaspirillum sp. RTI4. Classification (NCBI taxonomy): domain Bacteria; kingdom Pseudomonadati; phylum Pseudomonadota; class Betaproteobacteria; order Burkholderiales; family Oxalobacteraceae; genus Herbaspirillum; species Herbaspirillum sp. RTI4. The sequence goes on from NZ_JAVIWQ010000002.1 coordinate 390,728, forward strand.
GCATCCAGCGTCAGCATAAAAGCCGGGCCGCCACAGTTGTACGCCATCATTTTTTCGCCATCCGGATCGATCAGCGGCACACCGACCGCATGGATGCTGGACTCCCATTCGCCGACCGACACGCAAAATCCGAAGTCCTGAAAATCCTTGTAACCCTGCTCAATACCGGCTTTGATTTTTGGCCATTTTTCTTCATCGCGCAAACGGATGTGATCCAGCAGAAAATCGCGCTCGGCCTGCGGCAGTCCACACAACAGAGCCTTGCCCATGGCCGTGGCCGCCAGCGGAATGCGCGAACCGACCTCGCGCCGCAAAGTGACGGCACCGCTGCCGCGACAAGCTTCGATGTACACCATGCTGAGACGGTCGCGTATGCCCAGCGCCACGTTGCATTGCGAATGCTCGGCCAGTTCCTGCATGCTCGGGCGCGACAGTTTGCGGATATCCAAATTCGACAACAATGAGTAACCCAGCGCCAGCACACCCGACCCGAGCTGGTACTTGCCCTGATCGGCGGCATAGTTCAGATAACCCAGCTTGGTCAGCGTATAGGTCAGGCGGGTGATGGTGGGCTTAGGCATTCCGGTGCGCCTGGCCAGCTCGGTGTTGGTCAGATACACCTCACCCGGCCGAAAACAACGCAAAATTTCCAAGCCTCGCGCCAGAGCATTGACGAATTGACGGTCCTTGCTGGCCGCGTCATCGCTAAACGTCAAAATTTCCTCTTGCATCTACCGCCTCCGGGTATTTCCGCCACACATAACGAACATTCAACGAACACTCAACAAACACTCAACTGACACGCTACTGACTAATAAACTGCGCTCAATCATTACCTGCATGACGCTTGTTCAGAGCCCCCGCAAGGCGCAAAAAACAGACCTCATACTTACATATCAAAAACCCAGCTGTCAATTCATTTGCGGAATAACGGTTCGTCTTGCGAAATAGAATGGGTGCAAAAGTAGTTACCAGACCAACAACCATATTCCTTTCCCCTCACCCTCAATCCATTTGCACCATCCTGATGCATCTCGTAACCCGGATGGGACTCCAGTAGAATTTCCCACCTTGCCCGACAAAATAAGGTATCGTTCCACATGGTTTTATTTTGCGAACCGCTGTTCCGCAGTGCGAACACACCCGATTCTATCTAATCCCGGAGACTGATTCCCATGACCCTGCCCCAAGCCAGCGACATTGTTACCCGCGAATTGCGCGGCGATATCCTCCTCGTCACGATCAACCAGCCGCCCGTCAATGCGCTTGGCGTCGATGTGCGTCGCGGTCTGCTCGTCGCCATCGAAGCCGCCGATGCCGACGCCGCCGTCCGCGCAGTCGTGATTGTGGGTGCAGGACGCAACTTTATCGCCGGTGCCGATATACGCGAATTCGGCAAACCACCGCAAGCGCCCTCGCTGCCGGATGTCTGCAACCGCATTGAAGCCTGTAGCAAACTGGTGATCGCCGCCATCCACGGCGCAGCGCTGGGCGGCGGACTGGAAGTCGCGCTCGCCGCGCACTACCGCCTGGCCATTGCGGGAGCCAAACTCGGACTGCCCGAAGTCCAGCTCGGCCTCTTGCCCGGCGCAGGCGGCACGCAACGCACACCGCGTCTGCTTGGTGCCAAGGCCGCGCTGGACCTGATCCTCAGCGGCCGTCACATCGGCGCGGAAGAAGCGCTGACGCTAGGACTGATCGACCGCATCGGCAATAGCACGGATATCGCCGCAGAAGGCCTGAGCTATGCGCAGGAATTGCTCACTAACCAAGCCCCGGTACGCCGCACCCGCGACGCCGCCGGACTGGCCGACAAAGACGCTGGCCGAATCGCCATCGATGCTGCGCGCAAGGAAACGGCCAAAAAATCCCGCGGTCTGTTTTCTCCATTAAAAATCGTCGATGCCGTCGAAGCCGCACAAGACCTCGTGTTTGATGCGGGCATGCAACTTGAACGCACCCTGTTCCTGCAATGCCTCGACAGCCCGCAACGCGCCGGTCTGATTCACGCCTTTTTCGCTGAACGCGAAGTGCTCAAAGCGCCCGAAACCCGCAGCGCCACACCGCGCGCCATTGCCAGTATCGGCGTGGTCGGCGGCGGCACCATGGGTGCCGGGATTACCGTCGCGGCGCTGGATGCTGGCTTGCCGGTGGTCATGATAGAACGCGACGAAGCCGCACTGACACGCGGCCGCGCCAACGTCGAGAAAGTCTACGATGGCCTGATCGCCAAAGGCCGTCTGAGTGCCGACGCCAAAGCCGCCACCCTGCTCCGCTTCAGCGGCAGCACCGACTACGCCGCACTGGCGCAAGCCGATCTGGTAGTCGAAGCGGTCTTTGAAGATATCGCCGTCAAGCAAGCACTGTTTAGCGAACTCGACCGGGTCTGCAAACCCGGCGCGGTGCTGGCCACCAATACCTCTTACCTCGATATCGACCTCATGGCCGCCGGTATTTCGCGTCCGGCAGATGTGATCGGCCTGCACTTTTTCTCGCCGGCCAACATCATGAAACTGCTGGAAATTGTGGTGCCGGCCAAGGTTTCGGCCGACGTCGTTGCCACCGCTTTCGAGTTTGCGAAAAAACTGCGCAAGGTGCCGGTGCGTGCCGGTGTCTGCGACGGCTTCATCGGCAATCGCGTGCTGGCGGTGTACCGTCAGGCGGTCGATGCCATGATGGAAGACGGTGCCTCTCCTTACCAGATCGATACGGCAATACGCAACTTCGGCTATCCGATGGGCCCGTTCCAGGTGGTCGATCTGGCCGGTGGCGATATCGGCTGGGCCGCGCGCAAGCGCCGCGCACCGACCCGCAATCCTGAAGCGCGCTACGTGCAGATTCCCGACCGCCTTTGCGAGCGCGGCTGGTTCGGTCAGAAAACCGGACGCGGCTATTACCTCTATCCAGACGGTGCGCGCACCGGTGTGGCCGATCCTGAAGTAGAAGCCATCATCGATGCCGAACGCCTGCGCGCCGGTATTGCCCCACGCAGTTTTACCGACGAAGAAATTCTTCGCCGTTACATGGCGGCCATGATTAACGAAGGCGCGAACGTAGTGCATCAGGGCATTGCCCTGCGCCCGCTCGATGTCGACATTACTTTCCTGCACGGCTACGGTTTCCCGCGCTATCGCGGCGGCCCGATGAAATATGCCGACACGGTCGGTCTGCCAACCATCCTGGCCGACATCCGCGCTTTCGCCAAGGAAGACCCCCTGTTCTGGCAAGCCTCGCCGCTGTTGATCGATCTGGTCGAGCGCGGCGCTAATTTCGACAGTCTTAATCAATCCAAATAATCAATACTACAAACCAGAACTTACGCAAAAGCCCTCTGGCTAGGCGCATTGCCGCAGACAGTGCAAGCAGCAGGGCAAGGCGATGCAACAACGCCAGCGCGCTGTTGCGTAAGTTCTAACAAACAAAGAAAGTCAACGTTATGCGTGAAGCCGTCATCGTTTCCACCGCCCGTACGCCAATGACCAAGGCGCACCGGGGCGAATTCAATATCACCTCCGGCGCGGCACTGGCCGCGTTTGCGGTACGCGCCGCCGTCGACCGTGCCGGCATCGACCCCGCGCAAATCGAAGACGCCCTTCTCGGCTGCGGCTATCCCGAAGGCACTACCGGCCGCAACATCGCTCGTCAGGCCATTATTCGCGCCGGTCTGCCGATTTCGATTGCGGGCGCCACCGTCAGCCGTTTCTGCGCTTCCGGCCTGCAAGCCATCGCCATGGCCGCCGGCCGCATCGTGGTTGATGGCGCTCCCGTCATGATCGCAGGTGGGCTGGAAAGCATCTCGCATCTGCGCACGCGGGAAACAGGCGACAGCGGCATCGATCCCTGGATCGCCACGCACAAACCGGCGCTATACATGTCGATGATCGACACCGCCGACATCGTGGCCGCACGCTATGGCATTAGCCGCGAAGCGCAAGACCGCTTCTCCGCCGAAAGCCAGCGCAAGACGGAAGCGGCGCAAATGGCCGGTCGCTATCGCGATGAAATTATTAGCTGCACCACCACCATGGCTGTCACCGACAAGGACACCGGCGTCGTGTCGCACCGCGAAGTCAGTGTCGATGCCGACACCTGCAACCGGCGCGGCACCACCTATGAAGGTCTGGCCAAACTGGCTCCGGTGATGGGCGCGGACAAATTCGTCACTGCCGGCAATGCCTCGCAACTTTCCGACGGCGCATCGGCCTGCGTGATGATGGAAGCCAAAGACGCCGAACGCGCCAACCTGCAACCGCTGGGCGTGTTTCGCGGACTGGCGCTGGCGGGCTGCGAGCCGGATGAAATGGGTATAGGCCCGGTGTATGCCGTGCCGAAACTGCTGGCGCGCCACGGCCTGACGGTCGATGACATCGACCTGTGGGAACTCAACGAAGCCTTCGCCTCGCAATCGATTTACTGCCAGCAACGACTGGGCATTCCCGATGAGCGACTCAACGTCAACGGCGGCGCGATTTCAATCGGCCATCCGTTCGGCATGACCGGTGCGCGACTGGTCGGCCATGTTTTGCTGGAAGGTCGTCGGCGTGGCGCGAAATACGCGGTCGTCACCATGTGTATCGCCGGCGGCATGGGTGCGGCAGGCTTGTTTGAAATTTATGGTGCATAAGCATAAGCATAAGCAGCATCCGAAACAGATACTGAAATAGCGGTTCCTTATTAAAGAAGAATGAAGGGAAATTGGCATGGATTTGAATTTCACCCCCGAAGAAGAAGCCTTTCGCAGCACAGTGCAAGCCTTTCTGGCCGAGCGCTTGCCTGCCCGTCTGTCCGACAAAGTGGCGCACGGCAAGCATCTGTCGAAAGCCGAGATGCAGGAATGGCACAACACACTGAACACCCAGGGCTGGCTCGCCAATCATTGGCCGGAGCAATACGGCGGTCCCGGCTGGAGCGCGACGCAGAAATTCATTTTCGAGCATGAGTGCTGCCTGGCCAATGCGCCACGCGTGGTGCCGTTCGGCGTCAATATGCTGGGGCCGGTGCTGATCAAATACGGTAACGAAGCGCAAAAAAATTACTGGCTGCCGCGCATTCTCAACGGTGACGACTGGTGGTGTCAGGGTTACTCCGAACCGGGTGCCGGTTCCGATCTGGCGGCTGTCAAGACCATGGCCGTGCGCGATGGCGACCACTATGTCGTCAACGGTCAGAAAACCTGGACTACGCTGGGCCAGCACGCCAACATGATTTTCTGTCTGGTGCGCACCGACCGCGAGGCCAAGAAGCAGGCCGGCATCAGCTTCCTGTTAATCGACATGAACACGCCCGGCGTGGATATCCGTCCCATTATCACGCTCGACGGCGAGCATGAAGTGAACGAAATCTTTTTCACCGATGTGCGGGTGCCACTGGCCAACCTGGTCGGCCAGGAAAACGATGGCTGGACCTGTGCCAAATTCTTGCTGACGTACGAACGCACCAATATTGCGGGCGTCGGTTTTTCAGTCGCGGCGCTGGCGCGGCTCAAGCGTATCGCCGCGCAGCAAAGACGCAACGGCAGGCCGCTGAGTGAAGACCCGACGTTTGCCGCGCGTATGGCGCGGGTGGAAATCGATCTGGAAAACATGAAGACCACCAATCTGCGCGTGATCGCTGCGGTCGCCGGTGGCGGCGCGCCGGGTGCGGAGAGTTCGATGCTGAAAATCTGCGGCACCGAAATCCGTCAGGAAATCAGCTCGCTCACGCGCCGTGCCATGGGCCCACATGCACGGCCGTTCATCATCGAGGCGCTGGAAAGCGATTACACCGGCCAGCACATCGGCCCCGAAGCAGCGGCCAGTGCAGCGGCGCAGTACTTCAATAATCGCAAACTCTCGATCTTCGGCGGCTCCAACGAAATCCAGAAAAATATTATTTCCAAGATGATTCTTGGCTTGTGAGGAGACGAACATGAATTTTGAACATACCGAAGAACGGCGCATGCTGGCCGATAGCCTCAATCGTTTCATTGCCGAGCAATACGACTTCGATACCCGCGACGGCATTGTCAAATCACCACAAGGTTTCAGCGCCTCGCTGTGGCAGCAGTTCGCCGAACTGGGCGTGCTGGGTGCTTTGTTCCGTGAATCCGATGGCGGCTTCGGCGGCGAAGGTTTCGATATTGCCGTGGTCTTTGAAGCATTGGGACGCGGGCTGGTGGTCGAGCCTCTGCTCGGCAGCGCGATACTGGCCGGCGAAGCGATTGCCGCTGCCGGCAATGTCGCACAGCAAGCGCTGCTGGCCGGGCTGATCGACGGCAGCCGCATCGCGGCTTTCGCGCATGACGAGCCGGAGAGTCATTACGAACTGGCGCGGATCAATACGCGTGCGCAATCAAGCACCGACGGCTGGATTCTCAACGGCGTGAAATGCGTGGTGCAGCAAGGCGAGCAGGCACAACTGTTCATCGTCTCGGCACGCACGGCGGGAGAAATCGATGACGAAGCCGGCATTTCTCTCTTCATCGTTGCCGCCGATACGCCGGGACTGACCGTGCGCGGCTGCCCCAGCATCGATGGCGGGCGCGTTGCCGAACTGACGTTCACCGATGCAAGACTGCCTGCCGATGCCTTGCTTGGTGTCGAACATCAAGGCTATGCCACACTGGAACGTGTCGTCGGCCGCGGCATTCTGGCGCTCTGCGCGGAAGCACTGGGGGCGATGGAAGCGGCCAAGGAAGCCACGCTCGACTATCTGCGCACGCGCAAACAATTCGGCATGCTGATCGGTAGTTTTCAGGCGCTGCAACACCGTATGGCCACGCTGCTGCTGGAAATCGAACAAGCGCGTTCCGCCGTCATCAATGCCGCCGCCGCGCTCAACGCAGACCGTTTCACGCGGGAACGCGCGCTGTCGGCCGCCAAGGTCAGCATCGGCCGCATCGGTACGCTGGTGGCGGAAGAAAGCATTCAGTTACACGGCGGCATCGGCATGACATGGGAATTGCCGCTGGCGCATTACGCCAAACGGCTGGTGATGATTGACCATCAACTGGGCGATGAAGACCACCATTTGCAGCGCTTCATTGCGCTTGGCCACCAACAGAAAAACCGGGACGCGGCATGAGCGATGCCGTTCTGATCGCTCAGCAAGGCGCGGTGCGCATTCTGACCAACAATAATCCGGCTGCGCGCAACGCGATTACGGCGGCGCTGTACACGGAATTGGCAGCCGCACTGAGCGCAGCGGAAAGCGATCCCGGCGTGGGAGCCATTGTATTGACTGGCGCAGGCGATTTTTTCTGTTCCGGCGGCGATCTGAAACAACTGGCGACGCGCCGCGAATTGCCGGTTCCACAACGGCGCGAAAAAATTGAGAATCTGCACAATCTGATTCGCGCTATCCGTCGCTGTAGCAAGCCGGTGGTGGCGGCGGTCGAAGGTGGTGCGGCCGGTGCGGGGCTGTCACTGGCGCTGTGCTGCGACATGCTGGTGTCGGCGCGCAATGCCCTGTTTTCAGCGGCTTATGTGAAAGTCGGATTAACGCCGGATGGCGGCGCGACAGCGTTTCTGGCCGAGTTTGTTTCACGCCAGATTCTGACCGAACTCTGTCTGACCGGCGAACGGATCAGCGGCGAGCGACTGCATGCGCTGGGCGCGGTCAATCGTCTGGCTGAACCGGGTGCGGCGCTGACCGACGCCATTGCGCTGGCGCAGCAAATTGCGACCGGGCCGCTGCGTGCGACGGCGCGTATCAAGCAGCTCTGTCAGCACGCTTACGGCGCCGATCTGGAAGCGCAGATGGAACTTGAAGCCACTTTGATGGCGGTCTCGCAAGGCGACGATGAAGCGGCGGAAGGCATCGCCTCTTTTTTTGCGAAGCGCCCGGCTGATTTCGTCACGCTGCGCGGGAAACCGAACGGGTCGTAATACCACAGGTCTTTTCCACGCCACCTCACACCTCTGTCCGTCTTTCTGGCGGCAGCTATTTTTGAATCTTTGGAGTTGGCATGTCCGATACACCTTCTTTGTTGCCCTTATCCGGCATTCGCGTGCTCGATCTTTCCCGCGTGCTGGCCGGGCCCTGGTGTGGCATGGTGCTGGGCGATTTCGGCGCCGAAGTGATCAAGGTCGAACATCCTGAGCGCGGCGACGATACCCGCGATTGGGGCTTGCGCATCGGCAACACCGAGACCGCTTATTTCAACAGCGTTAACCGTAACAAGCGCTCCATCTGCCTCGATCTGCAAACGCCGGAGGGTCAGCAGATTGCCCAGGATCTGGCGCAGCAATGCGATGTGGTGATCCACAACTTCAAGTTCGGCGGCATCGACAAACTCGGGCTTGGTTATGCGCAGTTGAGCAAAGACCATCCCGAGCTGATTTACTGCTCGATCACCGGCTACGACACCAGCGGCCCGGAAGCGGCGCGGCCGGGCTACGATCTGGTGGTGCAAGGCGAATCGGGACTGATGGCGATCAACGGCGAGGCGCACCAGCCGCCGCTGAAATTCGGCGTTGCTGCGGTCGATTTGTTTACTGGCATGTATTCGGCGCAAGCAATTCTGGCGGCGCTGTTTGAGCGTCAGCGCACCGGCAAAGGACGTCATATCGAAATGGCGCTCTACGATTGCGGGCTGATGATTACCTCGTATTACGGGCTGGAATCGCTGTTGCTGGGACAGGATGTGCCGCGCTACGGCAACGCCCACCCGTCCATCGTTCCCTACGGCGTGTTCGATGCGGAAGATGGCCCGCTGGTCATCACGGTCGGCAACAATAGCCAGTTCGCGCGCTTTTGCTGCGAAGTGATCGAACGCCCCGATCTGGCGGAGGACGAACGCTTCAAGAACAACATCGGCCGCTCTGCCAACCGCGCCATCCTGATGCCGGAACTCACTCGTGAGATTGGCTCCCGCAAACGCAAGCTCTTGCTGGAACGACTGACTGCCGCCAAGATTCCCTGCGGCGAAGTGCTGGGTCTGCATGAGGCATTGACCTCAAAGCGGACGAACGACGCTGGTTTGGTCACGACTCACGCCCATCCTGTCGCCGGCAGCGTCAAGGTGCTCGCGCCGCCTTATCGTTTCGACGGCGAGCGCCTACCGGTGCGCAGCGCGCCGCCGGAATTGGGCGAAGGGACTAAGCAGGTGCTGCAATCGATGTTGGGCTTGTCGGATGAAAAACTGGCGGCGCTGAAGGCGAATGGGGTGGTGTGACGGGGAACCCATTCATTCACCCGGCCTGCGCCCGGATCCTTCGATACGGGACTGCGTCCCTACTCAGGACGAACGGTAGGTGAGTTGGGACGCGCGGGTTTTATTCAGGATGAACGATAGGTGAGTTGGGACGCGCCAGTTTTATCCTGTCGCGGGCAGGGTCAAGGTGCTCGCGCCGCCTTATCGTTTTGACGGCGAGCGCCTACCGGTGCGCAGCGCGCCGCCGGAATTGGGCGAAGGGACTAAGCAGGTGCTGCAATCGATGTTGGGCTTGTCGGATGAAAAACTGGCGGCGCTGAAGGCGAGTGGGGTGGTGTGACGGGGAACCCATTCATTCGCCCGGCCTGCGGCCGGATCCTTCGATACGGGACTGCGTCCCTACTCAGGACGAACGGTAGGTGAATTGGGACGCGCCGGTTTTACTCAGGATGAACGGTAGGTGAGTTAGGACGCGCCGGTTTTATCCTGTCGCCGGCAGCGTCAAGGTGCTCGCGCCGCCTTATCGTTTCGACGGCGAGCGCCTACCGGTGCGCAGCGCGCCGCCGGAATTGGGCGAAGGGACTAAGCAGGTGCTGCAATCGATGTTGGGCTTGTCGGATGAAAAACTGGCGGCGCTGAAGGCGAGTGGGGTGGTGTGACGGGGAACCCATTCATTCGCCCGGCCTACGGCCGGATCCTTCGATACGGGACTGCGTCCCTACTCAGGACGAACGGTAGGTGAGTTGGGACGCGCCGGTTTTATTCAGGATGAACGATAGGTGAGTTGGGACGCGCGGGTTTTACTCAGGACGAACGATAGGCGGATTAATGGACTTTTCCCAAGCCAAACGGCAAGTGAATTAAGGGGATTTTTCAGGCCGAACGGGTGGTGGATTAGTTTATTTTTTCCAGAACTAACGGTCGAGAGGTAGTGAGCTTGTCAGGACGGCGTGCTGGAAAATTGCGGGACTGTTTGGCGCACAACAAACCGTTCGTCCTGAGTAGGCGCTACGCGCCGTATCGAAGGATCCGGCCGCAGGCCGGGCTGGCGCAAACTCATACGCCCGCCCCCACTCAGCTAAACGCCACAATCCCGGTAATGGCGCGACCGATGATCAACGCGTGCACATCATGCGTACCTTCGTAGGTATTGACCACTTCCAGATTCACCAGATGCCGGATCACGCCGTACTCGTCGCTGATGCCGTTGCCGCCCAGCATGTCACGCGCTAAGCGAGCGATGTCCAGCGCCTTGCCGCAACTGTTGCGCTTCATGATGGAGGTAATCTCCACCGCGTCCGTGCCTTCGTCCTTCATCCGTCCCAGTCGCAGACAGCCTTGCAGGCCGAGTGTGATTTCGGTCAGCATGTCGGCCAGTTTTTTCTGGATCAGTTGGTTCGCGGCCAGCGGCCGGCCGAACTGCTTGCGGTCCATCGTGTATTGCCGTGCCTTGAGGTAGCAATCTTCCGCTGCGCCTAGCGCGCCCCAGGCGATGCCGTAACGTGCGCTGTTGAGGCAGGTGAACGGGCCTTTCAATCCGCGCACTTCAGGAAAGGCGTTTTCTTCAGGACAGAACACGCCGTCCATGACGATTTCGCCAGTGATGCTGGTGCGCAAACCGACTTTGCCGTGAATCGCCGGCGTGGTCAGTCCCTTCCAGCCTTTTTCCAGCACGAAGCCGCGAATCGCACCTTCGTCGTCCTTGGCCCACACCACAAAAACATCGGCAATCGGGCTATTGGTGATCCACATTTTGGAACCGCTCAGCGAATAGCCGCCCGGCACCTTGGTGGCGCGCGTGATCATGCTGCCGGGGTCGGAGCCATGATCGGGTTCGGTCAGGCCGAAACAGCCTATCCATTCGCCGCTCGCCAGTTTCGGCAAGTATTTTTGCTTGGTGGCTTCGCTGCCGAATTCATTGATCGGCACCATGACCAGCGAGGACTGCACGCTCATCATCGAGCGGAATCCTGAATCGACGCGCTCGACTTCACGCGCTACCAGTCCGTAACAGACATAGTTCAGACCAGATCCGCCGTAGGCTTCAGGAATGGTGACGCCGAGCAAACCGAGTTCGCCCATTTCGCGGAAGATGCCCGCGTCGGTGCGCTCATGGCGGAAAGATTCCAGCACACGCGGCACCAGACGATCCTGGCAGTACGCTTGCGCGGCTTCGCGCACCGCCCGTTCTTCGCTAGTCAGTTGCTCATCGAGCAGCAGGGGGGAATTCCACTGAAATACATTCTTAGCCATCTGTTTGCCTAGTGTGTGGGCACCGACGATGGCATGGGCTGCCAGACGGACGGTGCGGGATTGTTATTGAGTCATGTTAGGTTGTCGTCGCCATTGGCGCAAACGATTTTTTTGCACGCAGACATGCGTATCATGCATATCTTTGCGTATGCTACTGATACAAATTTATCCAATCGCTTTCAATTCATTCTGATTGAGCATGTTATGTCCCGCACCATTCCGCTACTGCAATCACTGACCTGCTTTGAAGCCGCTGCGCGTCACAAGAGTTACACCCATGCGGCGCACGAACTGGCGCTGTCCCAAAGTGCGGTATCGCGGCAGATTGCTGCGCTGGAGGCTTTCCTCGGTATTGCGCTCTTCCGACGCACGCGACACGGCGTGGTGCTGACCCCGGCGGGCGCGGCCTATGCGCGGCAGGTCAGCGCCCGGCTGGAGGGTCTGGAACGCGATACGCTCGATACCATGGCGCATCAGGGCAGTGGCGGTGCGGTGCATCTGGCTGCCGTGCCGACTTTTGCCACGCGCTGGCTGTTGCCGCGCTTGCCGGAACTGGCGCGCCAGCATCCCGACATCACTATTCATATTGATGCCAGCACCCGCCCGTTCCTGTTCGCCGATAGCGAATACGATGCCGCGCTGTATGCCGGCACCAGCGAACAAGTGAGCAACTGGCCGGGAACGCAGGCGGCGCTGCTGATGCATGAGGATGTGGTGCCGGTAGCGAGTCCGCGTTTATTGGCAACGCGGAAAGTCTGGCAGCCGCAGGACATTACGCGCCTGCCCTTGTTGCAGCAAAGCACGCGTCCGAAAGCGTGGCGGCAGTGGTTCGATGAAATGGAAGTCAGTTCCGAACTGGCGCTGCACGGCCCTCGTTATGAATTGTTTTCGATGCTGGCGACGGCTGCCTCGCACGGACTGGGCGTCGCGCTGATGCCGAGTATGTTGGTGGAATCGGAGTTGGCGCGGGGAGAGTTACAAATTGTATGCAACCGGCCCTTGCGCGGAAAACGTGGGTATTATCTGGTCACGCCGGAAGCCGCACAGGAGAAAACTGCTCTGACGCAATTCCGGCAGTGGTTGCAGCAACATGCCGCCGGCGATCCTCTGAGGGAATAAGAACGATGAAGATAAAAATGATCCTGAGCTTGCTGTTGCTTGGCTGCGTGGGAGCGACCGTTTCCGGCTGCGGCGTGGTCGCCGCCCCCTGCCGTGTCGCCTCGGCGGTGATCAAAATGGTGCCGGTCGTAGGGGGCGTTGCGGCATTGCCTACCGATGGCTGCGCAGCAGTGATCGACTAAAACTGGCAAATGCACTGGCCGATCCACTGACAAATGTGCTGACAAACGCTAAGACTCCACCGCATCCTGATTTTTTAACCGATGATGCAAGCGCCGGATACCCATCCAGACCGCGCCGCACACCAGCGGCAATAACAGGCCAATGGTCTGATCGACCGGCACTGCCAGACCCCAGCCTTTGAGCGCCTTCAAGCCGTAACCGGCAAGACCCAGCCCGTAGTAAGAGATCGCCACCACCGATAGCCCCTCCACCGCTTGCTGCATTTGCAGTTGCAGTCGCGCACTGCGGCTGAGGCTGTGCAGCACGCGCTGACTTTGCCGCTCCTGCGCCAGATTGACATGGGTATGCAGCATGTCGTTGGCGCGGCTGATTTTCATCGCGATAGCTTCTTGCCGCGCTGCGACCGAGATACAGGTATCCATCGCCGGCGCCAGCCGCCGTTCCATGAATTCACCGATGGTCGGGATGCCTTCAATCCGGCGTTCGCGCAATTCACCGATGCGTGCGCCGACAATGCGGTAATACGCCTGCGCAGCGCTGAAGCGGTAGCCGGACTTGAAAGACATGCTGCGGATTTGCGCGTCGAGCCGGGAAATTTCTTGCAGCAAACTTTCGGCATCGCCATCGATCTCCAGGGTACTCATACGTACGCCAAGCGCCGTCAGGTCTTCTTCTACCCGTGCCAGCAGCGCCGTACCTTGGCGCGCATGCGGCAAAGCCAGCAGCGCCATCATCAGATAGGTTTCGATTTCGCAAATGCGCTGCACCAGCCGACCCATTTGGGATTCCTGCAAGCCGACATCGCGGATCAGGTAACGGGAAAAGCCATCCGGCCCGATCAGAAAGTCGCTCCAGATTTCGCCGTCAGACAGGACCTTGCTGCCCACCATGGGCAAGCTGGGAAAAATCGTTCTGAAGCTGTGATCATCGACACGGTCAAGACTGGTGCGGGCCGTCGCGATATGCGACGCAACGATGACGGCGGAGTCCAGTAGCGCCAGCCAGTCGGCGGGGACATGACGCATGGCTGTCAGGACGAAATCCGGTTGATCGTTTTCTGTGTTGTCTGCGACGACTGGCTCAACGAAGGTATAGGTCGAAAATTCGGCGTGCTTTTCCCACTTGATGCGGAAATGGCCAAAGTCATGAAAGAAATGCTGTGCGTCGGCATGCGGCACGGCGACGCCGAAGCGTGTGCATAGCGCATCGAGCAGCACGTGATGCGAGCGTTCGCGTTCTTCGTAATGAATGGCGAGATGGGAAATCCGGGCCGGTGCGTCAAACACCATGAAGGGGCGGGAATGGATTTCACTGGCCAGCGCCAGACGCAAGGGATGGTTCATGTGCGCGTTCAAATTGGTCATGTTTTTTCGCAAGAATGGAGAATCATCTTGCCTTGCCAGTCCTGTCCGGGAAGAAGCTGTGTCGTCCGCAGTATGTTGCCGGACTCGACACAAAGCATGGAGGCATATTCATCGTCGCCAAAATCGCTCATGGCAAGCGCTTTTTCCTGCCAGGGATTCCACACCACCACATCGTCCATGGCGGTCTTGCGAATCTGCATGGTTCGTTGCGCGACTTCGTCGTCGATGAAAATAGCATTCCCGGTGTGCGCGAAAATAGCGTCGATTTCCTGATCGAAACGGAGTGCTGCGGCATCGCTGATACGCGCCGGCAATTCTGGCTGCTGCAAGGACAGTTGGGAAGCCCCCTGCAGGCCTCTGACTTGCGCCTGCCGGATATCGGCAACAGAGAAATACGAATGCAAAGCGAGCTGAAAATCAAACGGCGCATCGCCGGTATTGAGAACAGAGAGGGTGAGCTGCAAGGAGGAGGAAGAAAGCGTGACGACCAGTGACAGCTCGAAATGACCGGGCCACAGATGCAGACTGAAATCGTTATGGCGCAGACGCAAAGTCACGCTGACATCGCCCTCACGCACTTCCGAGGCAACCCATTCCCACTCCAGCAAGCGTGCGAAGCCGTGTCGCGGCAAGGGTCCCTGCCCGCTGAACTGGGGCCAACAAATCGGGATGCCGCCCCGAATCGGCGCATGTTGCGCCCATGCGGACTGTCGGCTAAGGAACAGCAGCTCTTCGCCGGCAGCGTTACGCCATGCAGTGACGTGCCCGCCATGAAGGTAAATGTCGGCACTGGCACCGGTGCGATGCTGCAGCACGATTTTTTCCATGCCTGCATGACCGGAATGCAGTTCTGCCAATCCGAACATATTCAATCCGGATTTCAATGGCGCATTGTTCGCTGCATTGTTCGCTGCATTGTTCGCTGTATTCTTGGCTGCATCCATATCAGTCATTCCTCGGCCATTCACTCAATGTCAACTGGCCTGAGAATAACATCAGGGCCGGAGAAAACATCTCTCTACCAGCCCCGAATCATCAAAATACCGGATGGCCTGTAATTACCGATGGTAGCCAGGTTGAAAATGCCGGCACGTAGGTAACCAGATTAATGGCCGTCCATATCGCGAGGTAATAAGGCCAGGCCGTTTTGGTCGCTTCGCCGATGGAAATTTTACCGATGGCGCAACCGATGAACTGCACCGTACCGACCGGTGGATGCACCAGCCCGAGCGCGCAATTGAGCAACAACATCATGCCGAACTGCACCGGACCGACGCCCATGGCAATAGCCAGCGGCAAGAACAGCGGCGTTGTGATCAGGATGTGCGCGGCCATGTCCAGGAAGATGCCCAGGAAAATCTGAATGATGTTGATGTACAGCAGCATCAACCAAGGCGTGGTGGTGGCATGCAGCAAGGCGGCCTCGATCGCGTCGGGAATTTCCAGATACGCCAGTTGCCAGCGCAGCATGTTGGAAACACCGATCAGCAACAGGATCACGCCCGTGGTCTTGGAGGCCTTGATGAGCGCCTTGACCAGCGTCTTGCGGTTGATCGTCTTGTAGATAAAACCCGTCAGGCATAGCGAATACGCGACGGCAATTGCGGCCGCTTCGGTGGCGGTCGCCACGCCACCCATCACGCAGCCCAGAATCACGATGATCACCATCAGACCCGGCACGGCGGCCAGGAAGGAACGCAGTACCGCGTACCAGCCTGGGAAACGCTCCAGCATGGAGCTGCCATCGGCGCGCTTTGGAAAACCATTGCGCGCGGCTTGCCAGTAAGCGGCGATCAGCATGCAGACCATGATCCAGAAGACGGGGATCAATCCGGCAAACATCAGATCGCCAATCGATACGCCCTTGATCACATGCGTGCCTATCATGCCGGAAGCGGCTTGCGCGGCGAATGCGTAGATGATCATGTTGTGCGAGGTCGGCATCAGCGCGCCGGTCAGCGAGGCATGCGTGGTCACGTTGACGGCGTAGTCGGCGCTGTAACCTTCGCGCTTCATCAACGGAATCATGACCCCGCCCATGGCCGACGTGTCTGCCACCGGTGAGCCGGAAACGCCACCGAACAGGGTACTGGCCACGACATTGGCGAGCCCTAGTCCGCCCTTCCAGTGGCCGACCAGATTGCGGGCAAAGTCCATGATCTTGTCGGCGATGCCCCCGTGCAGCATCAGCTCGCCGGAAAAGATAAAGAAGGGAATGGCGAGGAAGGTAAAGACGTTCATGCCCGACACCATCATCTGGATGGCGGTAGCAATCGGCAATCCTTCAACGACGTAGGTAGCAAGGCAGCTCAGGCCAATCGCAAAAGCGACCGGCACACCCAGCACCAGCAACAGCACAAAGCTGAGGCAAAGGACGGTCAGTTCCATGAGGTTGTTCCAGATTCAGAAGTAAGTAAGCTCAGCAGATGTTCGATGGCAAACAGTGCGATAAGAACAGCGGCAACAATAGGTGGAAAGTAGCGCCAGGCTTCGGAAATTCCCAATGTCGGAATGGTCGACTCGTAGGTCGATATGGCCATTTCCAGACTGCCCCAAAACAGCATCATGGCGAACGTGAGAATCAGTATCTCGGCCAGAATCGTGCAGAACGCCTGCGCTTTCAGCGGCAATTTTTTGACGACGGAATCCAGTCCAATATGCCCGGACTCGCGCACACCCGCGGCAGCGCCGAACATGGCGACCGAGATCACCAGCAGCAAGGCCACTTGCTCGACATACGGCGGTGCATCGGAGAACGCATAGCGCAGCACCACGCCATAAATCACGATCAGTCCCAGTGCCGTCAGCGCCGTGCCGGCTACCGCCAGAATGCCTTGCGCAAGACGGATATTAATGGCCGTCAGCAAACGCATGATGGCTCCTTTCTTAGTAGCGGAAGGGCGCACTGGGTATCCCCCTGCGCCCTCCCTTATGTCCGCAGCAGCGGTATCCGTGTGCTGCGGGAGTTCTTTGTTCATGCTGACATCAGCATGATTGGGTTTTATTTGCCCTTACTTGACCTTACTTGGCATTCACGATTTCCTGCACCAGCGCTTTCAGTTCAGGGGTATTGGCAAACTTGTCCCAGACCGGTTTTTCAGCAGCAACGAAACCCTTGCGATCAATTTCAGAAGCAGGGATGACTTTGGCACCGTTCTTGACGACCGCTGCCTTGGCTTCTTTTTCTTGTGCGTCCCACAGCTTCACGTAGAAAGGAATCGAATCTTTTGCCGCTTTGCGCAAGGCTGCCTGCTCTTGAGGCGTCAGTGTCAGCCATACTTTTTTGGAGAACACCACGACTTCAGGCGACATGGCGTGCATCGTTTCCGAATACACCGGCGCCGATTCGTAATGCTTGGCTTCTTCATACGATGGATAGTTGTTTTCGGCCGCATCCAGCAGACCCGATTTGAGGCCGCTATACACTTCTGCGATTGGCATCGGTGTCGGCGAAGCGCCTGCTGCGCTGACCATGCTGACCATCAGGTCGGATGGCTGCACGCGGATTTTTACGCCCTTCATGTCGGCAACGGTGCGGATTGCTTTTTTGCCGTAGACCGAACGCGCGCCGCTTTCATACATGGCCAGGCCGATGAAACCGGCTTTATCAAACGCGGCCAGAATTTTGTCGCCTTGCGGGCCGTACATGGTGGTGCGGAAATGATCCATGTCGCGGAACAGGAATGGCAGCGAAGGGATCAGGGTATCGGGAATGATGCCGTGGAAGGCGGAGATGTTGACGCGCACCATATCGATGGCGCCGATTTTTACTTGCTCAACGGTGTCTTTTTCCGATCCCAGCGCACTGTCGCCAAAGACTTTGATATTGTCTTTTCCCTCTGTGTATTTGGAGAGTTGCTCACCCATATACTTGATCGCGAGATTGGTAGGAAATTCTTTGCCATGCACATCGGCAGAACGGAAATTGCGGGCCGATACCTGGCTGGCGGCGACGCAGAGTGCGACCGTCGCGATAACATTCATCAGATTGCGTGTAGTTGTTTTCATGTCTCTTCCTACGGATGAAATGGCGTTTCGGGAAGACCCCGTACGCCGGGTTGCATTACGAAAACCGCGCCGTCGAGCGCGGCATCCACACCTTCTGCCGGTTGCGCCGGCGTGATCGAAGTAATAAATAAATGGGCCAGTTCCGGGCCGCCGAAGGAACACATTGAGGGCTTGCTGACCGGTACCTTGATCGTCTTATCCAGCCTGCCATCCGGCATGAAGCGATGTATCTGACCAGCGTCGTTGCCGCAAATCCAATACGCCCCTTCTGCATCGACAGCCGCGCCGTCGGGACGTCCCGGGTAACTGAGCATGTCGACGAACAGACGGCGATTCGACGGCACACCATTGCTATCCAGATCCATCGCCCAGATTTTTTGCACGCTGGGATGCGAGTCGGAAAAATACATCGTGCGTCCATCGGGACTGAATGCGAGGCCGTTGCCGGTCACCAGATTGCTCACTAACGGCGCAGAAAAACCTGTCGGGCTCATCGAATACAGTGCGCCGTCGTCGGCTTTGAGGCGCATGTCCATCACCATGCTCGTCACCCAGAACCGGCCTGCGCGGTCGCATCGGCCATCGTTGAAGCGCATGCCTTGGCGGACAAATTGCACGCCATGAATTCGCTCTTGTGCGCACACACCATTCGCACCGGGTCGCAAATGGAAAATGCCGCTTTCCATTCCGGCGATCAATCCGCCATCGGCGTGCAGGGCAATGCAGGCCAGACGTTCTGCCAGATCCCACGTTTGCTCGACGCGACTAATCCAGTCGAAGCGGTGCAAGCGGCGCGCTTCGATATCGACCCAGTACAAGGCCTGTTCGGCGACCGACCACAGTGGACTTTCGCCGACTTGATTGCGTGTGGTGCTGAGTATGTGCATCGTGCTGCCTTTAGTCGCTTAGCCGAATGGTCCGGCAGCGACGAAGCCGCCGCCCTGAAATTGGGCCACCGGGTCGTTCAGATCAGGCGCGCTGGTTTTTGCATAGACGGCGTCGCGAAATACATCCGAACTGTCTTGCGGCACGTAGCCGATATGCCGCGCCAGGCGGTTGTCCCACCAGGTGACGGCGTTATCCGACATGCCGAAAATGATGCTGTGACCCACAACCGGCGTGGTCAGGCAGGCGGCAATGAGGCGGTGCAAGTCGTCGAAACTGAGCCAGGTGGCCAGCATGCGGCGGTCCTTTGGCTCAGGGAACGAGGAGCCGATACGGATGCAGGCGGTTTCTATGCCGTAGCGATCAAAGTAGAAGCGCGACAAATCTTCACCGAAGGCCTTGCTCAGTCCGTACATGCCGTCCGGCCTTGGTGCTGCGCTGGCGTCGATGGTTTCCGACTGGCGGTAAAACCCGGTGACATGGTTGGAGCTGGCGAACACCACGCGCTTGACACCGTGTTTGCGCGCTGCTTCATAGAGGTTGTAGGCGCCGAGGATGTTGGCCTGCATGATCGGCTCGAATGCGGCCTCGACCGACACCCCGCCCAGATGGACAATCGCCTGCACGCCAGCAACCATGGCATCGACTTCGGCAGCATTGGCCAGATCGCACAGCACGACTTCTTCGCCTGCCTGGGCTGGGCCGATTTCGGCGCGGTCGCTCAAACGCAGCACGTCGCAGTTTGCCTTCAGGCGATGCCTGAGTTGTTTGCCTAATGCTCCCGCTGCGCCGGTAAGCAGCAATGTCCCGTGTGATTTCATTTTTATCCGTTATTGTACGTCGTCGTACGACTTGCGCCATTTTGCCCCATTCAGTTTCCTTGTCAAGCCCCCACTAAAGGAAATTGCTGACTTTGTTCCCATTTGGGAAAAACTCTTTACCTGCGCTCTATAGAAAATCCTGTGGTTGGACAGCGAACTGACTCATTCCGACCACCCTCATTTTCCTACCGTCGATACGCGCCCGAATAATCGTGCCGCCTCGCCATGTCGTACGATGTCCCGCTGACAATCAGCTGCTCTGGATACACTCGCAATGGATTTTGTGACCTAAGAAGCGCTGCGTGAGGCTCGCGCTTTGCGCAAACACCACCACAGGCTGGATTGATTTTGCTGGCAGACGAAGCTCGAAGACAACGCGCACCGGCAGCACCTTGGGGGAGGGTCGCCGGTGAAAAAATCCGTGCGGAATCAGCCGCGTCGGTTTTGCCCGTTCGCTTCCAGATAACTGCATACAGCGCGGGTCACTTCGACCGTGGTCGCCTTCCCGCCCAGATCGCGGGTGTGCAGCGCCGGATTGGCCGTCACATGCTCCACCGCCTGCATCACGCTGTGCGCGGCAGCATGTTCTCCCAGATGCTCCAGCAACATGACCACCGACCAGAAGGTGCCCACCGGATTGGCAAGCCCCTTGCCCATAATGTCAAACGCCGAGCCGTGGATAGGCTCGAACATCGAGGGATAGCGTCGTTCGGGGTCGATATTACCGGTCGGGGCAATCCCCAGGCTACCCGCCAGCGCGGCGGCCAGATCGCTCAGAATGTCGGCGTGCAGATTCGTGGCGACAATGGTATCGAGCGTGGCGGGACGGTTGACCATGCGCGCCGTGGCGGCATCGACCAGTTCCTTGTCCCAGGTAACATCAGGAAATTCACGCGAGATTTGCAGTGCGATTTCGTCCCACATCACCATCGCATGACGCTGCGCGTTGGACTTGGTCACTACAGTAAGCAGCTTGCGCGGGCGCGATTGCGCCAACTTGAATGCGTAGCGCAAAATACGTTCGACGCCCACGCGCGTCATGATCGAAACGTCGGTCGCCGCCTCGATAGGATGGCCTTGATGCACCCGCCCGCCGACGCCGGAGTATTCGCCTTCGGAATTTTCGCGCACGATGATCCAGTTCAGATCTTCCACGGCGCAGCGCTTGAGCGGTCCGTCAATGCCGGGCAGGATGCGGGTCGGACGCACGTTGGCGTACTGGTCGAAGCCCTGACATATTTTCAGTCGCAAGCCCCAGAGCGTGATGTGGTCGGGAATATCCGGGTCGCCGGCCGAGCCGAACAGGATGGCGTCCTTGCCGCGCAACGCATCCAGACCGTCCTCGGGCATCATGACGCCGTGCTGGCGGTAGTAATCACCACCCCAGCCGAAGTTTTCAAATGCAAAAGCGAAGCTGCCGTTTGCCGCCGCCAGCGCTTCCAGTACTTCTCGTCCTGCCGGGATAACTTCCTTGCCGATGCCGTCGCCGGGGATGGTTGCGATTTGATATGTGTTCATGATGTCGTCCTTGTTGAGATGCGATGTAGAGGGATATTGATTTCAATACGCCAGCAATCCGGTGTGGAATCCAGCCACCATTCTGAACCATGAAGCGCTGCGCAATACAGGGCAAAAGTGCATCCATTGTTAACCTGAATTTAATAATCGCTTTATCATGACGGGATGACGACAGGCATTCAAGCAGCAGAACTGGGCTTTTTTACTACCCTCGCGACCTCGGGCAGCCTGAGTGCGGCCGCGCGTGAGCTGGGCGTCACGACGCCTGCCGTGAGCAAACGATTGGCGCTGATGGAGGCGCGTCTGGGTCTGCCGCTACTCAACCGCACCACGCGCCGCATGAGCCTGACGCCGGAAGGGGAAGTGTTTCTGGAGCATGCCCGACGCATACTCGGCGACATAGACGATCTGGATCAATTGCTGGCAGGCTCCGCCGGTCAACCTAAAGGTTTACTGCGCATCAATGCCACGCTGGGATTCGGCCGCCACCATGTCGCGCCGGTTATTGCGCGCTACGTCAGACAATATCCGGAGGTCGACGTCCAGTTGCAGCTCTCTGCCGATCCGCCGCCGCTGAGCGACGATGCCTTTGATATTTGCATACGCTTCGGCGAACCGCCCGACGCTCGCGTGATCGCCCGCCATCTGGCACCGAACCGCCGCTTGCTGTGCGCCTCACCTTCGTATCTGATGGAGTACGGCACGCCGCTCGCGCCGCTCGATTTGATTTACCATAATTGCATCGGCATCCGGCAGGGTGACGATGCCTATGGCGTCTGGCGCTTATCGACGGGCAAGGGTGCGCGGCAGAAAACGGAAACGGTGAAGGTGCGCGGCAATCTGACCACCAATGACGGCGAGATTGCCGTCAATTGGGCTATTGCCGGGATGGGTATTGTCATGCGCGCCGCATGGGACGTTGAGCGCCATCTGGAAAGCGGCCAGCTGGTGCAGGTTCTGGAGCCTTATCACACCCCGGGCGCAGATATTTATGCGGTCTATCCGCAACGGCACCGGCTGTCATCGCGAATCCGCTTGTTTCTGGATTTTCTGGCGCAGTCCTTTTCCAGTGCCGACGATGTGCAAGCGCGCCAACAAAGCTGAATCGCAGGCGCCTAATCTGACGGCAACCAGGTGCGTCTTATCTCATCGGCCAGACCGAACTGAACAACACTGCCATCGAATACCAGCGCGCCGCGGCCAAGGATCAGCACGCGGTCGGCACTACGCAATGCCAGCGCCTGTTTTTGTTCCATCAATAAAACGGCCAGGCCACGTCGCTTCATTTCTGCGATGACATCGACAAGCACTTCCAGCAACTGCGGCGCCAGCCCTTCACTTGGCTCATCGATCACAATCGCCAAGGGATTACCGATCAGGCTGCGGAACAAGGCCAGCAATTGCTGCTCTCCACCGGACAGCAGGCCAGCACGCACCGAACGTCTCTCGTATAAACGGGGATAGAAGTGATACATCTCCTCCATGCTCCATTGAGACACATGCAGGGCATGCGGCACATTGCGGGGTTTCTTTCCGAGCAAGAGATTTTCTTCGACCGTCAAATGGTCAAAAATCATGCGCTGTTCCGGCACATAAGCGATACCCGCAAGCGCCACCTCATGGGCAGCGCAAGCAATGAGTTCCTTTCCATCCAGCTGCACGCTGC
Source organism: Herbaspirillum sp. RTI4 (assembly GCF_034313965.1). Taxonomy (NCBI): domain Bacteria; kingdom Pseudomonadati; phylum Pseudomonadota; class Betaproteobacteria; order Burkholderiales; family Oxalobacteraceae; genus Herbaspirillum; species Herbaspirillum sp. RTI4. Next base: position 413,678 of record NZ_JAVIWQ010000002.1, read on the forward strand.
CGCGCCGCTGTTCCAGCAAACCGGTGATCGCCTGACACAGTGTTGAGCGGCCGGAGCCATTGCGCCCCAGCATCGCGACCACTTCGCCCGCCCGCACTGAAACGCTTACGCCGCGCACCACCTGCGTCGCGCCATAGCCGGCGCACAAATTGCGAATTTCCAGGCGTACTGGCGGCAGCACGGACGCGGTGGAGAATGTCGGGGCGACCTCAGTTACGGGAATCATGCGCTTGCTCTCTTGAGATACGGACAAATGAAACGTCAACGCGCCCTAGTATACCTCCTGCATTTCACTCGGCACTGACCTGCGCCGTGGCAAGATCGCTGAAATAACTTGGCATATCGTGCAAATTAAAACGAGCTTGAATCGACCGTTTTACGATACCGTTATGGCAGGCATTCGGTCATCATGAGCGACCGTGCGACCCCCCTTAGAAAATAGGCGACCTCCCCGTTTAAATTTGACGGAACAAGTTTCTTGAATTTTTCGGGTTGCGAATACGGCAGAAAAAAGTAACAGCGCTATATTGTCGGCAAAAATGGAAAGACTGCCCTTGCTTACGGGTGTCGTCCATCCAGCAGTATCAAGCCGACCGGGAGCGGCATAAGCATCGACAGAAAAATATTAATTTAAGATTTATCCTAGTTGGTTTTACAGATTTGTCTTATGTATCGATATTGCAATTATCGTCATCATAAAATCCCTTTTGCGATTTCTATCGGCTACGACAAAGGAACCGAGATGCCTGCGACCGAACGTCTGATTATTTCTACAAGCTTTCCACAAGAAAGCCCGTTTTTTTCGAACCAAATACAGCGGCACACCCGCGCTTATCCGACAAACCACAGCGTGCGTCGCCCATGACAATGCCACCAGACAATATTCCAGCGCACCCTGTCGGCCATGCCAATCCGCCCATCCGGGTTCTGATCGCCGACGACCATCAGGTCGTGTTGCTTGGCATCAGCAAGTCGCTGGAAAAACATGGCGATATTGATGTCGTCGCCACCGTGCAAATGGTGTCCGAACTGATGGCAGCGCTGGAGGCATCCACTTATAACGTCTTGCTGTGCGACTACTCGTTTTGCGGCAGCGACCAGCCGGATGGATTGCCCATGTTGCAACGCATCCGCAAACATTATCCTGACATGAAAATCATCCTGCTGACTTCGCATGACGACATGACCGTCGTCGAGCATGTCATGAAGCTGGGCGTGACAGGATTCCTCAGCAAACGCAGCGGCGATTTTTCGGAATTGCCAAACATCGTTCGCAAGGCAATGCAAGGTGAGCGCTACATCGACCCGCAAACCTCGCAGGCAATGTCCGCCCACTTCCGCGCCTCATCGACCGAAAAAGCTGGAGATGGCGGCAACACCGGACTATCCTTGCATGAACTAGAGATCGTCCGTTTTTTCACCGGCGGCATGACGCTGAGTGAAATTGCGCAGATGACGCAACATAGTCTGAAGACCGTGATTGCCGGCAAGCAATCGGCCATGCAAAAGCTCGGCGCCAGAAGCGATATCGAATTGCTTTCAAGCTTCAAACTATTGACCCAAAACCAACACTAAGGCTTTCTGCAGGCGCACAGCGCCCAGTTCCCAGGTGTGAAAACTTACCGCTCCGAATTGCCGCCCCTCACCAGGAAACGCACACGCACGCCGAAACAATCGGCCACCAGAAAACCATCTTTCAATGTGGAAAAACATGAAGCATCACATCATCGAGATGCCCAATCGCTACGACCGCAAAGTGCTCTATGTAGGCGCACTGATACTGACACTGGCCATTCTTTTGCTGGGCTTCCTCGATGGCAGGGTGCGGATCGAATCCCAACTGGATGAGCAACGCGATATTTTCATTGCCCAACGCGAACGCGTCAAAAACGAAACCGACCGCATCATTATTGAAATGACGCAATTAGTGGAGTTTTACGAACACACCTGGGACCTGCATGAGCTGGACGATGTCCCTGTCAGCAAATATCAACAGGCCTTGCTTGCCGACCCATCAGGACTAGAAACGGAGCCCGATCTCACCGTCGTCCCTTACTCGCTGGTCAGCTCACTCACCCGCCCGGAAGACAAGCCGCGGCTCGCCACCTATCTGCGTATCCTGCGCGCCTATTCCCCCGCCCCCGCGGTACGCATGCGTGACAAGGGCACCGTCTTCGGCGGATTTTTCTACACGACCGAAGGCGATTTCCTGGCGACGATTCCGCCGCTCGGCGAGCAAGCACGCAAGATCATTCGCGCCGACAACAACATCAAGGCCTTTATTGCCGACCACATTTCGGCCATAGACGCTTACCTGTCGACTATTTCGCCGGACGTCCTGAAGGTACATCGCGTTGTTTCCATTCCGGTTTTATTTGACCCTGAAACAGGCGAAAAAGCCTCCTATCTGGCCGCGCCTATATTCCATAATAAAGTCAGGGTTGGGGCGATCGTCGTACGCACTTCAGATCACAAAATCGCGGAATTATTTTCCACAAAAAACATGCAGGAAGGTTTTTTCATCGTCCGGGCAGAGGGAGAGCACTGGACACCAGTCGATGCCGCCAATAACAACATCGAGCGATGGAGCGATGTGCTGAAAAATGCCGATGATGTTTTCAGGCAGACCGGTACCCAGCTTCAGTTCACCCATCGCGGATCGAACACGCTGATTACGCAAAGACTTCCCGATCTGAACTGGATTGCCGTTTATATTTTCAACTGGAAATCAGCGCTGCTTTCCCCTCACAGCGCCTTGCTACCCACACTGATCGGCACGCTGTTACTGCTGCTGCTGGTCTGGGCTGCGGTCCTGTTTTTCGATCGCCACACGCTCAAACCAATGACCTTGAAATCCAAACTCTTGGCCGAGAGTGAGGCTTTCAATCGTATCGTGGTGGCGTCCGCCCCGGTCGGGCTGAGCGTCGTCGACCCTATCGATTTCTCTATCGTCGTGCAAAACAGCATCGCCCGGGATTTGCTTGAATCCCAACCGGAAAATGGCAGCGCCTTCTATCGGGAACTGATATACCGCGATACCCGGGCCGGCATGATCCCGGTCGCTGACAGCGGGACGCAAGAGAATGTCATTATCGGTCCGAACGGCGAACGCATTGAAATCGAAACGGTGATGTCCTGGACCCGCTTGCGCAACCGTAATGTGATCCTGTTTTCACTCACCAACATTAGCCAGCGCAAACAAACCGAACGCTTGCTGGAAAATGCGAAAAAAACTTCCGACCAGGCCAGCCAGGCAAAATCGCTCTTCCTCGCGGCAATGAGTCATGAAATCCGCACGCCACTCCACGGCGCATTAGGCAATCTGGAACTGCTGGCGCGGGATCGTGAACTGCTTCCTGGTCAAAGGATGCGGGTGGACATCATCCGTCACTCCTTCGATGCGCTGCTCAATCTGATCAACGATATTCTCGATTTATCGAAGGTAGAAGCGCATGAGCTGAAACTAGCCGCCCGGCCGTTCCACATCGTCGAGCTACTGGAAAATTGCACGCAGACTTTTGCAGCCCTCATCAACGACAAAAACATCCGGCTCTATTGTGTGTTTCTCTCGCCATTCCCGCAGGCGCTGATTGGCGATAGCCATAGAATCACGCAAATTCTGATGAATCTGCTGAGTAACGCCGCCAAATTTACCGCTGCAGGCTCGATCACCATCAGCGCTCAGAGCATCAGCGAAAATGGCCAGAACTGGTTACGCTTGCAAATCTCGGACTCCGGCTGCGGCATGTCAGCAGAAGACATAAAACGGATTTTTCAACCGTTCACCCAGGTAGGCCAGTCGGCACACAGCAACAAGGGTACCGGCCTTGGACTGGCCTTATGCAAAAGCCTCACGGAGTTAATGCATGGCCACATCAGAGTCGAAAGTGAAACCTCCATCGGCAGCATCTTCACCATCGATCTCCCGCTGCTCATTGATCTTGAAGCCGTCGCCTCACCTCCGCTGCCAATGCGTCCCAACCTGCGCATCGTCGTGGTTTGCGAACATATTTTCTGGCGCAGGTCGCTCGTGCTCCAGCTTGGCCAGTGGGGCTTGCATGCGGTCGGCATCAACACCTTGCAACAGCTCGACAACGAGGCGCTGGAAACGCCGACTCTCCTGTTATTCGCCGCCTATACCAGCATCACCGATGTGCAAGAAGCCGCATTGGCACCCACGTTGGAACCCTCGTCGGAACTCTCGCTGGAACTCTCCTCAAGCGATCCCCGTTTGATCGGACAGATGCTCATCTCGCCGCGGGGTCCGCTGTACCCTGAAACGATAAACGGCGTGACCTATATCAGCGCCTTCGCCTCAAAAACATTCCAGGCGGCGATCTTTGCCATGATCGATGGCAAATCGATGGCACCACAATTGCCGCCTCCTGAACAGGACGATCTCGACGCCGAGCGCGCGCAGTTCTCCATCCTGGTTGCTGAAGACGATGTGGTCAATAGCAAGCTGATCCACAATCAACTCAATGCCTGCGGCTATACCAACTCGATTCTGGCAAAGGACGGCGTAATAGCAGTCGCTATCTGGGAACGGCAACCGGTTGATCTGGTCATCACGGATCTGGGCATGCCCAATATGGATGGCATCGAATTACTGTTCGCTTTGCGCGCACGGGGAGCAACGATACCCATTCTGGCGATGACGGCATCGGCCCAGCAAGATCTGGGCGCAGGATTAAGCGCCTTTACGCAGTCGATGCATAAGCCAGTGACGATTGACCAGCTTCGCGCCACACTGGACCGCTATCTGTTGAAAATAGAACCGGCGGCATCTGCCGTGAACGTGACTACCGTCAGCCATGCACCACGCATCATTCATCAGGATTTGAAAGATGCCTTTACCGAATGCTGGCAACAGGATCGCGCCGGCTTGGTACAGGCTCTGGAAGCGCAAGATGCCGACAGCTTCGACAATCGGCTGCACAAGGTCTACGGCGCGCTCTGCATTCTCAACGAAACACAAGCTGCCGATACTTGCCAGACGCTGAAAAACCGATGCGCTGAAAAAGGCATTGTGGCGTGCGAAAGTGCCTGCCACCATTTCCTTGAAATTATCGACACTATTTTCAAACGCTATCAGGCCTCTGCCGCGTCACCCGATCAGTCCGGTTCTGGCGACGCATCAGCGACACCCGATAACGCGCCTACCGTCTTTTAATTTAGGGCGCTGTGAATCATCAGCTTCGAATCTGCTGCCCGGCACACGCACACTCCGGGCGACGCCTCTTACGCTGCACTTGTGTCGCGCCCACCACTACCCGGCGACGCCTTTGATTGACCAGAACCGCTCGCTGACGGCAACCATGCCGAAAGCGCCAGCAAAGACATGGGCTCGGCAAATAAAGAACCCTGCCCGAATTTCACCCCTCTGCTACGCAGGTAGCCGGCCTGGCATTCGTTTTCCACGCCCTCTGTCACCAGTTTCAGATTCAGCTGCCGACCAAGGCTAATGATGGCGTTGAGTACGGGCATCTCGGTCGTCTCATCGGCAATCATGGATAAAAACCGCTTGTTGATTTTCAGCACATCCACGCGATACTTCTCCAGATAATCGAGTGTGCTGTGACCGGTTCCAAAATCATCGATGGCAATTTTCATCCCCATCGACTGCAAGACCCGCATATTCATCAGCAACAATTTGCTTTCCAATAAAGGCTTGCGCTCTGTCATTTCGAGACAAAAATGCAACTTCTTCGTCTCCAGTCCCGCCATGAAACTTTCCATATCCGTGATGATGACGTTGTCGCAAATATGTTCTGCCATCACATTCAAATGGAGTGTAAATCCAACCGGCAATTTCACCTCAAGCAAGTCGCGCCGTACCAGCGTGAGCATGTGCTGAATCAGCTTGACGGCTAATTGATTATTCTCCGCAACGCGCATGAACACATCCTGCGTCACCGTCTTGTAAACCGGATGATTCCAGCACATCAAGGCTTCCGCCCCGGCGCAACGGCTGGTCTCCAGATCAATCACCGGTTGGTACACCATATGGAATTGACCGAGCGCCATGCCGCGTCGGATCTCCGCAGCCATGGAAGTGCGCTGCCGGTAAAAACGGTGCGCAAGATACGCTGCCAGCAAGCTTAACAACAGCATGTAAGGCGCATAGTGCGGCAACAGCTCTTTCTGATAACGATTGGCCAGACCCCGCTGAACTCTGGTCTCAATGGCGACCGGATAGGAAGAGGATTGCGACACGTCGTATAGCTCTGAATAACTGGCGGATTCTGTCAGACTGCTGTCACTCACGATATGCGCCGGACTACCCTCTATCTTCAGCGCCGTCAGATAACTCCCACCCTGCCCGGCCGCACTCATCGCATCCAGCAGGTACTGCCCATCCACCACGACCAGCACGCCCCTGCCCTTGCTCAATCCTAGCGAAACCACGATGGCCGGCCGGTCAGGCACCAGAGGCGTTCCTTTGACCATATAAAAATTTCTGCCAACGGGCAAGTCAGTAACCCAAGGCAAAATTTCTTTCAATGGCTGATCGATGACAGCGACTGCCGACGAGCAATACACGCGATTATCTTTGACCAGCCACAGTGTGCGGTAGTAAGGCTGCAAGGTTCCTTCTGGCTGCAACCGCTGCTGTGCATAGGAGCAACTGGTGCCAACAAGCGACGCCAGGGAGTTCGACATCGTCACCGCTTTGTCGAGAATCGCATCAGACTGTCTAAGCACAAACCGGCTGGAACTGGAAACCTCGGTTGCTATATGACGGTCTGCGTCGGCGATCAATAATTGCCAGAGGATCAGCAACGGCGCAAAGGCAAACGCCAGCATCAGCAATACACGTTTTGCCTGCTCTTGATGAGTATGAATTAGCTTAAACATGGATATTTTGTTTCATTAAAAGACAAGCACCGATCATCCGCCTTGGTACCTATGCCGGGTAACTCCAGTTATTCATCGACAATTTCACCGTCGGAAATCCATATAAAACACCGCTGTTCCGGGAGTCTGCCGAAACTATTTTTAGGGTTTTACAATTTCTATTTGTATCGCAGAATGCACTCGCAATTTATAGCATGCGAGTAGCCTCTGCGCAGTAGAAAAACAGGGGGGTTCACCATTTTTTAAGTGGAATAGAGGAGATTTTTCTAGTCGAAATACGCCTCGCACACCTGTCTTGCGACAACATTTCTGAAATACCAACAGAGAATCGCACAGCGCTTTTCTTTCGCACTGGACTGAAAAACAAGGAGATACAAAACCCCGCATCAGACGTCGGCAAGCGGCTTCGCTCAGAGAACCGTTTTTATCAGCACGTTCAGATCAAGCGCCCAAAGTAAAACCGTCCCGCGCCAGACCGTACAGCGCATCGCTGCCGACCTGTCCGCCCTTGAGCAAAACTTGCACGCCATCGACCACGGCATCGTCCGCCAGAATGCGGCAGAAATGGGCGTTTTGCGCATAATGGCTGGCATGTACCGCCAGCGCGCGCGCGCCCAGATGACGCATCGTGAAACTGGAAGAGTCGCCCCCGGCAACCACCAATCGGCGCACACCGGCACGCTCTATCGCCGCACGCAACAGCCGGGCATACAGTGCCCCGAACCGGTTCGCCAATTCCGCTGCGCCTATGCCCAGTCGCTCCAGCTTGATGCGGCTTGGTTCCAGAGAAGGATCGTCCAGTCCCCGCGCCGTATACACCACCACGCTGCGGCCACGCTGCAATGCCGCGACGACCTGATTTTCGATGGCGGACAACGCACTCCCATCCGACTCCTGCCTCAGCACCACATCAACGGAAATACGCAGGCATTCGAATCCGGCTTGCTCGGCCCAGTCGATCTGTGCGGCCGATTGCGGCGAGCAACTGCCCGATACCACGAGTATTTTTTCACAAGCCGCCAAATGCTGAGGCGCACTAGCGGCCTGTTGGCCCACTTTATTTTTCAGATAATTGCCGACGCCGAAAGCAAAGCCTTGCGCGGCCACCGCCGTTACCTGCCTTTGCTGCGCCAGCTCCCAAATGCTGCCGGCAGCCGTCGTCAATTGCTGTTCCGAATAGGTATCGAACACCGCGGTGTCCGACTCTTGCGCCAGCTGACGCCCCAATCCGGCGGGATCGGACTGCCACTGATCCAGCTCCGGCAAATCGACCAGCCGCGCCACATCGAAACCTTGCGACTGAAGCAGCAAGCGGATATCCGCTTGACTCATCGGCGTAACCGGATGGCGCGACATGGTCGGATGGCGATCCAGGCGATAAATGCCGTCTTTGGCCCGTGCAAAATGATTGCCGAACAAAGTGTAGCGGCCGAATTCCGGCGCAGCGGCAAGCACAGGTACATGGCTGTCCGGCCATACCGACCGCATGAGCCGCGCCGCTTCGCCCAGACTGCCAATGGACGGCGTGGAATCGAGCGTGGAGCAGCATTTGTATTGAATTAACGGTAACTGCAGTTGCTGAAAACTGCGCAACACGGGCAGCACTTCCGCCGCCATGTCCACCACATTCATCGAACGTGCGGTACCCGCCACGCCGATGACGTCATATTCCGCAGCGGCTTGGCGCAAGGCCGCCGGTTCAGGATTGGAAAAATACAGCAACGTACGCAAGCCGTGACGATGATATTGCGCCGCATTGTCCGACGCGCCGGTAAAGTCGTCGCCGTAAAATCCTATTTTTGTTTTGATCATTCTTATTTTTGCAGCCGCCGCGTGGGCGGCGTGCGTGTCTCCTGCGAGGTGGGTGGATTCCTTGGTTTCCAAGGGAAAAATATCATACCCTATCCCCGCCCGAGAACGGCAACCCCTACTGCTAAGACAGTTGCGAGAAGTCCGGCTTGCGCTTTTCCAGGAATGCACCAAAAGCTTCCCGCGCCGCCGGTTGACTCAGCATCGCGCCGAACTGCTCTACCTCAGCCGCAATGCGCGTATCGACCGATGCCGTGTGCGCCTGCTTCATCAGTTGCTTGGTGATGCGGATCGACGCCGGTGGCAATGCCGCCAATTTGGCCGCCTGCGCCAGCGCCAGTGGCAGCAGTTCAGCGACCGGCACGATCTTGTTGACCAAGCCCATCTGCAAAGCTTCATTGGCCGAGAACGCCTCGCCCAATAATAATTTTTCAGCGGCACGCTGGTAGCCGCACAACATCGGCAACAAGAGCGACGACCCCGCTTCCGGGCACAGGCCGAGCTGCGTGAATGGCAAAGCAAAGCGGGCGTTGTCGGCGGCGTAGACCAGATCGCAATGCAATAGCATCGTGGTGCCGACCCCCACCGCATTACCGGCAACAGCCGCCACAATCGGCTTGGCGGCGTGGGTGATGCTGCGCAAAAACCGGAATACCGGCGCATCTGACTGCACCGGCGGATTTTTCAAAAACTCTTCCAGATCGTTCCCCGCAGTGAATACTGTGGCGGTGCCTGTAATCAAAATGACGCGTACCGCCGGATTGGTCTCGGCATCGTCCAGCGCATCGGCGATAGTGCTATACATGGGCGCTGTCAGCGCATTCTTTTTCTCTTCACGATTAAAGGTGATGGTGAGAATGCCATGTTCGATCTTGGTCAGAATTTCCATTGTTTTACTGTCTCCGTCGATCGCCACTGTCGGGCGAATTTTGCACAAATAAAAGGCCGCATGGCGTATCGCGATGCGGCCCAGACTGTTGCCAGCGGCAATTTACATCCGCTCGAAAATACCGGCTGCGCCCATGCCCGTACCGACGCACATGGTCACCATACCGTACTTGAGATTGTTACGGCGCAGCGCATGAATAGTGGTGGCGGCACGAATCGCACCGGTTGCGCCCAGCGGATGACCCAGCGCAATTGCGCCCCCCATAGGATTAACTTTAGACGGATCAAGACCGAGATCCTGAATCACTGCCAATGCCTGTGCGGCAAATGCCTCGTTAAGTTCGATCCAGTCCATCTGGTCTTGCGTCAGACCAGCGGCGCGCAACGCGGCCGGAATCGCTTCCTTAGGGCCGATTCCCATGATTTCCGGTGGCACGCCGCGCACGGCAAACGACACAAACCGCGCCAGCGGCTTGAGGTTGAATTGCTTGAGGATTTTTTCGCTGACTAAAATCAGCGCGCCGGCACCGTCGGAAGTCTGCGAACTATTGCCCGCCGTCACACTGCCCTTGGCCGCGAATACCGGCTTGAGCTTGGCCAACGCCGCCAGCGTGGATTCCGCACGCGGCCCCTCATCCAGATGGACGCTGCGGGTCTGGATGTCGATCTGACCGCTGGCCAGATTCGGAAAGCGTTCGATGATCTCGACCGAGGTCATTTCATCGCTGAACTGCCCCGCCAGTTGCGCGGCAATCGCTTTCTGGTGTGACGCCAACGCAAACGCGTCCTGCGCGTCCCGCGACACTTTCCATTGCTGCGCGACTTTTTCCGCCGTCAGACCCATGCCATAGGCCATGCCGATGTTTTCATCCTTGAAGCTATCCATGTTGATGGACGGATGGAAACCCATCATCGGCACCATCGACATCGACTCCGCACCGGCCGCGATCATGACATCCGACTCACCGACACGAATACGGTCGGCAGCCATGGCGATGGCCGTCAGGCCGGAAGCGCAGAAACGGTTGACAGTCACGCCGCCCACGGTATTGGGCAAACCGGCCAGCAGCACCGCGTTGCGCGCCATGTTCAGGCCCTGCGCACCCTCGGGGAAGGAACAGCCGACGATGGCGTCCTCGATCAATGCCCGATCCAGCTCCGGCACCTGTGACAGCGCCGATTGGATAGCGCGTACCAACAGATCGTCGGGACGCATATTTTTGTACATGCCGCGCGGTGCCTTGCCGATCGGTGTGCGGGTCGCTGCAACGATATAGGCTTCTTGAAGTTGTTTGCTCATGGTCAATCCTCGAATAATTGGCGTACTTGCTTAGGGTGAAGAAAACGTCCGATGAAGCGTTCGATTAAGTGTGGCGTCCAGTGTGGAATCAAGCGGCGCGAACACTGCCCGCGCCGTCACTTCATCAGCGTCTCTTTAATTACGTACCGGCTTGCCGGTTTGCATCATGCCCATGATGCGTTCCTGCGTTTTCGGATGGTTGAGCAACTCCATGAAGGCCTTGCGTTCCAGATCAAGCAGCCACTGTTCTGTGACCAGACTGCCCGCTTCGACTTGCCCGCCGCTGACAATCTCGGCAATCATCTGGCCGAGCTTGAAATCATGCGCTGAAATAAATCCGCCATCGCGCATATTGACCAGCTGCGCAGTAATGGTGGCGACGCCATGCCGACCGACCACCGGTATCTGCGGTGCCAGCGCAGGACGATAACCCGCATCGAACATGGCGCGTGCCTGCACCTTGGCAACATGTAGCAATTCGTAAGCATTGAAGACGATGACGTCATCGGCTTTCAGATAGCCCAACTGACGCGCTTCATGCGCCGACTTGGACACACTGGCGGTCGCGGCGGCCAGGAAGTAGTCCTTCAGAAATTGCAGTATGTCGTTGCCTTTCGCTTGCGTTGCTGCGCGCAGCGCCGCCTCCTTCAAGCCGCCACCCGCCGGAATCAAACCGACGCCGACCTCGACCAGACCGATATACGATTCCAGCGCCACCACCCGCTTCGACGCATGCAACAACAATTCGCAACCGCCGCCCAGCGCCAGCCCGGCCACCGCGGCGACCACCGGAATGTTGGCGTACTTGAGCGCCTGATGCGCCTGCTGCAATTGCGCCACGGCCGGTTCGATGGCCTTGACGCCGCCGGACATGAACAGCGGCAACATCGATTGCAAATCGGCACCGGCGGAAAAAGCACCGCCTTCCGCCGCATCGGTTTGCCAGATCACCAGTCCCTTGAAATTGCGTTCCGCTTCCGCCAGCGCCTTGCTCAAACCGTTGACCACTTCCTGCCCGATCACATGCATCTTGGTCTTGAACGACAGAATCAGCACATCATCGTTCTGATGCCAGATACGCACGGCTTCGTCTTCAAAGAAGGTGACGCCGGCCGTTTTGCCATCGGCAGCATTTTCTCCGATCAGCGTGGAGCGGAATATCTGCCGCTCATACACCGGCAGAGTCGAACGCGGCGCGTTGCTCTTGGTTGCCGGCGACCATGAACCTTCCACGCCATGCACCCCGGTGCGACCGTCAAAGACCCAGTCAGGCAAGGGTGCCGTCGACAAGGCCTTGCCGGCGTCGATATCTTCCTTGACCCAGGTCGCGATCTGCTGCCAGCCGGCCGCTTGCCAGGTTTCAAACGGCCCGACATTCCAGCCGAAACCCCAGCGAATGGCGAAATCGATATCGCGCGCATTGTCGGCAATCGATTCCAGATGGACGGCAATATAGTGGAAGGCATCGCGGTAAATGGCCCACAGGAACTGGCCTTGCGGATTAGTCGATTCGCGCAGCGCTTTCATGCGCTTGACCGGGTCCTTGTCTTTCAGGATGCGGGCGATGATGTCATCGGCCTTGCCGCCGCCGGCAACGTAGTCGCCCTTGGCAGCGTCAATCCGCAAAATATCCTTGCCCACTTTTTTGTAATACCCTGCGCCGCTTTTTTGACCCAACGCACCTTGCGCGACCAGCTTGGCGAGCAGCGGCGGCGTGGCGTAGCTGCTGAAAAACGGATCGTCTTGCAGCGTGTCTTGCATGGTTTTAATCACATGCCCCATGGTGTCCAGCCCGACCACATCGGCAGTGCGGAATGTGCCTGACTTGGAGCGGCCCAGCTTGGCACCCGTCAGGTCATCGACCACATCGACCGACAAGCCGTATTTATCCGCCTCAATGACGGTGGCCAGAATACTGAATACCCCGACGCGATTGGCGATGAAGTTCGGTGTGTCCTTAGCCCGCACCACGCCCTTGCCAAGCGTGGTGGTGATGAAGGCTTCGAGCTTGTCAAGAATATCGGCTTGGGTGGAGGCGGTCGGGATCAACTCGACCAGATGCATGTAGCGCGGCGGATTGAAGAAATGAATGCCGCAGAAATGCGTTTTCAGTTCCGCATTGAATCCTTCCGACAATGCCGTGATCGACAACCCGGAGGTATTGGAAGCGAAAATCGTCCCGGGGGCAATATGCGGTGCGACTTTCTTGTACAGATCGTGTTTCCAGTCCATGCGCTCGGCAATGGCTTCGATGATGAGATCGCAACCGGCCAGCAGACCCAGATCATCTTCGTAGTTGGCAATCTGTATCAGCGCGGCATCGTCCTTATCGGCCAGCGGCGCGGGGCTGAGTTTTTTAAGGTTGTCGATAGCGCGCTGAACGATCCCGTTCTTGGAACCTTCTTTAGCGGGCAAATCGAACAACACGACGGGTACTTTAGCGTTAATGCAATGCGCAGCAATTTGCGCACCCATCACACCCGCACCCAGCACGGCAACTTTTTTAACAATGAAATTGGACACAAGCATCTCCTGGAAAACGATATGAACGGATAGAGCGAATCGTGTAGTGCTGCCTGCCAGTACTGTAACGTACCGCAGGCGCGTCAGACCTTACTTTCTAAGATCGGCGCAAGGAGCTTTGAGATTGCGCCACACAGTTTCTTTGGCTCAACATCAGAACCACTGAAAAAGTAGCGGCAGCGCAAGGCCAGAGTAAGAAGCGCAGTCGTACTTAAAGTACGCTGAGCATCGCAGCCCTAATCCACGTCGCACAACAACTCCCCCACCTCAGCGTCAGAACCTCTGAGTAAGCGTAGCGAGCGGCGCAAGGTCAGGGTAAGAAGCGCAGTCGTACTTGAGTACGACGAGCATCGCAGCCCTGAGATTGCGCCGCGCAGTAGCTTAATCAGAGGTTATTAGAAGAGGTCGGCGTCGGGGGCCATAAGACTTGAGGCGCCGGAACGCGCTTGCCGGATCAGCATGGCGGTTTCCGGTTGCAGGCGGGCAAAATAGAATCGTGCGGTGGCGAGTTTGGATTGGTAAAAGCGGTCGCCGCCGTCCTGTTTTTCGAGTGCAATTTTTGCCATGCGGGCGAAGAAGTAGGAGTACACCAGATGCCCGACGACACGCAGGTAGGGCACGGCGGCAGCACCGACTTCATCTTTGTTCTGAAATGCTTTCATGCCGATTTCCATTGTCAGCTTGCTGACTTTGTCGCCCAGATCGGCGAGCGGCGTGACGAATTCGGACAGCGCTTCGTCGGCACCATTGTCTTCGACGAAAGCTTGCACCAGCGCACCAAATTTTTTCAGTTTGGCACCGTTGTCCATCAGGATTTTGCGACCGAGCAAATCCAGAGACTGAATGGTGTTGGTACCTTCGTAGATCATGTTGATGCGGGCGTCGCGCACGTATTGCTCCATGCCCCATTCGGCGATGTAGCCGTGGCCGCCATACACTTGCATGGCTTCCGAGGTGGCGATCCAGGCATTGTCGGTGACGAAGGCTTTGCACAAGGGGGTGAGCAGGGCGACCAGATCGGCGGCTTCCTTGCGGACTTCTTCGTCGGGATGATTGAGTTCAATGTCGATTTGCAGCGCGACGTAATAGGACATGGCGCGCCCACCTTCGGCAAAAGCCTTGGCAGTGAGCAACATGCGGCGCACGTCGGGATGCACGATGATGGGGTCGGCGGCTTTCTCTGGCTCCTTGACGCCGGTCAGACTGCGCATCTGCAAGCGGTCTTTGGCGTAGATCAGGGCGTTCTGGTAAGCCACTTCGGTCAGGCCCAGCGACTGGATGCCGACGCCGAGACGCGCGGCATTCATCATGACGAACATGGCGTTGAGGCCCTTGTTCGGTTCGCCCAGCAGCCAGCCGCTGGCACCGTCCAGATTCATCTGACAGGTGGAATTGCCGTGGATGCCCATTTTGTGTTCGATCGCGCCGCAGACGATAGCGTTGCGTGCGCCGAGCGTGCCGTCAGGGTTGGGGATGTTTTTAGGCACGACGAAGAGGGAAATGCCCTTGGTGCCTTGTGGCGCATCGGGCAGTCGCGCTAACACCAGATGGATGATGTTCTGGCTCATGTCGTGTTCGCCGGACGAGATGAAAATCTTGCCGCCGGTGATCTTGTAAGTGCCATCGGCTTGCGGCTCGGCTTTGGCGCGCAGCATGCCGAGGTCGGTGCCGCAGTGCGGTTCGGTCAGGCACATGGTGCCGGTCCATTCGCCGCTGACCAGTTTGGGCAGGTAGATATTTTTCAATTCCTCGCTGCCGTGTTCGTGCAGACATTCGTAGGCACCATGCGTGAGGCCGGGATACATGGTCCAGGCTTGATTGGCGGAATTGAGCATTTCATACAATGCGTTGTTGACGATCATCGGCAAGCCTTGCCCGCCGTATTCCGGATCGCAGGACAGTGCCGGCCAGCCGGCATCAACGAATTGCTTGTAGGCTTCTTTGAAGCCTTTGGGCGTGGTCACGGCGTGGGTGACTTTGTCGTGGTGACAGCCTTCCTGATCGCCCGAATGATTGAGCGGAAACAGTACTTCGGAGGTGAACTTGCCCCCTTCTTCGAGCACCTGATCGATCAGTTCGCGGTTGGTGTCCGCGTGGTCCGGCAGGGCTTTGAGGTGGTCTTCTGCTTGCAGCAATTCATGTAGTACGAATTGCATGTCACGCAAAGGGGCGATGTATTGGGGCATGTTGATCTCCTGAATTCGTTATAGGGTCAGATTGCCGCTCTGGCGGCGGTTGGTGTGACGATGACTGCAGGTTGCTTAGATGGCTTGGGCTGCGTGCGGTAACTGGCGATCAGCCGGTTGAATCCTGCCTGAGCGCGATCCACACTGCCCGGTATTTTTAAAAATCGTGCGTCGTGATGCAGCGACAGGATCAGACCGTACAACTCGTACACCAGTTGCCCGATATCGATGTCGCGGCTCACTTCGCCGGTGTCAATCGCTTGCTGGATGCAGCGGTGCAAGGCGGTGCGCCAGGCCTGCACCATGGCGACTAGCTGATCGCGTATTTCTCCCGGACGGTCGTCGTATTCCACAGCGCCGCTGATGTAGATACAGCCCAGCGCAATTTCGACGGTAACCAGTTTGACCCAGCGGGTAAACATGCTTTCCAGCCGGGGCAAACCGCGCGCTTCTGCCAGACTGGGGTAAAACACTTCTTGCTCAAAACGCTGGTGATACAGTCTGACGACTTCGATTTGCAAGTCCTCACGCGAACCGAAGTGGGCGAATACGCCGGATTTGCTCATCTTCATTTTCTCGGCCAGCACGCCGATAGTCAGGCCTTCCAAGCCGTCACGACTGGATAACTCTAGCGCGACATCGAGAATCGCCGCGCGCGTGAGCTCCCCTTTGCGCATCAATTGTTTAGGGTGGTCGAGTAAGTGGCTAGGCAAGGCAATCATCTGAACATATCAAAAAAAGTAAGCGACCCGAATTAATTCGCACGGTCGTACTATTATTCATTGCTCGATAAATGTCAAATAATAAAATCGGAATATTTCGGAAGGAAGTGCGAAATCTATTACAAGGCAAGCTGGTATTGCGACTATTCAGGCAGGCTTTTATCCAGCAAACGACGGTCGCGCTTGGTCGGACGACCTTTCAGTGCAGCGGCCGGCTCAGGAAACCAGCGTCGCTGCTCGGCCAGTTTTTCGCGCCGGGCAATGCTGGCGGCGCTTTCCGCATACAGGGTCTGGGCAATACTGGCGGCACCGCGCTGATCGGACAAGCCCAGCACCAGCACTTCGCGCAGGCCATTGCCGTCATTGTCGATCTGCAACTTATCGTCGATACGCAGCTTGTGCGCCGGTTTGATGCGTTCCTCGTGCAAACGCACCTTGCCGTCGTCGATGGCGGCCGCAGCCAGCGAACGCGTTTTGAAAAAGCGCGCTGCCCACAGCCATTTATCAATGCGTACCGAATCGCTCATGGCGTCGAACGTGCCTGCGTGTGGGTGTTAAGCGCGTTCAACGGCCAGCGCCACACCCATGCCGCCACCGATGCACAGGCTGGCCAGCCCACGTTTAGCGTCGCGGCGGGCCATTTCGTGCAGCAGTGTCACGAGAATACGGCATCCTGACGCTCCGATAGGATGGCCGATTGCAATCGCGCCGCCATTGACGTTGATCTTGGACGTATCCCAACCCATTTGCAGATTGACCGCCAGCGCTTGTGCCGCAAACGCTTCGTTGATTTCCATCAGGTCCAGGTCTTGCGCAGTCCATCCGGCTTTTTTCAGACACAACTGGGACGCTGGCACGGGACCCATGCCCATTACGCTAGGATCAACGCCTGCCGATGAATACGCGGCGATACGCGCCAGCACAGGCAAGCCCAGCTCCGCTGCCAGTCGCGCCGACATCAGCACGACGGCTGCTGCGCCATCATTGATACCGGAGGCGTTACCGGCAGTGACCGTGCCGTCCTTGGCAAAGGCCGGACGCAAGCTCGCCAGCGCATCAAGGGTCACGCCATGCTTGATGAACTCATCGCTATCGACCACGGTCGTGCCTTTTTTGCCAACGATTTCGTAGGGCAGGATTTCATCCTTGAACTTGCCGGCTTTTTGCGCCGCTTCCGCCTTGTTTTGAGAAGCGACTGAAAATTCATCCTGCTGTGCGCGCGAGATATCGTATTTCTTGGCGACGTTCTCGGCGGTAATACCCATGTGGTACTGATTGAACGAGTCCCACAGGCCGTCAACAATCATCGTATCGGTCAGTTTGGCATCGCCCATGCGGAAGCCGTCGCGGGAATTGTTGAGCACATGCGGCGAGGCGCTCATGTTTTCTTGTCCGCCGGCAATGACGATTTGGGCATCGCCGCATTTGATCGCCTGCGCTGCCAGATGGATCGCCTTGAGGCCGCTACCGCAAACCTTGCCAACGACGAACGCAGGCACCGTGTCAGGCAAACCTGCGCGCAGCGTTGCCTGACGCGCCGGATTCTGACCAAGGCCAGCAGTCAGCACCTGTCCCAGAATCACTTCGCTGATTTGTTCCGGCTTGATACCAGTCTTGGCCAGCAAACCCCGAATCACATGCGCGCCGAGATCAGCGGCAGCGATTTTCGAGAAGGCACCACCAAATTTACCAACGGCGGTGCGCTGTGCTGCGACGATAACGACTTCTTCCATGACCGGCTCCTGATCTCAAAATAGGGGGAGCGTCGATCTTATCACTTCACGCCTGTCCGCTGCGAATGCCCCTCCCGCCTTTCACCCGAGATCCTGATTGAGCGTAATGATCCGCAAGGCAAAGCGGTACATGAGGAAGGCCGCGCCATGCCACAGACGCTGGTGCCAGGGGATATTGCGGAACGCCTCGAGATTGATGGCGTTGCTGTCGGCAAGGCCCTCTTCGATTTTTTCGCGCAGGCTGCGGGCGAAATCGTCTGCCTCAACCACGATATTGGCTTCCTGATTGACGAACAGGCTGAGGCCATCGAAATTGCTGGAGCCGACCGTCGCCCAATGATCGTCGATCACCGCCACCTTCCCGTGCAACTGGGTCTGGGTATATTCGAAAATGCGCACGCCGCTGCGCATCAGCTTGGGATAAAACGACTGCGCCACCGCATCCTGCATGGCGAACTGCCCCACGCCGAGCAGCAAGGTGACTGCCACGCCGCGCCGGGCAGTCGTTTCCAGCGCCCGGCGCAATCTGCGGCCGGGCGCAAAGTAGGGCGTGACCAGAAATACCGACTCCCGCGACTGGCCCAGCGCTTGCAAATAAGCGCGCTCTATCGTGCGTCGGTGATGCAAATTGCCGCGCACCACCAGCGCCGCCTTGCTGTCCCCCTCCACCGACAAGGGCAGCGCCGAGCGAATCCTTTGATAATTCTTCCAGCGCGTGCGCCATTTCATCGGGCCCAGACTTTGCCAGTGCACCTGCATTTCTTCGTGCATGCCCATCACCAGCGGCCCGATAATCTGCACCGCGAAGTCCCAGCGAGGGGAGCTCAAACGGGTGTGATTACTATCGTCCATAAAATAATCGTCGTTGATATTGATGCCCCCCGCAAAGCCGATCGCCCTATCCACCACGCACAGTTTTCTGTGCATGCGCGTCACACCGCGCCGGAACCAGGGATTGAAGTTGCGGTGGAACACGCCGGCGCTCTGCAATTGCTGCTTGAGCAGCACACTTTGCAGCCGCCCGGTGCCGAGCCAGTCGGTCACCACATGCACTGCGACGCCGCGGCGGGCGGCTCTCTGCAAGGCGTCACGCACCTGTGTGCCGGTATCGTCCAGATCGAAGATATAGGTTTCAAGGAAAACTTCAGCCTGCGCAGCATCGATGGCCGCGATCAGTGCAGGGAAAAATTCCACCCCGCAGGTCAGCAGAGCAATATCGTTATCGGAGGTAAAGAGAAGGTGGCGCATGACGATGTGTGAGTGTCCTGTCGGTTGCGGCACAAAGGAAGACCGTACGGCATTACGGAAAGCCCGTACAAGGACGGTATGTATCCCGCCGCAGCGTGCCTTTATTCGATATGCAAGGTGGCGACGATCGGGACGTGGTCGGAGAGTGTAGACCAGACCGGCCCGCGCATGACTTCGGCGCTTTCTATACGAAACCCCCGCAGATAGATCCGATCCAGCCGCAGATAGGGCAAGGCTGCGGGGAAGGTGCGCGCCGGCGTCGGTCTGGGCACCATCCCTCCCAGTTTGCGCAGGAAGGCCATCACGCCGGTATTGACATGCTGCTCGTCAAAGACTTCGCGCAACTGCAAGCGCTGGCACAATTGGTCCCCGAGCGCATTGCCCCAGTCGTTGAAATCGCCGGCGATGATCACTGGAGCATCGGGTGGCGTAGCGTTCTGCACCGCATCGATCAGCGCCGCCACCTGGCGCCGCCGACCGCTGCCGAACAGGCCCAGATGCACCACATAGCAATGCACTTCGCGCTGGTCCAGCGTAATCACGCAATGCAGAATGCCACGCGATTCATAGGCATGGTCGGACACATCGTGGTTGAGCGACGAGGCAATCGGGAAGCGGGATAACAAGGCGTTGCCGTGGTGGCCGTGGTCGTAGACCGCATTCATGCCATAGGCCGAGAAGTGCGACTGCCCGGCCAGGAATTCATGCTGGCTCTCCTGCGGCCAGTTCAGCGCATGACGCACGGCATGAAGATCGTGACGGCCTTGCACTTCTTGCAGAAAAACCATGTCCGCATCGAGCTGCACCAGTGCCGTCCTGAGCGCGTGAATGCGCGGACGGCCACGGAAGGTGGTGACGCCTTTGTGGATGTTGTAGGTAGCAATGCGCAGCTTCATGACTTACCTTGCTCAGCGTTCATTGAACAGCAGATGACACGACGCAAACCCAACCGTGGCGGGCTCAGAGATGCATAGGCAGTTGCAGGATCGCTTCTGCATTGGACGGCGAAAAGCACAGGTCGGCAGCGTCCTTATAGGGCAGCCAGCGGTACTGCACATGCTCGCGCGGCGCGAGAATGACGGGAATGTCGCGCGGCACCAGCAAACTGAATACGTGTTCGGTATTGCGCGTAACGCCCGGCGCATAGCGGTGACGCCAGACCGGATAGATCTCGTACACATTGGCCAGCTGCCAGTCGCGCAGATGACTGGGCGGCAGGCCCGGCGCGCCCTCTTCGGCGGCCACCAGCAGGCCGGTTTCTTCCCCTACTTCGCGTAGGGCGGTAGCGCGCAGAGGCTCGTCGATAAAATCTTTCGAGCCGGTCACCGATTGCCAGAAACCGCGCTCGCCGGCGCGTTCTATCATTAACACCTCAAGGGCGGCGGTATGAATCACGACCAGCACCGATTCGGGAATTTTGAATTGCACGTCCATGGGGTGTGACCAGGCTAGAGGCCGGAACCATTGATCGGAGAAGCAGCGCCAGCGCCGCCTCCCCGGTCAGGCTCAGGCCTTGATGGAGGCTTCGGTATTGCGCAGGCGGATATGCAATTCGCGCAATTGCTTTTCGTCGACTTCAGACGGGGCCTGTGTCAGCAGACACTGGGCGCGCTGGGTCTTGGGGAAGGCGATCACGTCGCGGATCGAATCGGCGCCGGCCATCATGGTGACCAGACGATCCAGACCAAACGCGATACCACCGTGCGGCGGCGCGCCGTATTGCAGCGCGTCGAGCAGGAAGCCGAATTTCAGTTGCGCTTCTTCGTCGCCGATATTGAGGGCGCGGAAGACTTTGCTCTGCACATCGGCGCGATGGATACGGACTGAACCGCCGCCCATTTCCCAACCGTTGAGAACCAGATCGTAGGCTTTGGCAATGGCTTTTCCAGGATCGGTGGAAATGAAATCTTCGTGCCCATCTTTAGGCGAAGTGAACGGATGATGCAGCGCGACCCAGCGGCCATTGTCTTCGTCGTATTCAAACATCGGGAAGTCGACAATCCACAGTGGACGCCAGGCGTCGTCGAGCAAGTCGTTTTTCTTGCCGAAGTCGCTATGACCGATCTTTACGCGCAGCGCACCGATGGCATCGTTGACGACCTTGATCTTGTCGGCGCCGAAGAAAATCAGATCGCCGTCCTGTGCGCCGGTGCGGGCGAGGATTTCTGCCAGCGCCGCATCGTGCAAATTTTTGACGATAGGCGATTGCAGACCGTCGCGCCCCTTGGCGACTTCATTGACCTTGATGTATGCCAGACCCTTCGCGCCGTAGATGGCGACGAACTGGGTGTAGGCGTCGATCTCGGAACGCGGCATGGCCGCACCACCGGGAATACGCAAGCCGACAACGCGGCCGCCTTCCATGGTGGCGGCACCGGAAAAGACTTTGAAATCGACATCCGCCATGACATCCGTCAGTTCGGTGAATTCCAGCTTGACGCGCATGTCTGGTTTGTCGGAACCGTACAGCGCTGCCGCCGTAGCGAAGTCCATGACAGGGAATGGATCGGGCAGATCGATGTTGAGCGTGTTCTTGAATACCAGACGGATCATGCCTTCGAACAGATCGCGGATTTCCTGTTCGTTCATGAAGGAGGTTTCGCAATCGATCTGCGTGAATTCAGGCTGCCGGTCGGCGCGCAAGTCTTCGTCGCGGAAGCATTTGGTGATTTGGTAATAGCGGTCGAAGTTGGCCACCATCAGCAATTGCTTGAACAACTGCGGCGATTGCGGCAAGGCGAAAAATGCGCCGGCGTTCACGCGGGACGGCACCAGATAATCGCGCGCGCCTTCGGGCGTCGACTTGGTCAGCATCGGCGTTTCGATATCGATGAAGCCTTGGTTGTCGAGGAACTTGCGCACTTCCATCGCCACCTTGTAGCGCAGGCGCAGATTGTTTTGCATTTGCGGACGGCGCAGGTCGAGCACGCGGTGCGTCAGACGGGTGGTTTCCGACAGGTTGTCGTCGTCCAGCTGGAACGGCGGCGTCACGGAAGGATTGAGTACCTTGAGCTGTTGACACAGCACTTCGATCTTGCCGGAGCTCAGGCCGGTATTGACCGTGCCTTCGGGACGCAAGCGCACCACGCCGACGATTTGCAGACAAAACTCGTTGCGCACGGCTTCGGCCTCCTTGAATACCTCGACCTGATCCGGGTCGCAGACCACTTGCACCAGACCTTCGCGATCGCGCAGGTCGATGAAAATGACGCCGCCGTGGTCGCGCCGGCGATGCACCCAGCCGCACAGGCTGACGGTTTGACCCAGAAGTGCCTCAGTGGTGAGGCCGCAGTAATGAGAACGCATGGACATAATGATTTTCCGGTAACAGGTTATTCGATGATTCGCTAATTCGGTAATGCGGCAGGGCAGTGTCGGCAGCGCGAAGATTACGGCGCCCGACCGTCCGCACTGACGATAATTTTTTTGTCGAGGCTGATGCTGTCTTCTGGCGCGACCACGCCCATCGATACAATGTATTTCAAGGCCGCATCGACGCTCATGTTGAGTTCGATGGTGTCGGCCCGCGGCACCATCAGGAAAAATCCCGAGGTCGGATTCGGCGTCGTCGGCACGTAGACGCTGATGTAGTCGCCATGCAGATGATTCTTGACGTCGCCGCCCGGCACGCCGGTCAGAAAGGCGATGGTCCAGGAACCTTCGCGCGGGTACTGCACCAGGACCGCCTTACGGAAGGCATTGCCGGACGAGGAAAACAGCGTGTCGGAGACTTGCTTGACGCTGGAGTAAATCGATTTGACGACCGGGATGCGATTCAGTATCCCCTCCCACAACATCAGAACCTGGCGGCCAATGATGTTGCGGGCCAGCAAACCGGTCAGGAAAATGATCAGCAGCGTCAGAATGCTGCCCAGACCCGGAATGCGGAAGCCGATCAGCGCTTCCGGCCGCCAGGCTACCGGCAGCAACAGTAGCGACTGGTCCATGGTGCTGATAATCAGATTGAGTACCCAGAGGGTGATCGACAGCGGCACCAGAATCAGCAGGCCGGTAATGAAATATTTACGCATCATGAAAGGGCTTTGGGAAAAGTCGCTCAGGCAGCGCCGGATTGAGGTGGCGTGCCGGTGGCCGGGGAAGAACCGGAGGTGGCGGGAGTCGATGCCGGGGGCGTACTTGCTACCGGAGTGGCTGCCGCAGAGGCCTTGTCTGCTGCGGGCGCACTCTCGGCTTTGCCGGCGGGCGCATCGGCACCCTCTGCCGGTTTGGTTGCTGAGCCGCCGCTGTCGCCGCCACGGAAATCGGTGACATACCAGCCGCTGCCCTTGAGCTGGAAGCCGGCGGCCGTCAGCTGTTTCTTGAAACTAGGCTGGTGGCAGCTCGGGCAAACCGTCAATGGCGCGTCCGACATTTTCTGCAAGGCATCCTTGGCAAAACCGCAAGCTTCACAACGATAAGCATAGATAGGCATCAAACAGCTCCGCAAAAAAGCATACAAAACCCTGAATTATAAAGGGTTTTTATCTTTCCTCAGAGAGACGAGGAGCCCGGCCGCCCGAGTGCCATAGGAAAACACATGAGGGGGCTTTCCATTTTTACCAAATCAATGGACTAAAACCACGCAGCAATCACCAGCCCAGCCCCGAAGATGCCTGCGCTTTGCGTCTGCCGGCAATGGTCTCACATAAAATTTTTGCAGCCATTTCCGATACAAAAACGAAGCCTAAAAAAACATATCTTCTTTTAATATCCGCTAATTTTCAGCATGTTCTGGAAAACCGTTTCATGAAATTAGAAATATATCTTCGCAAATACAATGTTTTTCCTATATTTTATTCTTGGAGTTTTTGACGATGATTCTTCCTGGCGTACTCCGCTCTTCAAATAAATTCGGCCATACCTCTTCCTGCTGGCCCGCTACGGTCGTACCGAAGGCTGCGTCATCCATGCGGCCAGCCTCGCAGCTAGCCCATTCTTTGCGCGCAGTGCCGAACCGGAATATGCTGCCGCTTCACCTCTGCGCGTCCATTACCCCCGCAGCCGAAACCAGGCCAAAGCGCAGCTTTGCCGCGCGACTCATGCACAAATTCAGAAAAGCTTTTGGCCTGGATGCCGCTTCACAAGCCCAGAAAAAAAGGGATAACGAAGAATTTGAAATGAAAGTGTATTCGCTGGTTTTCCTGGGCGACCGTCCGGCAAAGAAGTCGGAAGCACGTCCGCTCCTTTACCAATCCACCTTCATCAGCCGGGCGAAAATCAAAGCGACTGCGACTGCGCCGCGCAGTGAGGCTGACTCGTTCGCATCCCGGTTCACGGCGCAACTGGCGGAGGAATTCCCGGAAAGACTGCACAGGCGTTGTGCTGCGATGGCCCCGCTGACCGGTGCCGATCTGGCAAACAAACACGCCCTGCTGGCGCAAATGAAAGGCGATGGTGCGTGGCGTAATTTAATACTCACGTTCATTGACGTGCAAAAGATAGACGCGCATCAGCTTTCCCTGCCTGGGAACCCCGCTGTCCGGGCACTCGCTGCGGCGAACGCTTTCACGCGGATGAAAGACATCGGCAATACGCCGATCGAAGGCATTCCCTTTGCCAATTGGGGCGATGCAAAAAACATCACTGGCTTACTCACTCTTCTGGAACACTGCCCGGAAGAAATTCGCAACAACGTGGCGCAAAAGCTCAATGCCCAGGTGGAAAAATGCCGCGCCCTGCATACCGATATCCTGCGACACCTTCCCGCCGCTTAACCACTCCACAACGAAAGCAACACACGCAGACTACTGCCGACGGCAGCCTTATTCCGCGGCAACCGACGGCAGTGTGCGCCATTGGGGCAACAAACTGCCGACAATCATGCCGCCCAGGCTGCATGCCAGCCCGACCAGTTGCGGCGGCCATATCCCGTCCGGCACAAGGATTTCGCAGAAAATCCAGGAAGACAAACCCAAGCCCATCGACAGCAAAGCCCCTTGCCGACTGGCCCGCTTCCAGTACAAGCCGCAGACCAGCGGCACGAACGCCGCTACCAGCGTGATCTTGTACGCGTTTTCCACCATTTGATAAATGCTGGAATGGCTATGCAAGGCCAGTGCCGTCACGATCAGGGTGAATAGCAGCACCACCACCCGCATCGCGAACAGAAATTCTTTATCCGTTTTCCAGGGGCGAATTTCCTTCAGGATGTTTTCAGTAAACGTGACCGACGGTGCCAGCAAGGTCGCACTGGCGCAGCTTTTAATCGCCGACAGCAGTGCGCCGAAAAACATCACCTGCGCAAACACCGGCACCTTGGTCATGATCAGCGTCGGCAGGATCATTTGCGGATCGGTGTCGATCAGACCAGCCACCATAGCGGGATCGATCAGCGTCGCCGAATAGGCCAGAAAAATAGGGATGAACACAAAACAGAAATAAATCACACCACCCAGCACTGCCGCACGCGCAGCAATTTTTTCAGTTTTGGACGACATCACGCGCTGAAAGACGTCTTGCTGCGGAATCGATCCCAGCATCATGGTGACCCAGGCCCCAAAAAACCAGAATATTTCTTTCGGCGTGGGCGCAGGCCAGAGGGCAAATTTTCCCGCTTTCCTGGCATGGTCGATCACTACCCCGGCACCACCGACCATGCCGGATACTTCCCAGCCGATGTACAGCATGCCGATCACGATGATGATCATTTGCAAGAAATCGGTAACGGCAATCGCCCACATGCCGCCCATCAAGGTGTACACCAGCACGCTGGCAGCGCCGATCATCATCCCGGCCGGCATGCTGATGTAGCCGCCGGACACCACATTGAACACTAGCCCCAGCGCCTTGATCTGTGCCGCCACCCAGCCCAGATAAGAAATCACGATGCAGAGAGTGACCAGCATTTCAACGGTACGACCATAGCGTTTCTTGTAGTAATCACCGATGGTCAGCAAATTCATCCGGTACAGTTTTTTGGCGAAAAACAGGCCGACCAATACCAGACAGAGCGATGCGCCGAAGGGATCGGCCACAATGCCGCTCAAGCCCTCCTTGAGGAAAGTCGAAGAAATGCCGAGTACGGCTTCGGAACCAAACCAGGTCGCGAAGACGGTCGCGGTCACCACCGACATCGGCAAAGACCGGCCGGCGACAGCGTAATCACGCGAATTTTTGACATACCTGGCGGCATACAAGCCAATGCCTACTGAAATTACCCAGTAAAGAATGACGAACCAGAGCAGTGCGTTCATGTAATTTCCTTGCGCAAAATAGGATGGCTGGGCCGATATGGGACAAATCAGAAAAACTGGGTGCGCAATTATAGCGGCCGCTATGCCGCCATAGGCAATCCTCGAAAGGCAATGTCGCCGTACCGTGCAGATTCGCGACATTGTGTTTCGGCGCGGCAAAACTGAAGCAAGCGATATGCCATGCCTCCCGGAAAAACAGCGGCGCAGGCGATCAAACGAGCGGCGTTGTCCGTGATCTGGTCAGCAAGGAAGGGGCGAACGACCTGCCTCGAATGGGCAGGTCTTGTGGATTCAACTTTTCTTATTGCGGCGTCTGTGTATTACAGCGTCCATGTATTACAGCGGTCACTTATTACAGCGGTCACTTATTACAGCGTTCACTTATTACAGCGCCCACTTATTACCGCGCCGATTGCCCGCGCAGGGCGAATACGATCAAGCGATCAGAGATTCCAGCGCAAACAGATCGGCAGGAACTTCACGACGGCGAATCAAATGCACCCGATCACCATCGACCATCACTTCGGCTGCGCGGCCGCGGGTATTGTAGTTGGAGGCCATTGTCATGCCATAGGCTCCGGCAGACATCAGTGCCAGCAAATCGCCCGGCTCAAGATTGAGCGCACGACCACGCGCCAGCCAATCGCCGGACTCGCAGACCGGCCCCACCACATCGTAGACCGCCGTCGCGCCGGGGCGCTGCTGCACGGCTTGCACGCCATGCCAGGCTTCATACATGGCAGGGCGCATCAGGTCATTCATGGCCGCATCGACGATGGCGAAATTCTTCGATTCGCCATGCTTGAGATACTGCACCTCGGTCAGTAACACGCCGGCATTGCCGACGATGGAACGACCCGGCTCAAACATCACCTTGATCGGCGCACCGGCATGCCGCTGGCTGCGCCAGGCATCCACCCGCGCAAACACCCGCGCCAGATAATCACCGACGGCAACCGGCTGCTCATCGTTATAAGTAATGCCAATGCCGCCGCCGATGTCCAGATGGCGCAGCACGATCCCTTCGTCGGCCAGACGGTCGATCAGTTCAATGACCTTGTCCAGCGCTTCCAGTAAGGGTGCGTCATCCAGCAATTGCGAGCCGATATGGCAATCGATGCCTACGACGTCGATATGCGGCAAGGTAGCCGCCGTGCGGTAACAGGCCAGCGCATCGTCGTAGGCGACGCCGAATTTATTGTCCTTGAGGCCGGTAGAAATATACGGATGGGTATTCGCATCCACATCCGGGTTGACGCGCAAGGAGATGCGGGCGCGACGTCCCAACTCTCCAGCCACTTCGTTAAGACGATGCAACTCGGGAATCGATTCGACGTTGAAGCACAGAATGTCGTGCGTCAGCGCCAGCCGCATTTCATCGCGCCCTTTGCCCACGCCGGAAAAAATCACCTTGCGCGGGTCACCGCCGGCGGCAATCACGCGCAGCAATTCACCGCCCGAGACAATATCGAAACCGGAACCGAGTTTGCCCAGCAGGTTCAGCACGGCAAGATTGGAATTCGATTTCACCGAATAGCAGACCAGCGCCTGATCGTCGCCACGCCCGGCCAGACGGCAGGCATCGGCGTAAGCGGAGAAATTATCGGCCAGCGCCGCTTGTGAATACACATACAAGGGCGTGCCGAATTGACGCGCCAGGGCGTCGAGAGGCAGGCTTTCGACGTGCAAAGCACCGTCGAGATAGGAAAAATGCGACATCGTTTTACTTTTCTGGAGTGAGGGTGATCGCGGGCGAACGCAGCGCCGGCGCATCATAGGGCAAGGCGGCTCCGGTTTCGCCGGTGGCAGCATCCGTTGTCGCACCCGACATGGTGTCGCTCTGTGGCGCTGCTTTCGTACCCGATGCGCTTCTCGCCGGTTTGGCGGAAGAACTGGCGGGAGCGGGGACACTGGCAACAGGGCGCGGCAACAAGGGGTCGGGCGGAATAATGGGCATGAACAAAGGCCCTTTCTGTCCGCAACCGGCGCTCAGAAGCATTACCGTCAGCGCAGCGCCGAGCAGGGGTGTACGCAAGGAAACAAAACGGCTAGTCAGGATCACGATAAAATCACGGTTTAGATCAACATCGGAGTGTAGCATGAGCGAAACCGAATTCCTGGCGCTGGCCGAGGCGGCCCTGACCGGAATAGAAAATGCCCTGGAGCAGGCATGCAACCGTAGCGATCTCGACGTGGAGTGCAGCCGCAGCGGCAATGTGCTTGAAATCGAATGTATAGAAAACGGTTCCAAGATCATCGTCAATAGTCAGGCGCCGATGCAGGAGTTGTGGCTGGCCGCCAAATCTGGCGGCTTCCATTACCGTTACGATGGCGCGCAATGGCGCAGCTCCCGCGATGAAGGCGAACTACTGGCGACACTGTCGGAAGTGATCAGCGCTCAGGCGGGCGAACCGGTCAACCTGCAGGATTACTGGGGGTAATCCGCGTCGATACGAGCGTGGCGCGGCGTGGGCTGGACTGGGCTGGGGCGATGAACGGCATCAGCTTGGCATAGGAAAGCGCCGACAAGGAAACAGGACCGCGCGAGATGAGGGCAAAAACGCCGTCCTGAAATCGCGCCGCCCGACAGCTTAATCAGCGCTGACATAGCTTTGTTTTTAGTACTTGCCTTATACTCGCGGATTAGATCACTTTCGCCCTTCGACGCCGGGACTTCATGTTTAGAGCACCCCCACCCCCTCCCCGCCGACGCCTCACACTGATTGCTGCCGTACTGATCATTGCCATCGCCACGGCAGTATTCGGCTATCCGAAGCTGATGGCGAAACTGGACCGTGGGCACGAACCGAAAATTATTGCCGCCAAGGCCGACATCATTCTGATCATGCAGGGTTTGTCGCGCTACAAGAGGCGGGTAGGCCGCTATCCCACGACGGGACAGGGTTTGCTGGCGATGGTCATCCGTCCCACCATCGCGCCTATCCCCAAACGCTGGGAAATGGGTGGCTATGTGGACCGACTGCCACGCGATCCGTGGGGCAACTCTTACCAATACCGCACGCCGGGCATCCATCAGGACGCGGAAGTATTCTCCTATGGACCGGATGGCCCCGTCGGTGGCGAGGACGGACCCGGCGTTATTGGCTCGTGGCAATTAAAGTGGCAATAAGGCTCTTCGCGTTCGCTTTTTACAAGACTCCTTACAAGACGTAACGCGACAGGTCTTCATTCACCGCCAGCTCTCCCAGCCGCTCATCGACATAGGCGGCGCTCACTTTCAGCACGACCGATCCGGTATCGCTGGCAGTGAAAGAAATTTCCTCCAGCAACTTTTCCATCACCGTATATAGGCGGCGAGCGCCGATATTTTCGGTTTTTTCATTTACTGAAAAAGCGATTTCAGCCAGCCGCCGGATGCCATCCGGTTCAAATTCCACCTGCACACCTTCGGTCGCCAGCAAGGCTTCGTACTGCCGCGTCAGGCAGGCATCGGTGCTGGTCAGGATGCGTTCAAAATCAGAGATCGACAAGGAATCGAGTTCCACCCGTATCGGAAAACGCCCCTGTAATTCAGGAATCAGATCGGACGGTCGGGCCAGATGAAAAGCGCCGGAGGCAATGAACAAAATATGGTCGGTCTTGATCATGCCGTACTTGGTATTGACGGTCGTACCCTCGACCAGCGGCAGCAAGTCGCGCTGCACCCCGGCGCGTGACACATCGGCACCGCCGTTTTGCGAGCGCGTGGCGATTTTGTCGATTTCATCCAGAAACACGATGCCGTTCTGCTCGACATTGGTAATGGCCGCCTGCTTAACTTCATCTTCGTTGAGTAACTTGCCGGCTTCTTCTTCGATCAGTATTTTCATAGCATCGGCCACCTTGATCTTGCGCAATTTCTTGCGACCGCCATTGACACCGGAAAACATGCCCTTGATTTGCTCGGTCATTTCTTCCATGCCGGGTGGGGCCATGATTTCCATGCGCGGCGCGGCATCGGCCAGTTCCAGCTCGATTTCGTGGTCGTTCAGCAAGCCTTCGCGCAAACGCTTGCGAAAAGTCTGCCGCGCTCCACCGGCGGATTCAGCGCCTTTATTGACGTCCTCTCCTTCCGGCTTGAAACCAAAGTCCCGCGCCGGTGGCACCAGAATATCAATCACCCTGTCTTCCGCCGCATCTTCCGCGCGCGTGCGCACCTTGCGCATTTCGGTTTCACGCGTTTGCTTGATACCGATGTCGATCAGGTCGCGGATGATGGTGTCCACATCGCGTCCGACGTAACCGACTTCCGTAAATTTGGTCGCCTCGATCTTGATGAAGGGCGCATCGGCCAGCTTGGCCAGTCGGCGCGCTATTTCGGTTTTGCCGACACCGGTAGGCCCGATCATCAAAATGTTTTTCGGTGTAATTTCATGCCGCAGCGGCTCGGCGATTTGCTGTCGCCGCCAGCGGTTGCGCAGCGCAATGGCAACAGCGCGCTTGGCGCGATCCTGGCCGACCACATGCTTATCCAGTTCGGAAACGATTTCTTGCGGGGTCATGTTCATCATATTCATAGTCAGTCCAGAGTTTCGATGATGTGCGACTGGTTGGTGTAAATGCACAGCTCGCCGGCGATCACCAGTGATTTTTTAACAATGTCGGCAGGGGACAGATCGGTATTGCCCTGCAAAGCCATCGCTGCCGATTGCGCGAAATTGCCGCCCGATCCGATGGCACCGATACCGTCGGTCGGCTCCAGCACGTCGCCGTTGCCGGTGATGATCAGGGTCGTGTCGCGATCGGCGGCCAGCAGCATGGCTTCCAGCCGGCGCAACATGCGGTCGGTACGCCAGTCCTTGGCCAGCTCGACGGAAGCGCGCATCAGATTGCCCTGGTGTTTTTCCAGCTTGGCCTCGAACAGATCGAGCAGAGTGAAGGCATCGGCGGTGCCGCCGGCAAATCCCACCAGTACCTTGCCGTGATGCAACTTGCGCACTTTGCGCGCCGTGCCTTTCATGACCACATTGCCCAGCGTCACCTGGCCGTCGCCGCCCAGCGCCACCACCGATCCGCGCCGTACCGACAGGATGGTGGTTCCGTGAAATTGCTCCATGTTGTAATCCTCAGTGAAATTGTTGCAATGTGCCGCGCAGGGAGCGCGCATGGCATCCGAATGTACAGGATGCGAATCGACCTGATCGAGTACAACACGTTGGGGTTGGCAGCGCTTATTGCAAGTCGCCGCCTGCGTTTTCAGCGCAGGCGGCGACATCGTGCGGGGGAGGAAGGGGGTCCGCGATCTGATCAGGCGATCAGACGGACAGGCTCATCAGACTGGCATTGCCACCGGCGGCGGCGGTATTGGTGCAGAGCGCCCGTTCTGCCACCAGTCGCCATAGAGGGATAGGGATCTCGGCCGCAACAGCAATCAGCGGCACCAAGGCACCGTCGCGCTGCGCCAGCTTCTTCCGCCACTCAACAGCCAGCGGCGCTTCCACCAGCGCCAGCTGCAACTCGGTATGCGCCTCAATGGACGGTACGATGTGCAAGGCTTTGTTCAGCAACGTGAGCAGATCTGTCGGCAGCAATGCTGCGCTGCGCTCGTCGAGCACAGGCAGGTTGTCGCAGGCCAGCGCTGCGGCAATCTGATTGAGCAACACACCCGGCGTGACGGCAATGCACGCGAGCTTGCCGCGTGGCGCAAACGAGAGCGTATTGGTTTCGCCGGTCGGGCCGCGCAAGGAAATCGATGCGTGGCACACACTCAGCATCTGATAATGCCGGAGCAATGCAAGCAGACTCTCCCGCCCGGCTTGACTGGCCCACTCATACAATCCGTCCCGCTCTGCTGACGGCGCGGTTTCCCGCCGCTCATAGCCAAGGCTGTCGTGGGCAAGATTGCCCAGCGCCACCGCCGACTGTCTCTGTAAGCGGGACAAATACAAAGGTCCGCCGGCTTTTGGCCCGGTGCCAGAGCGCCCCTCGCCGCCGAACGGCTGAACGCCCACCGTCGCGCCCACCATGTTGCGGTTGATATAAATATTGCCGACATGCGCAGCATCGCTGATCTCTGCGGCATTGCGGGCGATACGGGTATGAATCCCTAATGTCAGGCCATAGCCGCTGGCGTTGATCTGTCGCACCAGGTCCATTTGCTCACCGGCTCTGTACCGCAGAACGTGCAAAACCGGCCCAAACACCTCTTCTTGCAACTGCGCCAGATTGTCGATTTCGATCAGCGTCGGCGCGACGAAACACCCGTCGGCGTGATGCTCATTGAGCGCAAGCTGATAAATGTCTGCGCCACCTGCACGCATGCGTTCGATATGCGCCAATAATCCGGCGCGCGCCTCTTCATCGATCACCGGCCCGACATCGGTCGCCAGACGGTTGGGATTGCCGATGCAAAGTTGCTGCATCGCGCCTTTGAGCATGGTCAGTATGCGTTCGGCGCTTTCCTCCTGCAGACACAGCACGCGCAAGGCCGAGCAGCGCTGCCCGGCACTGTCGAAGGCCGATTGCAAGACATCCTGCACCACCTGTTCCGGCAAGGCGCTGGAATCGACAATCATGACGTTCTGACCACCGGTTTCAGCGATCAATACCGGCTCGTCCCCGCTCACAGCGCTCACTGAGCGCTCTGCCAGAGTGCGCTCAATGCTGCGCGCCACGGCACCGGAACCGGTAAAAATCACGCCCTGCACCCGGGCATCGGCGACCAGTGCCGCGCCTATGGTTTCACCGGGCCCCGGCAAAAATTGCAAGGCGCTGCGCGGCACGCCAGCCTGATGCAGCAATGCCACTGCTCGCTGGGCGATCAGCGGCGTTTGTTCTGCCGGTTTGGCCAGCACGGCATTGCCGGCGGCCAGCGCGGCGCTGACTTGCCCCACAAAAATCGCCAGCGGGAAATTCCAGGGGCTGATGCACACCACGATGCCGAGCGGCTGGGCGGGCGGCTGCACCAGAATCCGGGCTGCGTAGTAACGCAGAAAGTCCACTGCCTCGCGCACTTCGGCAATGGCGTTGGGCAAAGATTTCCCGGCTTCGCGCACGGCCAGCGCCAGCAATTCGCTGGTGTGTTGCTCGAACAAATCGGCGGCGGCATCGAGCTGCCGGGCGCGTTCCGCAACGCTCGTTTCGGGCCAGGCGGCATAGCGCAGCGCAAGCGCTACGTCTTCGTCGCTGGCGTCGATCGCGTGGCCCACCGTATCGTATTTATCGGCCGGATTGAGGATCTTGCGAATGCTGCCGCCCACGTTCACTGCCTCGGCAAGCAGCGGCTCCGCATGCCAGCGCTGCGGGCCGATGGCAAATTCGCGGGAAAGTTTTCGCAGGCTGGCTTCGCTGCTCAGATCGAGGCCCGCCGAGTTCTTGCGCGATTCGCCATACAGCGCAGACGGCAAAGGGATCTGCGAATGCGCTATGCCGTCCAGCTCTGCGGCCACCTGACGCGGATCGGCGATCAGCGTGTCGATATCGACCTTGGGATCGACGATCTGATTGACGAATGAAGAATTGGCACCGTTTTCCAGCAAGCGCCGCACCAGATACGGCAGCAGCGTCTGGTGTGACCCGACCGGTGCGTAAATACGGCAAGGCTTGTTCAGCGCATCGGCCCCCACTACCTGGTCGTACAGCGTTTCGCCCATGCCATGCAGACATTGGAATTCGTAATCGTTGACGCCCAGCTTTTTCGCATGCGTGTGGATGGCGGCGACCGTATGCGCGTTATGGGTGGCGAATTGCGGATAAACCAGCCCGCCCGAGGCCAGCAGTTTTTGTGCGCACACCAGATAGGAAACATCGGTATAGACCTTGCGCGTGTAGACCGGGTAAGCGTTCATGCCGTCCATCTGCGCACGCTTGATTTCACTGTCCCAATAAGCGCCCTTGACCAGCCGCACCATGAATTTCCGGCCGCTGCGGCGCGCCAGATCGAGCAGGTAATCGATGACGAAAGGACAGCGCTTCTGATAGGCCTGCACCACGATACCGAGTCCGTCGTAGACCGCCAGATCGGCGTCGTGCGCCAGCGCTTCGATCAGGTCGAGCGAGAGTTCCAGCCGGTCGGCTTCTTCGGCGTCGATATTGAGTCCGATGTCGTACTGCTTGGCCAGCACCAGCAAGGCCTTCAAGCGCGGCAGCAGCTCCTCCATCACACGCGCCCGTTGCGCGCGGGCATAGCGCGGATGCAAGGCCGACAATTTGACCGAAATGCCCGGCCCCTGACGAATGCCGCGCCCGGCCGAGGCCTGACCGATGGCGTGGATCGCCTGTTCGTATGAGTCGAAATAATCGTCGGCATCCTGCGCCGTCAGCGCCGCTTCGCCCAGCATGTCATAGGAGTAGCGATAACCACGCTGCTCCTGATGAAGGCTATTGGCCAGCGCCTCTTCAATGGTCTGGCCGGTGACGAATTGCCGTCCCAGCAGGCGCATGGCGAAGTCGACGCCTTTGCGAATCACGAGCGCGCCACCGCGTCCGATCAGACTGGTCGCTGCTGCCGCCAGCCGGTTGTCGCTCGGCGGCGCGACCAGCTTGCCGCTGATCAGCAAGCCCCAGGAAGCGGCATTGACAAACAAGGAGGGAGAGGCGCCCAGATGCTTGCGCCAGTCGCCCTTGCCAAGCTGGTCGGCAATCAGGCGATCGGCCGTCTTGCGGTCAGGAATGCGTAACAAGGCTTCGGCCAGACACATGAGCGCCACGCCCTCTTCGGAGGACAGAGAAAATTCCTGCATCAGCGCATCCACGCCGGAGGCCCCGACGCGCCGCGCCCGCACTGCCTGCACCAGTCGGCGGGCGAGGTCGGTGCTACTGCGCTGCTGTGCGGCGTCGCTCTCCGTTTGCGTCAGCAGCCAGCGCACCGCCTCTTGCTCGGAACACCGGTATGCGGCGCTGATCGCCGCACGCACTGGCGTCGGCGCATGTTCTATTTCTGCATGAAATTCAGAGAAAGGGGGAGAGCCACCGACAAATTCGGCAGCGGTATCAGACGGGGAAGGAGAAGAAAGAGTAGGCAGTGACATGGCGGATTTGACCGAAGTAAATGGAGAAGGATTTAAGTCCATGAGCGGACAATGGATTCTTCGATTTTATTCGGCAATACGGAATATTAATTCCGTATTTTTATTCAAAATGCCATATTTAATTCTTCCTATTGGAAATATTAAATATAAAATTCAGGCGCAAGCACTGCGCCATTCATCCTGGCTACAGCACACCCGAAAGGGAAATCCGCAACATGACCGGCAGCCAGAAAAACGGCCGCCGGCACCTTGGATCAGTAGCTGGTCAGCGGGACAGGCAAGCTGTCCTTGAAACGGAAGATCGTGACAGGCGATTGCTTGAGATCGTGTTTGTTGTCGAATTCATAATTGCCCGACACGCCCTTGTACTTGATGGCGGCCAGCGCCGGGCCGTAGGTTTTCGGCTCGACCGAATTGGCGGCTTTCATGGCTTTCGCAATCAGCATCATGCCGTCGTAAAACGAAGCGGCATAGGTTTCTGCAGGACGCTTGAATTTTGTCTGATAGTCGGCAGCAAAGCGCCGCCCGTCTGCCAGCTTGTCCAGCAAAGCGCCGCCCTGGGTGCAATACACCCGCTCACCGATGCTATCGCCGCCCAGACGGCCCATTTCCGGCGAGCAGATACCGTCACCGCCCATCAGCGGCACATCAATACCCAGCTGCACCATCTGACGCTTGATAGGACCACCCTGTGGCGCGTAGCCGCCCAGGAATACGCCGTCCGGCTTGCGGCCTTTGATGGAGGTCAGGATGGCGCTGAAATCGCTCGCTTTGTCGTTGGTGAAGTCGCGGCTGACGATATCGATGCCGTTGGCCTTGGCGACCTTGACGAACTCATCGGCCAGTCCCTGTCCGTAGGCGGTGCGATCGTCGATTACGGCGACCTTCTTGAGCTTCAGTTCCTTGGCGGCGTACAGCGCCATTCTGCCGCCCAACTGGCTGTCGCTGGCGGCAACACGGTACAGATACTGGAAGCCTTGTTGTGTAATTTTCGGATTGGAAGCGACGGTGGCGATGACGATCCCGGCTTCGTTGTACACCCGCGATGCCGGGATGGTGACGCCCGAGTTATATGGTCCGACAATCGCCTTGATGCCCTGATCCACCAGCTTTTGCGCCACGCTGACACCGGTGCGTGGATCGGCCTGATCGTCCTCAGACAACAATTCAAATTTCACTTTTTTGCCGCCGACGACGAGACCTTGCGCATTCAAGCGCTCGATCGCCAGTTGCACGCCGCCCTGGTTATCCTTGCCGGCAGATGCCTGCGGGCCGGTCAGCGGGCTGCTGAAACCAATTTTTACTGTCTGCATTTCCTGCGCCGAAGCAAGTACCGGCAACAAGGCGGACACAAGCATGAAACCTAGATGTTTCGTCATGGCATTTCCTCTAAAAATAGCGTGATTATGGGGAGTGAAACGAAGTCGTTTCGTGAGATTTTTTAATTCTGATTTTTGTCCATTCTATTTCCTATTCAAGGATATTTGGCGCGATGTTTTCCCCTGCAATCAGAATTTGCACGATAAAATTTAACTTTTACCAAATTAAATTCAGTTTCCGAGAAAAATTATGGGCCTCGACAAGATCAGCAAGAAAATCCTCTTCGAATTACAAAAGGACGGCCGCATCAGCAATGTCGATCTGTCGGCGCTGGTGAGTCTGTCACCGGCAGCCTGTCTGGAGCGCGTGCGCAAACTACAGGAAGCGGGCTACATCCTCGGCTATGCCGCGCAATTGAACCCCCAGTTGCTGGATGTCTCGCTGCTGGTGTTTATTGAAGTGGTGTTGGACCGGACGACACCCGAAGTCTTCGAGGCCTTCAAGCAAAGCGTGCAGAACATCCCTGAAATCATGGAATGCCACATGGTCGCCGGCGGCTTCGATTACCTGATTAAATCGCGCGTCAGGGATATGGACGCCTACCGGGAATTTCTGGGCAAATCGCTGCTGCAGCTCAAAGGCGTGCGCGAAACGCATACCTATGCCGTCATGGAAGAGGTCAAGTCAACGGTGTGTCTGCCGATTAAATAGACTGCTTAAATAGACTGCTTAAATAGACTACTTAAACAGGCCCGCCAAATAGGCCGCACCAGTGTCAGGCGGCGGTCTCCAGACGGTCGTAACGCTTCATCCGGTAGAACAGCACCGACAGCAACCAGCTAGCGACGAAGATGCCAATAATCGCGTAGCCCAGCATGCCGAAATGGGAATTGAGCATCGCCACCGTATCCCACGGCTGGCCGCTCAGTCCGATCCGATCTGCCAGCAGTCCGAGCGCTTCGACACCGCCGACCAGAATGGCGATCACCACCGAAATCAGCGTAATGGTCATGTTGTAGTAGAGCTTGCGAATCGGTTTGACATACGCCCAGCCATACGCGCCCAGCATCAGCGTGCTGTCGAGCGTATCGACCAGCGACATGCCCGCCGTAAACAGCACCGGAAACACCATGATCGACCAGACCGGCAGCCCCTGTGAGGCCTGGGTCGCCGAAATGCCGAGCACCGCGATTTCCGTCGCCGTGTCGAACCCCAGACCAAACAGAAAGCCCAGCGGATACATATGCCAGCTGCGCGTGACCAGTCGGAATAAAGGACGCAACATGCGCGCCAGAAAACCGCGTCCGGCCAGCAGGGTATTGAGATCGCCTTCGACGTACGCGCCGCCATTGCGCACGCGACAAAACACCCGGTACACCGAGCGCAGGATGACGATATTGAGGATGGCAATGGCGAACAGGAAAAAGACCGACACCAGCGTGCCGACGATACCGACGACTTCCCGGACCTGATCGAGCGGCCCCTGGACCGCAATCGCCGCTACCGCGATGGCGACCGACGCCAGCACCACGACCGACGAATGGCCCAGCGAAAAAAAGAAACCCACGGCTACCGGTCGCTGCCCGGCCTGCATCAGCTTGCGCGTTGCATTGTCGATGGCCGCCAGATGATCGGCATCCACCGCGTGCCGCAAACCAAAACTGTAGGCCAGAAAAGCCGTTCCCAGCAGCAGCGGATGTCCGCGAAAGGCCAGTACCGCCCAGACCCACGCCAACACATTGAATGCCAGCAGGAAGCCATAAATACCGAAGAGTTTGCGCTTCAAATGACCGGGGGCAGGGGGCAGCAGAGGATCGGACATGCGCAGACTCTTTCTCAATATGGGCCAAGTAACAAAGGCGCATGTTCTCACGAATCGCCCTACTTTCCGCCCTACGCTTTTTTCCCCGCCTGATTTGCGCTCCTCGTGCTGCGCGCCATTGACCCGTCTCAGGACCACCAACACGGCCAAGGCAGCCCAAAACCCGCTGATCGCGCCACGTTTTAAACGTGACAGCCCCCCGGCTCGATGTCATCATCGCTGCACTGTTGAATTTTCAGATTTTTTCGGGAAAACCATGCTGCATTTCACTATTTTTCCCAAGAGCCTGCCCCTGCTCCGTCATGTCGGCAAATGGTGCGCCGCCGCCTGCCTCATTGCGCTGCTGTCCGGCACCGCATCGGCGTTCTTCCTGTTCGCGCTGGAATGGGCCACCGGCTGGCGGCTCACCCATGCCTGGATCATCTGGCTCTTGCCGCTGGCCGGCTTCGTGGTCGGCTGGATTTATCTGCATTTCGGCAAGGGCAGCGAGGCCGGTAATAATCTGCTGATCGACGCCATCCACGATCCGAACAAAATCGTCCCCTTGCGCATGGCGCCGCTGGTTTTTCTCGGCACCGTGGTGTCGCATTTATTCGGCGCCTCGGTGGGACGCGAAGGAACCGCCGTACAAATGGGCGGCGCGCTGGCCGAACGTCTGGCGCAGGCATTGCGCTTCGCCCCGCAAGACAAACGCATCCTGCTGATGGCCGGCATCAGCGCCGGTTTCGCCTCGGTATTCGGTACGCCGCTGGCGGGCGCGATGTTCGGACTGGAAGTGCTGGCCATCGGTCGCCTGCGCTACGACGCGATCCTGCCCTGCTTTCTCGCTGCGATTGTTGCCGATCAGGTCGGTCTGGCCTGGGGCGTGCAGCACACTCACTATGCCGCACCAGCCATCATCCCTATCGCTATCTGGAGCCTGCTGGCGGTGTTGATCGCCGGCGCAGTATTCGGGCTGACCGGCCGACTGTTCGCCACTGCCACGCATGCGCTGGCGGCGGCGTTCAAACGGCATGTCCGCTATGCCCCGCTGCGGCCGCTGATCGGCGGACTCTGCATCGCGCTGGCAGTCTGGGCGCTGGGCAGTCAGCGTTATATTGGTCTGGGCATCCCGGTGCTGGTCGAATCGCTGCAACATCCGCTGCCGTATTGGGACGCCCTGGCGAAAATGGCCTTTACCGTGGTTTCGCTGGGCAGCGGCTTCAAGGGCGGCGAAGTCACTCCGCTGTTTTATATAGGCGCAACGCTGGGCAATGCGCTGGCACCGCTGCTGCATCTGCCGTTTTCCTTGCTGGCCGGGATAGGCTTTGTCGCCGTTTTTGCCGGCGCTGCCAATACGCCGCTGGCGTCCACACTGATGGCCATCGAATTGTTCGGCCCTGAAATCGGCCCGTTCGCGGCGCTCGCTTGCGTGGTCAGCTATCTGTTTTCCGGCCATGCCGGGATTTATCATGCCCAACGTGTCGGCAGGGGAAAACGGGGCGATATAGAAACGCCCGACAAGGAAAAATAAGCGCCTCCGTGATGAGGAAGCCGAAAGTCATTCACCATCCAGATATCTCTTATCAGAACTTGTCATTGGGAAGACAAGGCGTTCTCTTGCATACTGCGACGCAACATAACTGTATTCAGAGATCACCATGTCCACGCAAACACTTCCGTTGTCCGCACCACATTTCGACAGCAAGACTGCAGCCAATCCAGAAAAAATCGCCGACAAGGCGCCAAAGAGCCTGCTGCAAAGAGCCTTTGAAGCCTGGGTCCGTCCTTACGAAAACGTGACGGACTTTTTGCCACTGGCCTAAATCCACGTCTGTTCGAGCGGCGCACTGAGGTGTGCCGCTTACTGCTCTCTCCTCCCCCGCTACGCCTGAACTTCCCCTGTCATCGCCCACCAGCGATGCCTGTCTTTATCTACCTCTGTCAGTGCCACTGACGGTGCCACTGACAGCATCCCCGTCTGTCAATCGCCTCACGCCCTCCCTCGTATTTCACCCCGCTCGCCCACCCGTTTTCCCGGCGCGACATCCCCTCCTCGCCTGCCCTCCACCGCACTGCATTTTTACGTCCCGTTTACCTTCGCACCTCATTTCTTTACAAAATTTTTAGCCCCTGCTCGCTACACTTTCCTCATTCAAACCCTCGTCGAGGAAAACATGGACATGCTTTTTATGGGCGCTATCGGCGTCTTTCTGTTGTTGGTCTGGCTGCTCGCTGCCGGCTGCGAAAAATTGGGGAAACGACCATGAACGCTTTTTACTTGCTCGGCGCACTCGTTGCTGCCGGGCTGCTGGTGTATCTGATCGTCGCGTTACTGAACGCAGAGGAGCTCTGACATGAATTCGCAATCCATCATGCTACTGGTCGCATTCCTGGCCGTTTTGCTGGTACTGGCCTACCCGCTCGGGCTGTATCTGGCAAAGCTCGGTGAAAGCGGCGCGCTGCCCGGCTTGCGCTGGATGAACAAAATCGAAAACGGCATCTACCGCCTCTGCGGCATCGATCCGCAGGCGGCCATGTCGTGGAAAACCTACGCTATCGCTTTACTGGTCTTCAATACGCTGGGCGCACTCACCGTCTACGCCATGCAGCGGATGCAGCAATGGCTGCCGCTCAATCCGCAAGGATTTCCCAACATCAGTCCCGATTCGTCCTTCAACACCGCCGTCAGCTTCGTCAGCAACACCAACTGGCAAGGCTATAGCGGCGAAGCGGCGATGAGCTATCTGACGCAAATGCTGGCGCTGACCGGACAAAATTTCTTTTCCGCCGCCACCGGTATCGCGGTGGCTTTTGCGCTGATTCGCGGGTTTACTTCGCGCTCGGCGCGCACCATCGGTAATTTCTGGGTCGATATCACGCGCTCCACGATCTACCTGCTGCTGCCGCTGTCGGTACTGTTCGCCATCGTCCTGATGGGACAGGGCGTGATCCAGAATTTCTCGGCTTACAAGGAGGTCAGCCTGATCGACGCGGTCACTTACCAGCAGCCTAAAAACGGTCCCGACGGTCAGCCATTGCTCGACGCCAAAGGCGCGCCGGTTCTGGAAACACTGACCACGAAAACGCAAACCATCGCCATGGGCCCGGTCGCCTCGCAGGAAGCGATCAAAATGCTGGGGACCAATGGCGGCGGATTTTTCAACGCCAATTCCGCCCATCCCTTCGAAAACCCCACGCCGCTGTCGAACTTCCTGCAAATGCTGGCTATCTTCCTGATTCCGGCCGGACTCTGTTTTGCCTTCGGCAAAATGGTCGGCGACATGCGACAAGGCTGGGCCGTCATCGGCGCCATGACGGTGATCTTCGTCCTCGCCACCGCACTGGTCATGATCGCTGAACAGCAAAGCCATCCCGGCCTTGCCGCGCTGGGCGTCGATCAGTCAAACAGCCTCTTGCAAGCCGGCGGCAACATGGAAGGCAAGGAAACCCGCTTCGGCATCAGCGCCTCCGCCCTGTTTGCTGCCGTCACTACCGCGGCGTCCTGCGGCGCAGTCAACGCCATGCATGATTCCTTCATGCCGCTCGGCGGCATGGTGCCGCTAGTGTTGATGCAATTCGGCGAAGTGATTTTCGGCGGCGTCGGTTCGGGTCTGTACGGCATGCTGGTCTTCGCCATTCTCGCCGTCTTCATTGCCGGCCTGATGATCGGTCGCACGCCCGAATATCTGGGTAAAAAAATCCAGTCCTTCGACATGAAAATGGTCTCCATCGCCATCCTGGTCACGCCGGTGCTGGTACTGACCGGCACCGCCATCGCGGTGATGCTGGAGCCGGGCAAAGCCGGTATCGCCAATCCGGGTGCGCATGGTTTCTCGGAAATTCTGTACGCCTTCAGCTCGGCCGCCAACAATAACGGCAGCGCTTTCGGTGGGCTGTCGGCCAACACTCCGTTCTACAACATCGCCCTCGCCATTGCCATGTGGTTTGGCCGCTTTGCGCTGATCGTGCCTATCCTGGCCGTGGCCGGATCGCTGGCCGCCAAGCAAAGACTGGAACCCACCGCCGGCACCATGCCGACTCACGGCCCCATGTTCGTGGCGCTGCTGATCGGTACCGTAGTGCTGGTCGGCGTTCTTAACTATGTTCCCGCTCTGGCGCTTGGCCCGGTGGTCGAACATCTGCAACTCTTTACCCGCTAACAGGGAGCCCCTCATGTCTATCGAATCCCCTTCCGGCGTTCCCGGTCTCGCCGTCACGCGCAAAAACAAGTCGCTGTTCGACGCCAGCTTGTTATGGCCCGCCATCATCGATGCCTTCAAAAAACTCGACCCGCGCATTCAATGGCGCAGCCCGGTGATGTTCGTGGTGTACGTCGGCAGCATCCTCACCACGCTGCTGTTCATTCAATCCGTCGTGGGCAAAGGCGAAACCAGCTCCGGCTTCATTTTCGCCACCTCGCTCTGGCTCTGGTTCACGGTGCTGTTTGCCAACTTTGCCGAAGCCGTGGCGGAAGGCCGCAGCAAGGCGCAAGCGGCTTCCCTGCGCGGACTCAAACAAAGCTCGCAAGCGAAGAAACTGGCCTCGCCCCAAGACCGTACTCAATGGACATCCGTCCCCGCCACTGCGCTGCTCAAAGGCGATTGCTACCTGGTGCAAAGCGGTGACGTGATCCCCGCCGACGGCGACGTCATCGAAGGCGTGGCCTCGGTCGATGAAAGCGCGATTACTGGCGAATCCGCACCGGTCATCCGCGAATCGGGGGGCGATTTCAGTTCCGTCACCGGCGGTACCCGCGTGCTGTCGGACTGGCTGGTGGTACGGGTTGCCGTCAATCCGGGCGAAGCCTTTATCGACCGCATGATCGCCATGGTCGAAAGCGCCAAGCGCAAGAAAACGCCGAACGAAGTGGCGCTGACGATTCTGCTGGTGGCGCTGACCATCGTATTCCTGATCGTCACCGTCACGCTGCTGCCGTTTTCCCTGTTCAGCGTGGCAGCGGCCAAAAGCGGCTCGCCGGTCACCATTACCGTCCTGATCGCCTTATTGGTATGTCTGATTCCGACCACCATCGGCGGCCTGCTGTCAGCCATCGGCGTGGCCGGCATGAGCCGCATGATGCGCGCCAATGTGATCGCCACTTCCGGCCGCGCAGTGGAAGCCGCCGGCGATGTCGACGTGCTGCTGCTCGACAAAACCGGCACCATCACGCTCGGCAATCGTCAGGCATCGGCCTTCGTCCCGGCCTCCGGCGTGACCGAAGCGCAACTGGCTGACGTGGCGCAACTGGCCTCGCTGTCCGATGAAACACCGGAAGGTCGCAGCATCGTGGTACTGGCCAAGCAGTTATTCAATCTGCGCGAACGCGACCTGGCCGGCATGCAGGCCAGCTTCGTCCCCTTCACCGCACAGACCCGCATGAGCGGCGTTGA
This sequence comes from Herbaspirillum sp. RTI4, assembly GCF_034313965.1. Classification (NCBI taxonomy): domain Bacteria; kingdom Pseudomonadati; phylum Pseudomonadota; class Betaproteobacteria; order Burkholderiales; family Oxalobacteraceae; genus Herbaspirillum; species Herbaspirillum sp. RTI4. Next base: position 457,621 of record NZ_JAVIWQ010000002.1, read on the forward strand.
CCTCGACGGTCGTGAAATCCGCAAAGGCTCGTCCGAAGCGATCAAGACCTACGTGCAGACGCTGGGCAAAACCTTCCCGCCCGACATCCTCAGAGCGGTGGACGATGTAGCCCGCCGCGGCAGTACACCGCTGGTGGTGGTGGACGATGGCCGCGTCATGGGTGTGGTCGAACTGAAAGATATCGTCAAGGGCGGCATCAAGGAACGCTTCGCCGAATTGCGCCGCATGGGCATCAAGACCGTGATGATCACCGGCGACAACAAGCTGACTGCCGCTGCCATTGCCGCCGAAGCCGGGGTCGACGATTTTCTGGCCGAAGCCACACCGGAGCAAAAACTCAAGCTGATCCGCGAATATCAGGCGCAAGGCCGCTTGGTCGCCATGACCGGCGACGGCACCAACGATGCGCCGGCGCTGGCGCAGGCCGATGTTGCCGTGGCGATGAACTCCGGCACGCAAGCGGCCAAAGAAGCCGGCAATATGGTCGATCTCGATTCCAACCCGACCAAGCTGCTGGAGATCGTCGAAATCGGCAAACAGATGCTGATGACACGCGGCTCGCTGACCACGTTTTCGATCGCCAACGACATCGCCAAATACTTCGCCATCATCCCGGCCGCCTTCGTCAGCACCTATCCGCAACTGAAGGCGCTCGACATCATGCACCTCACCAGTCCGGCCTCGGCCATCATGTCGGCCGTTATTTTTAACGCGCTGATTATCGTGGTGCTGATTCCGCTGGCGCTGAAAGGCGTGCCTTACCGTGCCGTTGGCGCTGCCCGCCTGCTGCGTCGCAATCTGCTGATTTACGGCCTGGGCGGCATCATCGTTCCCTTCGTCGGCATCAAGCTGATCGACATGCTGCTCGCCACCCTGAACCTGATCTAGGAGATCGCCATGAAATCCATACTGCGTCCCGCCCTTGCCCTGTTTATTCTGCTCAGTCTGATCTGCGGCGTCCTGTATCCGTATGCCGTGGCAGGCATAGGCCGTCTCGCCTTCCCGCAACAAGCCGATGGCAGCATGCTGTCGCACGACGGCAAAGTGCTGGGTTCGCGACTGATCGGCCAATCGTTTTCCTCACCCCAGTATTTCTGGGGCCGGCCATCAGCTACCAGCCCGATGCCCAATAACGCGGCCAGTTCCGGCGGGTCCAATCTGGGTCCGCTGAATCCGGCGCAGATCGATGCCGTCAAGGGTCGCATCGAAGCACTGAAAGCGGCCGATCCTGACAACACCGCCGCCATCCCGGTCGATCTGGTCACGACCTCCGCCAGCGGCCTCGATCCCGACATCAGCCTTGCTGCCGCCTACTATCAGGTGCCGCGCATCGCCCGCGAACGCAAGCTGTCGCCGCAACAAGTGCGGAGCCTGATCGACGCCACCACGCAATCCATGCAGTTCGGCTTTTTCGGCGAAACACGGGTCAATGTGCTGGCCCTCAATCTGGCGCTGGATCGCTTGCTCTGATTGCCCTGATTACTCTGCCTGCCCGCAATCCAGCGCGCAGGCAGACTGCTTCGGCGGGACGAGTGGCAGTGCTACACTCGTCTCGCCACGTCCACCCACCACCGTCCTTCTGATCGGGCATCCATGTCCACCCCCAGCGATCAACGTCCCGATCCCGATAAACTGCTTGCCGACATGCAAGCACGCGAGCGCCGCGCCGCACGCGGCAAGCTGCGCATTTATTTCGGCGCGTCGGCCGGCGTCGGCAAAACCTACGCCATGCTCAGCGCCGGACGCAAGCTGCAAGACGAAGGCACCGAGGTGCTGGTCGGCCTGATTGAAACTCACGGCCGCGTCGAAACGCAGGCATTGGTCGATGGCCTGACCGTCCTGCCGCGCAAGGAAATCGCCTATCGCGGCCAGACCCTCACCGAATTCGATATCGACACCGCCCTGCAACGGCACCCGGCGCTGATCCTGGTCGATGAACTGGCGCATTCCAACGCCCCCGGCTCGCGCCATCCCAAACGCTGGCGCGACATCGAGGAATTGCTGGAAGCCGGCATCGATGTATTCACCACGGTCAACGTGCAGCATCTGGAAAGTCTCAGCGATGTGGTCGGCGGCATTACCGGCATCCGCGTCACCGAGACCGTCCCCGACACCCTGTTCGACGCGGCCGACGAAGTCGTGCTGGTCGATCTGCCCGCCGATGAATTACTCAACCGCCTCAAGGCCGGCAAGGTTTATCAAGCACAGCAGGCACAACGCGCTTCACTGCATTTTTTCCGCAAAGGCAATCTGATTGCCCTGCGCGAACTGGCCTTGCGCCGCACCGCCGACCGCATTGCCGACGACGTGCAGGCTTACCGCGTCGAAAAATCGATTCACGGCGTCTGGAAAACCGACGCCACGCTGCTGGCCTGCATCGGCGCACGCCCCGGCGCAGAACAACTGGTGCGCAGCACAGCGCGTCTGGCCAGTCAGTTGAATGCCTCCTGGCATGCGATTTATATCGAAACGCCGCAACTGCAAAAGCTGTCTTCCGCACGACGCGAACGCATCCTCAAAACACTGAAACTGGCCAGCGACCTCGGCGCGACGACCGCCGTGCTGGCCGATAACGACATTGCGCAGGCCAGCGTGGACTATGCGCGCAGCCAGAATATTTCCCGCGTGGTGGTAGGGCGACCTGCGACCGGCTGGGACTGGCGTGCCACATTGCGCCCTTCGCTGATTAAACGTATCGCTGCCCTCGCACCCGACGTTGACCTGATCGAGCTGGGCCGGATGAGCACCACGGACAAAGAGCCGACGCCACCGGCCGAAAGTCTCATACCGCATACCGCGCATACCCTGCCTTACGCGATACCGCTCCAACGCCGAAGCTCCATGCGCTGCGCCATGGCAGTGGGCGCCAGTCTGCTGACGGCCTTACTGGCAACGCCGCTGTTGCCCTATCTGGATCTGGCCAACATCGTCATGCTGTTCCTGCTCACCGTGGTGCTGGTGGCAGTGCAACTGGGACGCGGCCCGGCCATGATCTCCACCGTCGTGAGCGTAGCCGCCTTCGATTATTTTTTCGTCCCGCCGCGCTTTTCGTTTGCCATTAGCGACCTGCAGTATCTCGTCACATTCGGCGTCATGCTGGCAGTCGGCCTGCTGACCAGCCACCTGACCTCCAACCTGCGTTATCAAGCGCGGGTAGCCTCGCACCGGGAAGCACGTTCACGCGCGCTCTACGAATTCGCCCGCGCCTTGTCGGGCGCACTGCAAACGGATCAAGTGTTCGAACTGACCTGCGCCGTCATCCAGCGCACGGTGCATGCCAAAGCCACGCTGCTACTGCCCGACGCCGACGACCGGCTGCATCCGCCCCCCACAGATGATCACATCGGCGACCTCGATCTCGGCATTGCCCAATGGGCCTTCGACCATGCGCTGCCGGCCGGCATGGGTACCGATACGCTGCCCGGCAGCCGCTTCTTCTATCTGCCGCTGGTCGCCCCGATGCGCACCCGCGGCGTACTGGCGATCGCCCCGGAAAGCCGGCGCTGGATACTGATTCCCGAACAGCGCCAGCAACTCGATACCTTCGCCACGCTGGCGGCGATTGCGCTGGAGCGCGTGCATTACATCGAAGTGGCGCAAGATGCCCTGCTGCGGATGGAGACCGAACGTCTGCGCAATTCGCTGCTGTCGGCGCTGTCGCACGATTTGCGCACGCCGCTGACCTCGCTGGTGGGACTATCGGAATCGCTGGTTCGCGCCAAACCGCCGCTGGCCCCGGCTCAGAGAGAACAGGCGCAGGCCCTGCACGACGAATCGCTGCGCATGAGCAAACTGGTCGGCAATTTACTGGAAATGGCGCGCATCGAAAGCGGCGAAGTCAAACTGAAACTGGAATGGCAACCGTTCGAAGAGGTCGTCGGCAGTGCCTTGCGTGCCAGTAGCTTGCCGCTGGCCGCGCATAAAGTGACGACTCGCTTGCCGCCCGATTTGCCGCTCACCCGTTTCGACGCGATGCTGATCGAACGCGTACTGTGCAATCTGGTCGAAAATGCGGCGAAATACACGCCGCCCGGTTCGCACATCGAGATCGCCGCTGCCGTTGCCGCCCCCGACCTGCTGGTGACGGTCAGCGACGACGGCCCCGGATTACCGAGCGGCCGCGAAGATCGCCTGTTTGAAAAATTCGTGCGCGGCGAGCGCGAATCGGCCACGCCGGGCGTCGGTCTCGGGCTGGCGATCTGCCGCGCTATCGTCGAAGCGCACGGCGGCCACATCCGCGCCGACAATACCGCCGACGGTGGCGCCCGCTTCTGCTTTACACTACCGCTTGGCACACCGCCCGCCTTGCCTGAACCGGAAGACGATACTCTCCCGTAGCAATACAAGAAAATCAAAAAAAGGATTCGCAGCAACACCATGACAGAATCCACACCGATTGCCTTGCTGGTCGAGGACGACCCCCAAATCCGCCGCTTCGTGCGCGCCTCGCTGGAGGAGGACGGCTGGCAGGTATTTGAAGCAGGTACCCTGCACCGCGCCTCCATCGACGCCGCCTCGCGCAAACCGGATCTGATCATTCTCGATCTCGGCCTGCCCGATGGCGACGGAGTGGATTTCATCGTGTCCATACGGCAATGGTCGGCCATGCCGATTATCGTGTTGTCGGCACGCATCACGGAAGAAGACAAGATTCGCGCGCTCGACGCCGGTGCCGACGATTACCTGACCAAGCCCTTCGGCGTCGGCGAATTGCTGGCCCGCGTGCGCGCAGCGCGCCGTCGCCGTTACGAACTCAACATCGCCGTTGACGGCAATATCCACTTCGGCCGCATCAGGATAGACCTGACCATGCGCCGCGTGACCAAAGACGAGGTACTGGTCCATCTCACCCCCACCGAATACCGACTGCTGGCCGTACTGGTAGGCAACGCCGGACGCGTGGTCACGACGCGCCAGCTCATGTTGCAAGTGTGGGGGCCCGGACAGGTGGATAATGCACACTATCTGCGGATTTACATGGGGCATCTGCGGCAGAAACTGGAAGACGATCCCGCGCAGCCGCGCTATCTGCTGACCGAAACTGCCGTGGGCTATCGACTCTATTTGCCCGGCGAATAAGCAATAGGTAATAAGCTGCCTGTTCCGCCATCTCATTACCCATAAAACAAAACACCCTCACTACATGAGCTATTCAAACACCCCACAAGCACTAAGCAACGACGAATTTACACAACTGGCCGAATTTCTCGACGACATCGGCCCGCCAGCGCTGAATCTGGAATCGCTGGACGGCTACTTTGCCGCCCTGATCTGCGGCCCGGAAACAGTGCCACCCAGCGAATATCTGACCGGCGTATGGGGGCCGGACTTCGCTTTTTCGAGCAATGAACAGGCGTCAACAATTCAGGACTTGCTGCTGCGCCACTGGAGCGCCATTGAAAGCGCCTTGCACAGCGCCCGGGACGGTGCCGACGTCCCTTACTCGCCGGTGCTGCTGGTCGCGGCCGACGGCGTCATCCACGGCAACGACTGGGCCAGCGGCTTCATGCGCGGCACGCGCACCCGCCCGGCCAGCTGGCGGCCCTTGTTCGAGATCGATGAATTCGGCGGGCCGCTGCTGCCGATGCTGATATTGATGCACGAACACAATCCCGATCCGGCACTGCGCCCCAATCCGATTGCACCGGACAAGCGCGACAAGCTCCTGCAAACAATGGTCACCGGCCTCGTCCGTGCCTACCGTTACTTTGCGCCGCAACGCCAGCGCGGCAATCACGTCCTGCCAAAAGTCGGCCGCAATGATGTCTGCCCTTGCGGCAGCGGGAAAAAATCCAAGCACTGCTGCGGCGCGCCGATGCAAACGCTGCATTAGGAACGGTCCAGTGGATGAGGGGATCAGGCCGGCTCAGCAACAAGAGACTTGGCCGCCTCCTCGCGCACCACGTGCAAAATATTGCTCTTGAGTCGGCCATAGGCAGGATCAGCAACCAGGTCTTCCACACTGCGTGGACGCTCAAAGGGCACCTGCAATTCTTCGCGAATGCGGCCCGGTTTCGCCGACATGATCAAGACGCGGTCGGCCAGAAACAGCGCCTCATCAATATCGTGGGTCACGAAAAGAATCGTCGTTCGTGTGGTCTGCCAGAGAGAAATCAGCAACTCCTGCATCGCCAAACGCGTCTGCGCATCCAACGCGCCGAATGGCTCATCCATCAACAGAATTTCCGGATTCGGCAACCAGGCCCGCGCCAGAGCAACACGTTGCCGCATCCCGCCCGACAACTGCCAAGGTAAATGATCGGCAAAATCTTGCAGGCCAACTAAACTCAAAAAACGGTCGGCGGCGGACTGATAGAGCGCGGCGGACTGACCCGCCATGCGCGGACCAAACGTGACGTTGTCACGGACAGAAAGCCAGGGGAAAAGCGCGGGCTGTTGAAAAACCATTCCTCGCTGAGGACCGGTTCCGCGAACCGGCACGCCATCGACCAGTACCTCCCCCTGATCCGGCTGATCGAATCCCGCCAGCAGGTTCAGAATGGTTGACTTGCCGCAGCCCGAGGAACCGAGTAAACAAACAAATTCACTTTCTCCCAACGCCAGCGATACATCACTCAACACCTGATTGCCGACGCTATCGGGATTGGGTCCGGGGAAACGCATGTGAACATGGTTCAGTGCAATGCGGGCAGAGGCGCTCATGCATCCTTCCCGGTCCAAGGCACAAATCGTTTTTGCAGCTTCACCAGAATCCAGTCAAAGAAATAGCCGGTCAAACCCAGCAGAACAATCCCCAGCAAAACAATATCGGTGCGAAGATAGCTTCCCGCATTGATCACCATCCACCCCAAGCCTGAAGTCGCCGCCACCATTTCAGCGGCGATGAGTGAAGTCCAGCCAATGCCGATCGACAAACGGACACTGGTGAACAACTCTGGCAAGGCATTGGGAAAGACGACATAGGCGAATTGCTGAAACGGCGTCGCGCCCAATGTCTGCGCCGCCCGAAGCCGGGCCTGACTGACACTCAACACCGCCGCTGCGGCACCGACAACGATGCTGAGGAAGCAGGAAATAAAAATCAGAAAAAACTTCGCGCCCTCCCCGATTCCAAACCAGACAATCACCAGCGGAATCAAGGCAATCTTAGGCAAGGGCCGAAGAAACTGGACGAAAGGATTGAGTACGGCCGCCAAGGTCGGCGACAGCCCGATACCAAGCCCCAGCGGAATGCCGCTCAGGATCGCGGCAACAAACGCGGCCAGAGCGCGCCCGGTGCTGATTAAGAGGTGCTCCCACAGCGGCGTCTGCCGGTATCCCGAAGAGATCAAGTCATTGGCCGTCGCCAGAATGTCGCTAGGCGGCGGCAATAACAAAGGGTCAACCCAGGACAGCGTCCCTGAGAGCTGCCAGATCACCCCGAACAGGGCAACAGAAAAAATACTGATGGAGGGAAACTTCCAACGCCGCCAGTAATTGCTGACGAGCGTTGGTTTTTTTATTTCTGCGGCCTTATTCCCGATCAGTGGCGCTGCAAGGTTTAATTCAGGTTGAACAGACAAAATTGGCATCACTTTCCCGATAAAGCGCGCTGCAAGAAGCCAGTATTAATCGATGCTGCATACGAATCCGGGATGTCGGATTTTCTGATATCGCCGATCTCTGCCAGGAAGTTAGCCGTGTCCTTATACGCCTTTGTGATGCGCGATCCCGATTTGGTTTTTTCATCGCCGATATACGCCACCGTCAATTGCTCCGCGATAGACGGATACTGCAGACCGGACAGTGTGCTGCGGGCTGTTTCAACCGGAATATCCAGATGCTTGGCAATCAATTGCGCCGAAGCTTCCGGGTCCTTTTTATACTGATTCACTTTTTCCTGCGCAACGCGCAAGAACTTGACGACCAGTTCCGGATATTTCTGAGCGAACTCTTTGCGCACGACATAATTGTTAAAGATCAGCACGCCGTCTTTTTGCAGATCGCGTGTGGCAAAAATTTCCTTACCGCCATCGGCCTCCAATTGCTGCGTGAATGGACCCCAGACATAGGCCGCATCAATATCATTGCGCTTCCATGCCGCGACAATCTCCGCCGGCTTCAGCGCCAGCGCCTTGATCTTGCTGCGATCCACTTTTGCCAATTTGATGGCCACTTCAAAAGCATATTGAGAGGTCGAGTTAGCAGGAAAGGCCACCGTTTTTCCTTCTAAATCCTTGAGACTAGCGATTCCTTTACGGGCAATGAGGCGTTCGCTAGTAGCAATAATTTCCGGCACGCCGATCACCTCGACCTGCAAATTACGCGCGATACCGGCAGCGGCAGGACTGGAACCGAAACGCGCAATATCGATCTCTTTTGCCGCAAACAAGGTCAATACATCGCCGCCCGAGGCAAACGGAATCCACTTCACCTTGGCACCAAATGCCTGGTCAAAAGAACCGTCAATCTTGCCGAGTATCCAGACGCGCGGACCGCCTGCGTAAGCAAAGCGAACTTCCGCAGGGACCGCCTCCGCGCGAGCAAAGGAGGACAGGCCGGAAGCAGCCATCAAGGTAACGAGCACCAGTTTTTTTGACCATTTTATAAACATGCGGGTTATCTCTTAAAGTTGAACAATGTGTCCAGCTTAAGGAGGCGCTAGTCACACATCAACGAATATAAAAGTGCTTCCTTATGCGCAGATCAACTTTGCGCATAAAGATTGGGGAGGAATTCAAATGCGGGTGTGATGCGGGTGTAATGCGGCGGGACCGGCTCGGTACGGATAGAGATGGGAGGGACTAAGTGAGAATCGAGAATCCGACCGGCTGGAGCCTGTCTGGTCATCCTCTGCATTTTTGACGCATCCGAAATTTCCGTTTTATCTTTTTCCTCCGCTACCCACGCAGCCCACCGCCCATGCAAAAATCTGCACCCCCTATTTACTTGCGAGGTGGCAAGCGTATACCGGCAGGCGTAGACCGTTCGCCGAAAATGAAGGCGCGGAAAACACCTGCTTTTCAATCGCCTGTAAGCAAGTTTTTACATTGGAGGATATCCATTTGACCAAACCAGCATTCGTGATGGCATGGGCGGCATCACAAAAGATTTACAGCCCGTCTAATCCGGGTGAAAAAGTGGCACAAATCGTCGGTGGCGAAGTTGCTGCCAATATTCAAGACAAGAAAAATCCCTGGAGAAATACTTGCGCCGTTCGCATGAGCTACATCCTGAACCAGTCCGGTGTGATTATTCCGGCCACACCGGGAAAAACCAAAAAAGGCAGCGACCATCGGCACTATTTTTACCGGGTAAGAGACGTCATCGCCTTCCTGAAATTCCGCTGGGGAGCACCGCAAGTCCTTGCCTATCCACCGGCCGGTGGCCGCTCCTTCGCGGGCAAGAAAGGCGTTATCTTATTTGAAGTGCATGGCTGGACCGATGCCAGCGGCCATGCCACCCTCTTCAACGGAACAAGCTGTTATGACCACTGCTATTTCAACGAGCCGGGCGTGACCTATCGCACAAGTCAGGCGCACTTTTGGCCGCTCAAATGAAAATCTCCCGCACATTGACGGCCTTGGTGCTGTGCTCAACGCTCACCGCCGTTGCCGCCGACACCATGACGGCCGCGCGTCGCACTAACGCAGTGAATTACAAAGACAGGGCGCTGGCCAGCTGCCTGTCTGCGGCCTACAAAGGATCGTCAGCAGGTGAGGATGCGGAGATAAGCAAGAGCGGATTCCTGGAGTGGACCTACTACGATGAGGACAAAGGCAACCCGGCGACCGACCAATTGGTGGAGAGCTATTTGCGCCGGGATTACCGCAATCCGGTAGAAGGCTACGCCCATGCCCAGTTCAATTTACTCAAGTGCCTGGACATGTACCACAGCCAGGAACTCGCTGAGCAGGTGCGCAAGTACGTCCCTCATCCGGACTGGGTAGGTGACACGCCGGTTAAGAAAAAACAGATTCCGTGACTCAAAAAAAATATCCTCCAGCTTTCACCTGAGGATATTTTCCAAACACCAACGCAGTGTGCAAAAAGCCCGCTTACACCGCCTCATCCAAACCAATATCCACGCACACCGCCGCCTGATTAATCTTGCTGGTGGAAATGTAATCCACCCCCGTTGCCGCCACCTCACCGATAGTGCGCAGATCAATCCCGCCCGAGGCTTCCAGCTTGATGCTTCCGCCAACCACAGCGACCGCTTCACGCATGGCCGTGGTCGACATATTGTCCAGCATGATCACGTCCACCTGCGCCGCCAGCGCTTCACGCACCTGCTCCAGCGTTTCGCATTCGACTTCCAGCTTGGTCAGCACCGGCATCTGCCGGCGTGCGCGCTGCACGGCCAACGCGATACTGCCGCAGACGGCAATATGGTTGTCCTTGATCATCACCCCGTTATCCAGCCCGAGCCGGTGATTCAATCCACCGCCGCAAGCGACTGCATGTTTTTCCAGCATACGCAGACCCGGCGTGGTTTTGCGGGTATCGATCAGTCGCGCCTTGGTACCGGCCACAGCCGCCACGTATTTCGCCGTTTCATTCGCGATACCCGACAAGCGCTGCACGATATTGAGCGCGGTGCGCTCCACGGTCAGAATGCTGCGCGCACTGCCACGCACGGTGAGCATGAGCGCGCCCTTTTCCAGCGTCTGCCCGTCGCTCACCAGCACCGCGACTTCCAGCAAGGGGTCGTAACGCTTGAAAATGCGTGCCGCGATATCAATGCCCGCCACAATCAGCGGCTCGCGGGCATGCATGTTGAACGCCCCGGTTTCGCCTGCTTCAATCATCAGCTGCGCGGTCAGATCGCAGTGACCGATATCCTCCGTCAACCACAAGTCGATCAGGCGGTCGGTCTGAAATACGTCGTACATGGTGCCTTACCTTTCATTCGGTGGAAAACCTTGCCTAGGCGACTGCATCAATGCGGCCCCAATAAGCGCATTTGGCAAGGTAACACATGGCTGCGCATGGCACACCAGCATCTGCCCCGATCAAACCCGGTAAGAAAGCACCAGCGCATGAATCAACCGCGACCAGCCATCCAGCGATACGAACAACAGCAACTTGAACGGCACCGATACCGTAGTCGGTGAAATCATTGACATCCCCAGCATCAACAGCACAGTGCCGACGATCAGATCGACCACCACAAACATCATATACAGCACGAAGCCGATCTGAAATGCCTTGGTGATTTCACTCACCGTAAACGCCGGTACGACGACGATGAAATCGTCCTGACTCAACTGCGCCGCCTGCGCCTTGGGCCACAGACTTTGCGCCGACTTGAGAAAAAACTGACGCTCATGTTGCGTGGTGTGATGCATCAGAAACTCATGCATGGGATTTTTTACTGCATCGGCCACAGCCAGCAAATCACGCGTCGTCAGACTGCGGTTAAGCATGCCGCTTTGCTGCAAAACCTGATTGGCCGACATGCCTATCGGTGCCATGACGTACACCGACAAAATAATGGCAATCGCATTGAGCACCATGTTAGGCGGCACCTGCGGCACGCCAAGCGCCGAACGCAGCAAACCGAACACGATCACCAGCTTGGTATAACTGGTCACCATGATGGCCGCAAACGGCGCCAGACCGAGGAGCAGAACAATCCCCAGCAGCGCAATCGGATCGGGCAAATTAGGCATCGCCGTTGCCTTTGAGGCGGGCGATACGCACGGCCAACTGGTCTCCAACCGCGACTAAATCGCCATCGCCAAGACAAGCATCGTTGACATAAATTCTGACCGTGCTGCCGCTGAGGGCCTGACCGACTTCCACGATCTGTCCCGGCGACAGACTTTTGAGCTGACCAAAATTCATCCTCATCTCGGCAATTTCGAAGCGCAGACTGATTTCAAGATCGTCAAAGCTGTCAACGCTACCCATCTCATTGAATGAAGTGCTGTCGTGTGTCATGCGGGTCTCCCTTATATCGAGAATTTCTATCTGATCGTGATGATCTGCCGCTTGCACAGCCCAATTGTTGAGTCCGGCAATTTTTCCGATCAGGATGCGACGGCCATCGATCACCGGATGCGCGTCAATGCGAATCACATCGCCCGGACGCAATGTCCGCGCTTCGCCTATGGCAAGAATCGTATGGCCCAATTCAAAGCGTACGCAAAAAGGAACCGCATCCCAATCCCCGCTGACCCGCCTGGACGGCAGCAAGGCCAGCGCCCGATCCAGGCCGGGCGTGGTATCGAACAGCACCTGCAAGGGCCACGTTTTTTCATTGCGTCGCAAGCGAAGGTGAAGAACGGCCGGATCAGCAAAGGAAGGCCCGCCGCCGGTCGGTGAATCCAGCAATGAAAACGCGGCGCCGTATTGCACCTCAAGGCGAACGACCAAGGCCTCGCAAGCATCGAGCAACAAAATCTGACGCAATGCCTCGGGCATGCACGCCGCCTCCGCTCCCAGGCAATCCGCCTCGAATGCCGGATCAATCGCCAGCCAGCCTTCCTCGCTTCCCAGTCGAAAGCGATAACACAGCGCATTGGCCGACACGTCACCGTCATCGCCCAGCGACAAGCCAAACAGATCGATTACCGCTTCCTGCGCCGACAAGCGCGCCTGACTGATTTTATTTACCGCATTGACCCGATCTGGCGCAATCATGGGCAGCACATGCAGAAGCGTTCTCATGATCGTCCCCCGGCCCAGTCGAACAAGGCCTGCACTTGCGTGAAATGCGGCTCCCCAAGCGGCTGATCAAGCATCACGGCGCGCATGATAGCGTCGGTCAGATAGGCATCTTCACGCATCGGCACCAGCCGCGCTTTGGCTTCCTCTCGGAGGCGCGCGCCAGCCTCGCCCACGCCTTTTGCAATCACCTTGGCGTGAACCCCGCCATCGAAGGCCAGCGCGATGGCGGTATTGCCGCTATGCACTACCGCCGTCGCGAATTGCATACGCTCACGCAAACCGAACAGCAGCGCCTCTCTGGATGCCGCACGGCGCTTGCCCCGGATCAGCGGATCGCCCTGATTTTCCTTCTGTTCCTTGCGCAGTTCGGCGCTGCTCATGCGCTGCTGTTTCATGAACTCGTAGCGCTCGTACAGATAATCGACAAGCGCCATCAGCAGATACACTACTGCCGCCACGGCCAGCAGCGGCGTCAGCCATTGTCCGGCGACATACAACACCGTCCACGGTGAGGCGTAGACCGACCGCACCGGAATGGCCAGTGAATGCGCAAGATAAAAATAACCCGCCGCACCCAACATCACGACCTTAATCAGCATCTTCATGGTATTGACGCCGTTTTTAGCACTGAACAGTTTTTTCATTCCGGCCGCCGGGTTGAGCCGGCTCACATCCGGCTTGATCCGTGAAAAAACCAGCAGACCTCCGACCTGGCACAAAGACCCCACCAGCGCCGCGCATAATGCAACGCCAACAAATGGCAAGACCGATAGCAGCCACACCTGCACTACCTGCTGCACAATTTTTCCCGCATGAAATTCCTGAGCCTGCATCAGCGGCGCTTGCAGTTGCGCCATCCATAAGCTGGCGATACGCGCCACCAGCAAGCCCATCGACAACACCAGCAAGGCCGTCGCACCCACAAATACGACAGCACTTGTCACTTCCGCACTGCGCACCACTTCGCCGCGCTGACGTGCGTCGCGCAAGCGTTTGGCGCTGGGTTTATGCGGTTTATCGCTGGAGGAATCAGCCATGACGAGCTCCGGCATATTGCTGCAACAAGGGCATAAAACCATCTGCACCCGGCAGCAGTGAAGCGAGCATGCCGGTCACCGCTTGCAGCACCGCCTGCAACAGCAGACTCAGCATGAATACCGCCAGCAATGCCTTGAGCGGTTGCGACAGACTGAATACATTCAACTGCTGTGCGAAGCGACCAAGCAAGCCCAGCAACAATTCGGCACCGAGCAACACCAGAATGACGGGGGCAACAAGTCGCACCGTCCAATCGAACATGTTGCCGGTGGCCCCGCCGACCAGGGTCAGCAAAGTTTCATTGCCATTCGGCAGCAAGGCATGCACCGGCCACAGCCGGTAGCTCTCGAAAATGAACCCCAGCAGCAAAGGCAGACCGCCGGCCCCCATGAATCCTGCAATCGCCAGCTGACGCAGAAAATTGCCGGTCGGTCCGCTTTCGTGACCTGACATCGGATCGTAGACTTGCGCATTCGATGCGCCGGTTTGCAGATCGATCAGGAAGCCCACGTTTTCGATCGCCCAAAATATCGTGGAACAGGCGAAGGCAATCGCAATACCGATCACGGCCTCCTTCGCCGCCAGCAACCACCAGCCGATAGTGCCGAACGCCGGCAATCCTTCTGCCATCAGACGCGGAGCGACGAACACGGCGCACATCGCAATCAGTCCGGCCCGCAAAGCACCGCCAAAGATGGCCGGCACAAAGAAAGGCAGCACCACAAACAGCGACAACAAGCGCGGCAAGGCAGAAACAAGCGCACTTAATTGCGCTTGCAATACGACCACTTCGCTGACAGGGGCGGTGGAGAGCATCTGGATTCAGCCGAAGTCCGGCTTCCGATCGGCATCACGATGCGGAAAAATATCTTGTCCCATCACCGCAGAACCATCGCGTGCCTCGACACCCGCCTGATAAGCCTCTTCTCGACCATCCTCCTCACGCGCTTCGGCCAAGGCAAAATCGCTGGCCCGGACCGAGTTCAGCAAGCGTTCTATATTTTCCACGGCGGCATTGAGCTGCGCCCACCGCGCCGCCGCCTCCGACGCAATAGCCTGCGCCTGGCGCAATACTTCCCTTGCCTTTTTTAAGCGATGCTCACCGACCCGCTCCCGTTCCGCATGGACACTGCGCGTCTGCGCAAACAATTCAGCGTCGATACCGGCCCAGCTTTCGCTGCGCTGGCGCGTAAAAAATAACTGTGCTGCGGCCTGACTGTGCGCAGCGATTTCACGGCAAGCGATTTCAGCCGTCTCCAGCGCCTGTTCGGCATACATCACTTGCAAACGACAGGCATTAGCATGCGCACGGGCAACCCGCTCCTTGGATTGGCGCACTCGCCTGAGTTCGCATAAGGTGCGATACATGGCGGTACTCATGCGGCCCCCCGATTCATGGCGGCAGTCGCACGGACAAAGGGAATCGCCGACGAGGTCGCCGCGACATCTCCCGCAGCAAGCGCCAACAACTGCTGTTGCGACCAATCAAAAGCATCCGACTCCTCACTGCGCTGCGCGGCAAACTCCATGATGCGGCTGCGTAACCGGAGCGCCTCGTCGGCCACCGGGTCGGCTCCCTGCTGGTACTCGCCGATTTGCACCAGCAGCTCTATTTCTTCATATTTGGCCAGCAGTTTCCGGACATAAGCGGCCGCATCGACATGCTCACGCGTGACGACATGCTCCATGACCCGACTCAGGCTTGCCAACAGATCGATCGCCGGATAATGCGCGCCAGCAGCCACTTTGCGCGACAAAATGATATGTCCGTCGAGCAAGGAGCGCACCTCTTCGGCCACCGGGTCCTGCTCCAGATCGGCTTCCGAAAGCACCGTATAAAAAGCCGTCATCGCGCCCTGATCGGAACACCCAGCGCGTTCCAGCAACAGCGGCAAAAGAGCAAACAGCGACGGCGGATAAGCGCGTCGGGTCGGCGGTTCACCGGCGGCTAAGCCGATCTCTCTTTGCGCACGCGCGAACCGCGTCAGCGAATCGACCAGCAACAACACACTCCGTCCCTGATCGCGGAAATATTCAGCAATCGTAGTCGCCACGAAACTACACCGCACCCGCTCCAGCGCTGGCCGATCCGAAGTAGCGACCACCAGTACCGTCTTGCGGCGCGTTTCCGGCGACAAGCCATGTTCCAGAAATTCCCGCACTTCACGGCCGCGCTCACCCACCAGCGCGACCACCACGATGTCGGCTTGCGCGCCTTGCGCCAGCATGCCCAACAGCGTGCTCTTGCCGGTTCCGGCTGGCGCAAAAATGCCGATGCGCTGACCGCGCCCGACCGTCATCAGCCCGTCGATAGCGCGCACGCCGGTCGGGAACACAGTGCGAATCATCTCGCGGCGCAGTGGATTGGGCGGCTGGCGCAAGACCGGCAACAAACGCTCGACGCGTATCGGCCCGCCGCCATCCATAGGCTGACCGAAACCATCGATAACCCGCCCCAGCAGCGCCTGTCCCACCGCACAGGTCGGCAACCGGCCGAGCGGCACTACTTCGGTCAGGCAGCACAAACCCTGCGTCGAGCCATAGGCCGACAGCATCGCGGTCTGCCGGACAAAGCCCACCGTCTCCGCCAACAACACCGGCCGACCGGGCGTATGCAGTTCGCATAGTTCGCCGATCTCGGCATGCACGCCGCTGGCATGAATCATCAGGCCGGTCACGCGACTGACCCGACCTCGCGTCTGAAACGAACGGCCTTGCCGCCGCCCTTCCAGTTCCACTTCCAGCTGCTGTGCCGTCGTCATGGGCATGGTGTCCCTCCATTGTCGGGTTGGTGGGAAGATGCATTCGGATCAAGACTGGCGCGCAAGGCAGCGAGCTGCTGGTCTATCCCTACTTCGATCAAACCGATAGAGCTGCGGATACGGCAGGTTTCTTGCGATATGTCGGGATCGGCTTCGACATGCATCCTGACGTCGCGATGCTGTCTGGCGCACCACGCGTCGGCAGCCAGCTGCGCTTCGTTCAGGCGCGTGGGAGCCACCAACAGTGATAGCAGCGGCTCTTCCGCAATCAGATGCGCTATTTTTTCCAGCGCGGTGTTCAACAACTGCACCGGATCGGCGCTGTGCAACATTTCCCTGACGGCATCCACCACAATGTTGGCCACTGTCGTGTGCAAGCCTAATAACTGCGCATGCGAATCAAGCGCGAGAGCGTTCAATCGTGCGCAGTAATCGCGCTCAGCTCGCGCCAGTCCTTCCTGATAGGCCTGCGCCACGCGACGCGCATATTCCTCGCTGGCAGCCTGCGCCAGACGACGCGCCTGCGCCTGCGCTTCGTTCAGAATATCGCCGGCGTCAAGAATCGCGCCATAGTCGCCGGGCCGCAGAACCTTGCGGTCACTGACAATTTTGCCGTGGTCGGTACTTAATAAAATAGCCAGTCCCATGCGGGAATCTCCTCGGGAATCAGACACATCAGACACAACTCGGTCGCCAGACTTTGTTCTTCCGCAGAAAAAGACACGCGCGTATCGACCGGGACACTGCGCGCATATTTCAGGCGCGTGCGCGTGACGACAGGAATGCCCTCGCCTTCGGCAAGCGTCAGCAACATGCGCCTACCCAGCGCGGCGCACAGCAAGCGCAATGAGGGCAGCGATAAAAATGGCACCTCTTCCGCTAGCGTCGCCACGGCCGCAAACGCCACGGACGGACAACGCACCGCAACCAGTGTCGTCAGGCGACGACCAAAGCCATCGTGCAAAAAAGCGAGTCGCCCGGCTCCTGCCAGATCGAGCACATACGACTGAAAAAACAATAATCCGAGCGCCGTTGCCAGCACCTCCAGCACGTCTCCCGGCAAGAGAAAAAGCCGTCGCGCAGGGGAGGAAAAATTAAACTCATAACAATGACTCAATCCGTGCTGCGCGTTCAACATCGCCGCCAGACGTTTCACACCAGCAGTGCGAAAGGCTGTCGGTTGCCGATACATGGCGGGCCAGTCATCGGCGTACCAGCTTTCATGCACATAGGTTTCCGGCCGGAAGTTGAACTGATGCACCAGTGTTTCGAGTTGGCTCATGGCGTGTCCTGCATGTGTTTTTTAGAGACGCGGGCATGCCACGCCAGTCGCAAATCGGCCAGCCCATCACGCAAGCCACCTGCGTGGCGCAAGAACAAGAGCGCCGCGCCGACCAACATGCCGAGCAGAAAGGCACCGCCGGCCCACGCCAGCCGACTTCTGGTGGCAATGCCGGTCCCGCTACTCAGTGCGACCGCGCCCTGCGGGCGCAGCGCAGGCACCAGCGTGAGCGAGACATTGTTTTCCGTGAGTCCTTCGATGCTGTGCGCGACCAGCTCCTTGATCATTGGCGACAGAGGTGCGAGATCGACTTCCGGATTGAATTTGATGAAGACGCCGGCACTCGCTGCTTTCTTGACATCGCTCAGCGGATCGTTTGCCGGCAAGGCGACATGCACGTCGGCAGCGATCACACCGTCGATGGCACGCAGGGAGCGCGCCAGTTCTTGCGAGAGACCATAGATGTAACGCATGCGCTCTTCGGCCGGTGTGGCGATCATGCCCTGCGTTTTGAACAACTCACCCAAATTGGAAAATTGTTCCCCCGGCAAACCGTTATTGCGCAATATGCCGAGCGCTTGCAAGGCCTGTCCATCATCCACGCTGACCGACCAGCTTTTGCCGTCAGTGATTTTTTCTGCATTGATGCCCTCCTGCCCGAGATGAACTACGGCGGCATTTGCATCGCGCTCACTGAGGCCGGTGTAGATATCCTCCTTGCATCCCATCAATAGCAGGGGCAAGGACAAAAGCAAAGCGGGACGGAAGAGGGATGACATAGCATCAGCCTTGATTTTTGAGCAAAGCGCCGAAGAAATTATTCGCCGCTCCCACCACGCCGTTAGCGATGCTGATCTCGGCAGAGATCTGCTGCATCTGCGCATTGACGTCCGTGATTTTCCACATGGCCATCAAAGGATCATTGAAATCGATGCTCTGTATCATGGTCTGCGCACGATCAATCGCAGCATGCAAATCCTCACTCAGTTTGACGCCCTGCTCCGCCAGATGCGCCGAAAGATCAACATGCGGCTGCGCCACCGGGAAACCTGTGTTGCCGCTTTCCTGGGCCGTCTGTTGCGGCGGTGCGCTCAAAGTTAACGTCGACGTTGATGTCAGCGTTGATGCCGACAATTCTGACGCTGCCATATCGGCCATGTCGGCCATCTCCGTCATCGCCACCTTGCCCACTGCTTGCGTAGCCTCAATCATGTGCCACCTCGCTCAAGAACAATTCATCAAAAAATATTGCCGCTGTTATTCACTTGCTTGCTGCTGTTGCCGGTCCATCTTGCGACCGACAACAGCAAGGACATTACCGACAAGGACTTAGGCCGGATTAAGGCGTCCCATTTTTTTACCGATGCTGGACGCCATTTCGCTCATCATGTCGTCGACACCTTGCTTGAGCTGATTTTTGGCTTTTGCCTCACCCCACTTTCGATTGATCTCCGTAAGTTGATCCAGGTTTTGTATGCCCTGATCCACGCTGGCAGCGGCGTCTGCTGTTGAAGAAGATATGGCCATTTGTCTCTCCTGATTAAATACACGCAACATAAAAACGGCGTCGGGACTGTCCCGGGCCGACCCTGCGCGCTACAAGCGCGAAGCTGAAACAGGGGATGCGGCGACACCCATCGGTAGTCGCAAAATTTCATCGGCACGATGAAATTCAATCTCGTTGGGCTGGATGCGCACGACCAGCGTTCCGTCTGCAAATCGCCCCCCCTCATAATATTTATCGCCCGCAGCGCTGAGCAGATACTTGTCGCCGCCGGCACCGAAATACACCGATTGCAGCGCCGGAATATCACGCCCTGCCACAATCATGCGATCGCGCGGCAAGCGTAATTCGGGCGGTGGATATGCGACCTGCACCGCCATATCGAACCCCGACGTGCTGCGATAAGTTTTGATGCGCGACTCGACCGCTCTATCCACCGCCATCCCGCTCAACACCAAGCGGCCGTGACCGGCGTACTGCACGATCACACCCGATCCGCGAAAATAATTTCTGGCGTGTTCCAGCACATCCTCCACCGAGTGCACCGCACCGATGCTCAGCTTGCGATAAGCGTGCGGCAACTCCTGGAGCTCGCGCATTTCAGCGTTGGTATGAACGAATCCTTCGATCACATGATCGTCATCGCGCTGCACTACGTGGACATCAGGAAAGCGGCTCCTGATCGCCGCTTCATCGACATCTTGCCGGCGGTCGTACCATTGATAGGCCGTCAACGACAACAGTGTCAGCAGGAAAGCGGCGACCACTACGGCCAGCATCGGCGCAGACGGCAGACCATCGATCCAGCGCCTGCTGCTACGGTTTCTGACCGGAAAATCCATGAACCGGAATTCATAGTCCCCCACCGCAATGCGGTCGGCATCGGCCAGCATGCGGCGTCCGGCACTTAATTTTTCGCCATTCAACATCACCTCAACGCCCTCGCTCGCGAGCACGGTTGCCGCCGTTTCTGCGCAGACCAGTGTGAATCCCTGCTCTGGAAATTTCTCGTCGCGAATCATCAGGCCGCACTGTTGCGCACTGCCGATTTGCGTGCTGCCCAAGCCCAGCCAGACCGAACGCACGGTCCGCTCACGCCAGCGAATCCGCAGCGCACGGCGACGGCCTACTGCGCTTGTCATGCCGGTCTCGGTTGCAGAAACAGCGTTCATGTGATTTCCGATCTGGTAGTGCGGTGGAAGCGCGGACAAGGAAATAGGCGCACACCTCAATCGCGCTTTGTTGGAATAAAGATTAGCAACAATGAATCGACTGTCGATGGAATTAAATTCCACACCACCGCGACATTTCCGGGCGACATCACGGCAGATTGGCACAAAAGAAAAACGATTCGCCGCCAATAATTCAAGTACGAGTTTTGGGATTTTTGTTCATGCGGGGTGATCAATGCGACATCACTTGTGCCTAGAATGTATTCGAGATTATTTCAATAAAAATTCTGTATTACGGCATTTGCCCGGGCGGGATTTTGCGAAATAAGCAGTCTGCTCATCACAGGCAATCCGTCCTGATTTATGCCATGCAGAAGCTCGGATGGCATGTGGCGAGCAAGGCCCGCTCAAGACAAGAAGCACCGTAGCCCAAGCAGATGTTCTCTCGATAAAAGGACGCATGATGACCTTGCAACAATTACGCGCGCTGGTGGCTATCAACGACGAAGGCTCGCTCAACCATGCAGCGGAACGTGTGTTTCTCACCCGCTCGGCAATCAGCAAGTGCGTGAAAGAGCTGGAGAGAAGCGTGGGCATCGAACTGTTCGACCGCACGCCCAAGGGGCTGCTGCCCAATTGCTATGGCAAGACGCTGCTCACGTTTGCCTACGGCATTCTGGAAAATGTGGCCGCTGCCCGTCATAGCATCGACGCACTGCGCAAGCAGCAAGTGTGGGAACTCAACGTCGGCGTTACTCCATTGACCAGCCTGCTGCCGCTACTGGCAGAAAGTTGCGGTCGTGTCTCCGAAACCAGCAACGGTTCACATCTGGTGCTGCATGAAATTTCCGCCGACGAAGCCGCGCGCAAAGTGTCGCAGGGGCTACTCGATTTCGCCCTGACCGGTGCGGTTCCGCAGGCGTTTCCCGATCTGGAAATCCATCCCATCTGCGATCTCAAGTGCGTCGTCGTGGTGCATGCGTCCCAACAGACCGTCCTCGCCGATCACTCCGCATCCCGGGCCGGATCAGGCTCGCTGTCGCGCTGGGTCATGGTCGATGAATGCGTGAGCGATCCATCGATTTACATGCGCTATGCGGGCTGCGCTACCGCTGCCCCCAATATCGTCAATTGCGCATCGATGGGATTGGCGCTGAATCTGGCGCAGACCTCGCATGCGGCGATGATCGTTCCGGAACGTCTGCTTGCCGAGCATCCGCTGCGCGAACAATTCACCGTTGCTGTCAGCGGCGCCGAAGTGCCGTCCACGCCAATCAATATGCTGGTAAAAAAACGCAGCGCGCTCAATCCTGCCGCCACCCGACTGTATGAAGACATCATGCGCAGTTTTAGCGCATGGAGCGGAATCGGACACGCTAAAACCTGCGCTGCTGCTCATTAAATAACATCCGCCAACACCAGCCAGCACGATTGAGCACAAGGAACGAATAAAAATACGGAGGCCTATATGTCTACGCAAGCGGTGTCAGAAAAATCCACGGTAAAGAAAATCACGCTCAAAAAGATACATGCGCTTGCATGGGGAATCGGATTCACCGTCTGGATTGGCATGGCCTCCTCTCAGGCAGAAACGCTGAAATGGGATGGTCGCCCTTTCGATATCGTCGCGCAGCAGGAATCGGTAGCGACGTTTCTGCGACAGCTGGCTTCGGCGCAAAATACCGTCGCCATTATCAGCAGCAAAGCGGGCGGCACGGTCAGCGGCCGTTTCCACGAATCCGCCCGTACCATCCTCGAACGCACCTGCGCAGCCAATAATCTGGTCTGGTTTTACGACGGCACCTATCTTTACATCGATGCCGCAGAAGAAGTACGCAGCGAAGTCCTCAACCTCTTCCCCGGCAGCGATGCGCAAGTACTGACTGCGCTCGGCAAGCTGGGGCTGCGCGATAACCGGTTTGCATTACGACTCGATGCGCACACCGGCAGTCTGTATGTAGCCGGACCGCCGCACTATATTGAAACCGTCAAGCAGGTAGTAACCAGCGCTTCGCGTCCCGGCTCGCCGGACGATCTGGACGTCGCCGTGATACCGCTGCGCTATGCCAATGCGGCCGACATCAAGATCAATCGCAACGGACAGGAAATCGTCTTGCCCGGCATGGCCGCCAACCTGCGAAAAATTTTCCGCGGCGGCAGCGATAGTCCACCCGGTGCCGCCTCAAGTTACGACCGACGCACCGACTTCGCACCCTTGCCGCCCTTTCCGCGTCTGGGTCATAACCGGCGGCTGCAAATGCACTCGGGCGAAACGGTGGATGTGCCCAAGATTGACATCGGTAACGGGCCGCTACCTTCCGCGCCGGAACCACGCACTGGCGACGCCGAAGTGATTGCCGACAGTCGCACCAACTCGGTGATCGTGCGCGATACCGGCCGTCGCATGCCGCTGTACCGCAGCCTCATCAAACAGCTCGACGTGCGACAGCGGCTGGTCGAACTGGAATTGTCGATCGTCGATATTTCTTCCAACGATCTCGACATGCTGGGCATAGACTGGCAAGGCGCACGCGGCGCGGTGGCGGGCGGGTTTAATAATGGCGACGCGGGAGCAACGCTGACGCAAAATGTTCTCACGGTGCAAATCGGCAGTTCGCTGCGCAATTTTTTCCTCGCCCGCATCAAGGCGCTGGAAGGTGCAGGCAAAGCCAGCTTCGTGGCCTATCCGAAAGTGCTGACCTTCGACAAATCGGAAGCCTATCTCGACAGCAGTCAGGATATGTTTGTCAAAGTGAGCGGCTTTCAGGACGCCTCTCTGTACCGCATCAATGCCGGCACCAGCGTGCGCATCACGCCGCAATTAGTGGAAGAAGCCGGGCTTAGCAGCGATGGACGCGACCGCACTGCGGTGCAGGTGGCGCTCACCATCGGCGACGACAGCGTGAGTAACGATGGCGATCCCGAACTCACGCCTTCGGTTCGCCGACGCACCATCGCCACGCAGGCGCGCATCGATGAAGGCAAGAGCTTGCTGATCGCCGGTTTCAAAACGGATGAATCGAATAACACCCGTTCCGGCGTGCCATATCTTTCCAAAATTCCGCTGCTGGGTGGGCTGTTCCGTTACAGCAACCGCTCGCATGCGGCAATGGAACGCTTCTATCTGCTTACGCCACGACTGGTCGACATGCCGCCGTCCGACCCGCGCGCCGCCGGCGGCATTCCTGGTCCGATGTCGGTGCCGTCGGCGGTCCCCTTGCCGCGAGAGATGCTCGCACCAGTCTTCAGGCCAGTGGAGATAACGCTGCCGCAAAACGCCTCTTAATCTCCGAAGGAGAACCCCATGCCATCGGTCAAACTCGGCCCATCCAGACCGCGCATGAATGCGGCCGGCTACCTGTCGCTGATGGTCAATAATTTCGACGTCGCGCTCGGTGTCTTTGTGGCCGTCGTAGTCACGCTGTTCGTGCTGCCGATGCCCACGTTCATGCTCGACGGCATGATCGTGGCGAATCTGGCGGCCAGTCTTACTCTATTGACACTCACGCTGTATGTGCCGCGAGCGCTGGATCTGGCGACGCTGCCGGCGCTGCTGCTGTTGACCACCTTGTTTCGTCTCGCGCTCAACATCGCCTCCTGCAAACTCATCTTGCTCAATGGTGAAGCAGGTCGCGTGATTCAAACTTTCGGGCATCTGGTCGTGGCCGACAACGTGGTGGTCGGCGGCGTGGTGTTTACGGTGATTGCGATTGTCCAGTTTGTGGTGATTGCCAAAGGCGCGGAACGCGTGGCTGAAGTCGGTGCGCGCTTTTCGCTGGACGCCATGCCAGGCAAACAAATGAGCATCGATGCCGACCTGCGCGCCGGCATCCTCTCCACCGACGAGGCCCGCGCAAAACGCCGCGCACTGGAAGAAGAATCGCATCTGCACGGCGCGATGGACGGCGCCATGAAATTCGTCAAAGGCGACGCCATCGCCGGCATCATCATCGCGCTCATCAATATTCTTGCCGGTGTGGCAGTGGGCGCGATCACGCGTGGCATGTCGGTCAGCGATGCCTTGCAGCACTACGCCATCCTCACCGTCGGCGATGGCATGGCGTCGCAGATACCGTCGCTGCTGGTGTCGATCGCGGCCGGCATCATCATCACGCGCAGTGCGGCACCAGCGGGAGACACCAGCAACCTGGGCCAGCAAATCGGCCGCGAACTGCTGTCGCAACCACGAGCGCTGTTGGCGGCGGGCGGTGTGGTGTTGTCGTTCGCATTGATACCGGGCTTTCCGCACTGGGCATTTGTATTGTTTGGCGGCAGCCTGCTGACTTGCGGACTGGTGTTGCTGCGACAACCGCCGCGCCAACCGGATGCCACCGTGTTGTTTGAAAGCGATCTCCTCCGGCAGTCCGAGAGCGGACTGCTCGAACCGGTGTGCCTCATCGTGGAGGCAAGCCGGAAAACAGAATTTCCCGCAGAGTCGCTCAACAGTGCCTTGCTCGTAGCGAAGCAGCAGGTCATGCAGCGTCTGGGACCGGTCTTCCCACGCATCGGTCTGTCTTATCGCGCCCTGCCGGAGGGCATCACTTACCAGTTGCGTGTGCAGGATGTGGTGCAAGCGCAGGGTCGTCTGGCAGCGGAACCATCGCCCGCGCATACCGATGCCATTGGCGCGCAGGTAGTGCAACTGATTGGCGAACACGCCGCTGCCTTCATCGGCATTCAGGAAGTGCAGGCGCTGGTGCATCGCTGCCAGCGCGACTATCCTGAACTGGCAGCGGAAGTAAGCCGGGTCGTACCCGCAACACGCATGGCCGAAGTGCTGCAACGACTATTGCGCGAAGGCATTCCGATTCGTGATCTGAAAACCATTTTCGACAGCCTGGCTGTCTGGGCGCCAGTGGAGCAGGACATCATCATGCTGACCGAGTTTGTGCGCATGGACATGAAGCGCTATATCAGCGCCGCCTGCACCGGAGCCGACCGCACACTGGCGGCGATCGTGCTTTCTCCTGCGCTCGAAGACCTGATACTGCATTCAATAGAACGCACGCCACACGGCAATATTGCGCGCCTCGATGAAGAGACCACACAGCGTATCCGCGATAGCATCGCCGGCATCCTCGCCGCACCGGACAACGCGCACGCGACGGTCATCGTACCGGCAGAAATACGACGCTACGTGCGCAAACTGCTCGAAGGATCGACGGCAGAGACGATGGTGGTGTCGTATCAGGAACTGGAGTCGGATGTCCGCCTGAGAACTGTCGGCGTAGTAGAGTAATCCCTTGTGGAAGCGGCCGTGTGCGGCCTAGTGCAGCATTAGTGCAGCATTAGTGCAGCATTAGTGCAGTATTAGTGCAGCATCAGCGCAGGCAAGGAATCCAGTATCAGCATGCCGTAATTCAAGACTTTGGTCGCCGCCCAGCCGCCCGCCACACCCAGCGCAATCATGACCGCCAGCAGCCGCGCCGACTGGCCGATAGCCTGATCCTGGATTTGCGTCACTGCCTGCGCAATCGCCACCAGCAAGCCCACCACCGTGCCGGCGATCACAAACGGCATGGCCACGCTCATCACCACCAGCAAGCCCTGCCGGGCGATATCGATCACGGAAAGGGGATTCATGGATGCTCTCCTGCTATGGCCAACGTCGGTGCAGCGGCTGGCGGCATCAAGGATTGTTGAGGGCGCATCGCATAACTCTCATAACTCTCATTACTCGCATAGCGCATGGCGAGAATATCCATGATGCGTTGCGCATAGCGATCGCGCAGCAGCGGCGTTTCGGAGTGATACGCGCCGATGGCACGCCAGGTGTTGCCGTATTTATTCATCATCCGGCGCACGCGCCATGCCGCAATGAACACATTGCTGCATGCCTGTTTGACGTTCTCCTGCGTAATGCCATAGCGCTCGAGTTCGGCAAAATGCACGGAGTTGATCTGCATGAGTCCATAGTCGGTGGTGCCGTTGGCATTGCGATGCATGGCCACAGGATTGCCGCCCGATTCCACCCGGGCAATGGCGCGTAACACCTCAGCATTGACCTGATGATAACGAGCGGCAGCATCGAAGCAATCGGCCTGCGCTGTTTGCGGCCACCAGACCCCCGCCAGCAAAGCGGTCTGAATAGCCACCGCCATGACAGGCTTGCGGATACTGAAGATCGTCATATTGCCTCGCCTTCCCTTGCCTTGCTTCACGTCCCTATGCGCTGCTTTTCACTCACGTGCTACCTTTCACGCACTTATGCAGCCATTATAAAAATACCGTCCCGCGTGCGGAGTGAATAAAATTCCCCACGCAGAACGACCAACAGCAGGTATAAAAAATGACGCAGCCCTACGGCCGCGCCATTCACAGAAATCACACCGGTAATTACACCAGACTCAATCGAATATGATGACCTGCCGTACCGCTTCGCCGGAATGCAAACGGTCGAAGCCTTCGTTGATGTCTTCGAGTCGCAGACGGTGCGACAGCAACTGATTGATCGGTAGCCAGCCATGCTGAAACAATCGCACATAGCGCGGCAGATCGCGTGAAGGAACGCAGGTGCCGATATAACTCCCTTTGACGGTCCGTTCTTCAGCCACCAGATTGACCATGGGCAGAGGGAAGGTGGCATCCGGCGGCGGCAAACCGCCGGTAATCGTGGTGCCGCCGCGCCGCGTGACGCGGTAGGCCGTATCGAAGGCGCGCACCGAACCGGCAAATTCGAAGACATGATCCAGCCCCCCTTCGGTGGCCTTGCGCACCGCCTCGACGCAAGCAGGGTCGCCGCCATCAAACGCTTGCGTCGCGCCCAGCTTCAAGGCCAGTTCACGTTTTTCGGCAGACAAGTCGATAGCCACCACTTCACGCGCACCGGCAGCGATCGCACCGATCACCGCCGCCAGCCCGACGCCACCCAGGCCGACCACCGCGACCGATTGGCCGGCCCGTACCTGCGCGGTATTGACCACTGCGCCAACACCGGTCAACACGGCGCAACCGAACAGGGCCGCATGTTCAAAAGAAACCGTCGGGTCCAGCCGGACTAAGGAGCGTCGCGAGACCACGGCATATTCGGCAAAAGCAGAACAGCCGACATGATGGTTAATCGGCTCGCCGCCAAGACTGCTGAGCAAGCGCGAACCGGACAACAGCGTTCCGTTGCCATTGGCAAGCGCGCCGGGTTCGCATAAGGCCGGCCGTCCTTCGCAACAAGGGCCACAGTGGCCGCAACTAGGCACGAACACCAGCGCCACATGATCGCCGGGCTGCAAGTCGGTCACACCGCCACCGACCTGTACGACTTCTCCCGCGGCCTCATGGCCCAGCGCCATCGGCAAAGGTCGCGGCCGATCGCCGTTGATTACCGATAAATCCGAATGGCATAAGCCCGCCGCCCGTATTCGCACCAGCACTTCATCGCGTCCCGGCGGTGCAAGTTCAATTTCCTCGATTTTCAGCGGGCGCGAATCTTTATAAGGGTAGGGCAAACCCATGTGACGCAGTACGGCGGCGCGAATTTTCATGACGGGCAGTTCCTTATCGGAAAAAGCAAAGTAAAAACCACAGAATTAGCCGAGAGCCATACCTGCTGCCCGCCGACCGCGCAAAGCCATCAAACTCAACCAGCGTTCTACCCCCTTGGCTTCGCTACTGCACGAAGCATAGTCGGTAACGGTGCGGGCGGCGCGTTCCAGCAATTGAATATCTGCTTCATGCTGGCGCGCCACATGCGGATCTTCCAAAAACAGGACGCGGCGGCATTGTCGGTCCAGAATCAGCTCGGCAATTTGCGCATCGCCGCCCAAAGGGCCGCTGAGGAAAGGTTTTACCCAGTGGCGTCCGGCGTCTTCGCCTTTGATTTTTTGCGCCAGCTTGTTGAGTAGGCCGCCGGTAGTGCCGGTCGCGTAGCGCATGGCGAACTGATCGAGCAAATCGAAATGTTTTTCTGCCAGCGCCAGCATGCTGGTTTTCATCGCGTCATGCGCAATCAGGGCAATGCTTTCATTGGCGAAATCGAAGCTAGCGTCGAGTGTGGGGTCGGGCAGGGCGCCGGCGGCGATGGCTTCCAGTTCCAACCACTCGCGCGCGCCAGCGAGAGTAGACAGAAAGGGCTTGCCATGCACCACGCATTGACGTTTAAGCGCCAGCGCTTCGGGAAAATTGGAGGAGGGGTCAACCGGGTCCATCAGGTAAATCATGGCGTCCAGCGAGCGGGCGGGGTCGGTATCGACGATGCGCGAGACCAGACGCATCAGGCCGCCTTCGCGCCCATAGGGGAAGCGTTCGATGGCGGCATAGTCTTGCAGCAAGCCGTGGTTGCGCATCGCATCCAGGGTCCTGCCAACGACAATTAATTCCGGTTGGAGCCAGGTTTCGATGGCCGCCTGACCACCGCCATGAAACAGGCGCACCAGCGCGGAATTAGTGTCATCCTGATGAGCCCGGTTGGCCGCCAGGCCGATCCGGTAACGGGGAGGATTCGAGAGCATGCGCGGTCCACTTTCGAGAGAAAAGAAGTAGGGCTGCGTGACGGGATGATCCGCGCACTTTCATGTTGCCACTGCCAGACCGACTTGCTGCCGGTCTGTTTGCGCAATCAATGACTCACGACACGCGCTGAGTAATACAAGATCCACTTACA
Organism: Herbaspirillum sp. RTI4; assembly: GCF_034313965.1. NCBI lineage: Bacteria > Pseudomonadati > Pseudomonadota > Betaproteobacteria > Burkholderiales > Oxalobacteraceae > Herbaspirillum > Herbaspirillum sp. RTI4. The sequence continues at coordinate 486,591 of NZ_JAVIWQ010000002.1, forward strand.
AAATCCGCTTCCCGATTAAAGCGTAATTTTGGTCCCGAGCACGACCAGGAATTGCGCCAGCCATTTCGGATGCGCAGGCCAGGCAGGCGAAGTGACGAAGTTGCCGTCGGTGACGGAGTCGGTCACGGTGATGTCGGCGTATACCGCGCCGGCCAACTGCACCTCAGGAGCGCAAGCAGGGTAAGCGGCGATGCGTTTGCCGCGAATCACATCGGCAGCGGCCAGCAGTTGCGCGCCGTGGCAGACAGCGGCGATCGGTTTTCCTGCGGCAGCGAACTCACGCACGATTTCAATCACACGCGGGTTCAGTCGCAGATATTCCGGTGCGCGCCCGCCGGCAATCATCAGGGCATCGTAATGGGCGACGTTGATCGCGTCGAAGTCGGCATTGAGCGCAAACAGATGGCCCGGCTTTTCGGTATAAGTCTGATCGCCTTCAAAATCATGGATCGCCGTCTTGATCTTGTCGCCGCTTTTCTTGCCGGGACAGACGGCATGCACGGTGTGGCCAACCATCTGCAAGGCCTGAAACGGCACCATGGTTTCATAGTCTTCTGCAAAATCGCCCGTCAGAAATACGATCTTTTTAGCTGTCATGTTAGCTCCTGTTTTCCTGCACATTGAACTGCATCGGTGCTGCGCGTCTACATTTGTTCGCAAATAAGATCCGCCATTTAGCGCGGCAGTTCTTCTTCCACGTAAGCCCGGACAATCGCCTCGAAACTGGCGTCGGCCGACAATCCCAGCGCCTTCGCCCGCGTGACGTCCCATGCGCCGGGCCAGCTCTTGACGATCCGTTCTACCGCCGGGTCAGGCGCAAAGCGGATGCGTGCGGCGACTTCTGCACCGGCCACTTTTTCCAGCGCGGCAACCATCTCGCCCACACTGACCGAGACGCCGGGCAAATTAATAGTACGCGATGCGCCCAGCGATTGCGCTGATAAGGCATGGCCGGCAATCAGCGATTCGATGGCGCAGCGCGGCGACAAGAGCCACAAACGCAATTCCGGCGACACCGGACAGACGGCGTTTTCGCCATTGAGTGGTTCGCGGATAATGCCGCTGGCAAAGGACGAAGCGGCCTTGTTCGGTTTGCCGGGACGCACGCTGATGGTCGGCAGACGCAGCACGCGACCATCGACAAAACCGCGTCGGCTGTAATCGTTGAGCAGCAATTCGCCGATGGCTTTTTGCGCGCCGTAAGACGATTGCGGACTGAGCGCGGTATGGTCTTGCACCACGTCCGGCAAGGCACCGCCGTACACCGCGACCGAACTGGTGAACACCACTTTAGGGACATGCCCCCGCTCGCGACACACGTCCAGCAGCAAGCGCGAGGCATCCAGGTTGATGCGCATGCCAAGGTCGAAATCGGCTTCTGCCTGACCGCTGACGATGGCGGCCAAATGGAAGATCGACGTGGTTTCTGCATCGATGACTTGCCGCATTAATGCGCCATCGGCGATATCGCCGGTGACCACGCGCACGCGGGCATCGCCGAAATCATGCGCCGGGACGACATCGAGCAATATCAACTGAGAGATGGTTTCCTGCACGCCGAGAGAATTCGGCAAACTGCCGCGTGACAGTAATTGCCTGGCTAAACGCTGCCCCAGAAATCCGGCACCGCCGGTAACGAGTACTTTCATGTTCATGCTCCTGAGGTGCGGGTCGATGCTGGGATAGACGCGGTTTCAGCGGCCTTGAGCCAGCCGAGACCGTCTTCGGTACGTCCGCGTGGGCGGTATTCACAGCCGATCCAGCCCTCGTATCCCATCTCGTCGAGCAAGCGGAACAGGTAGGCGTAATTGACTTCGCCATCGTCCGGTTCATTGCGACTGGGTACGCTGGCAATCTGGACGTGGCCGATGCCATCAAAGTGTTTCTTGAAGGTCGTGGCCAGATCGCCTTCCACGATTTGCGCATGGTAAAAATCCATTTGCACCAGGACGTTGGCTTCGCCGCCTTCTTCGCGCAAGGCATGTGCCTGCGCTTGTGAATTGAGGAAATAGCCGGGCATGTCACGTCCATTGATGGGCTCCAGCAGCAGCTTTAAGCCATGCTTGCCGACTTCCTGCGCCGCATAGCGCATGTTGCGCAGATACACCTCGCGATAGACGGAGACCTCTGCACCGGCGGGAATCAGCCCGGCCATCATGTGCACGCGCGGCGTACCCATTGCCAGCGCGTAAGTAATGCCTTTAGCGACACCGGCGCGGAATTCTTCTTCGCGACCTGGCAAGGCGGCAATGCCGCGTTCGCCGGCATCCCAATCGCCGGGCGGCAAATTGAACAGCACGTTTTGCAGCTGGTTTTCCTTCAACCAGCCGGCGACTTCTTGTGGCGAATGTGCGTAGGGAAACAGAAATTCAACGGCTTTGAAACCGGCCGCAGCGGCGGCAGCAAAGCGTTGCGGAAAGGCGACCTCGTTGAACATCATGCTCAGATTGGCAGCAAATTGTGGCATGCAGTGTCTCCGTTTTTTATAAGGGGAAATGTGGAATAGGGCGGCTACAGGTCGAGGCCGAAGGTCGATTTGAGTTCATCGATCTGCGCCGCATCGAGCGGGCGGGTCGGCACATCGCGCAGCAGCAAAAATAGTTTGGCGGTTTCTTCCAGTTCTTCGGCGGCATACACGGCGGCTTCCAGCGTACTGCCCGAGACCACCGGGCCGTGATTGGCCAACAGTACCGCTGAGTGCTTACCGACCAACGCACCGATGGCGCCCGCCAGCGCCGGATCGCCCGGACGGTGGTAAGGCACCAGCGGCAGGCGTCCGATTTTCATGACGAAGTAGGGCGTCAGCGGCGGGATGCAATCCTCATGATTGAGTCCGCACATGCAGGAAACGGCAGCCGAATGGGTGGAATGCAAATGCACAATCGCTCCCGCGCCGCTACGCTGCTGATACATGGCGTGGTGCAGGAAGGCTTCTTTCGACGGCGCTTCACCGCTGAGTAAACGACCTTCCCAATCCAGTTTGGACAAACGCGCCGGATCGAGTCGGCCCAGACTGGCGTTGGTCGGCGTGAGCAACCAGCCGTCATCGAGTCGCACGCTGAGATTGCCGCTGCTACCGGCCGTCAAGCCGCGTGCGAACAGGGAACTGCCGAATTCGACGATCTGCTCGCGCTGCCGCGCTTCTTCCGGATTGGCGTGGATGGCGGCGCTCATGACAGGCGGCTCCAGGCTTTGAGGAAGAAATCCTCGCTACCGAAATTGCCTGACTTCAGCGCCAACGCCAGCGGTGATGTGCCGCCGGCCTGCAAGCCCACTGTCCAAGGCACGCCGGGATCGATTTCCGGCCCGATATGCAAACCGGTCACGCCTAGCGCCTTGACCACCGCGCCGGAAGTTTCGCCACCGGCCACAATCAATTGACCGACGCCCATGCGCACCAAGCCCTGCGCAATTGCTGCCAGTGCTTCTTCCACCAGCAAACCAGCGCGCTCGACGCCCAGTTGCGTTTGTACGGCACGCACGGTTTCCGGTGTGGACGTGGCGTAGACCAGCACCGGCCCTTGTTCAATATGCTCTCTGGCCCAGTCAAGTGCGGCGGCGACGACTTCCACACCGCGTGCCAGTTCCAGCGCATCGACATGGAAGGAGGGCGCTTGCTCGCGCATGACGGCGACTTGTCTTTGCGTGGCAACCGAACAACTGCCGGCAATCACGGCACGCAAGCCGCCGGTGGCGGGCAATCGATCTGCCGCATCGTCGCGCTTGAGCAAGCCGCGACGACGGAAGTTTTCCGGTAATCCCAAGGCAATGCCCGAGCCGCCGGTAATCAGCGGCAAGTCGGCGCAGGCTTCGCCGATGGCTTCCAGATCCTGATTCGATACCGCATCCACGATGGCGAAGCGGCAACCCTGTGCGCGCAAGGCAGCGAAGCGTTCGCTGATGGCGGCGGCGCCTTGTTCGACCACGGTGTAATCGGCCAGGCCGACCGGGCTGCTGACTTGTTGCTGCAAGACGCGCACCAGACTGGCATCGGTCATCGGCGTGAGCGGATGATTGCGCATACCGGATTCGCTGAGCAATTCATTGCCGACAAACAGATAGCCCTTGTAAATGGTGCGGCCGTTGGCAGGGAAGGCGGGACAGGCAATGGTGAAATCGGTCTCCAGCGCCTGCATCAAAGCCTCTGCCACAGGGCCGATGTTGCCGGTCGGTGTGGAGTCGAAGGTGGAGCAGTATTTGAAATAGAACTGCTTGCAACCGGCTTCTTGCAGATAGCGCAGTGCGGCCAGCGATTCGGCCACGGCGTCGGCGGCCGGATTGGTGCGCGACTTGAGGGCGATCACGACCGCGTCGATATCGTCAGGCAGCGGCTCGGTGGGGACACCGATCAATTGCACCGTGCGCATCCCGGCCTTGACCAGCATGCCGGCCAGATCGGTGCCGCCGGTGAAGTCGTCGGCAATGCATCCCAGTAATACTGTCATGCGGCTCTCCTCAATCTGCTTTAGCGGCGGGCAATGTGATGCCGGGGAATACTTTTACCACAGCCGAGTCGTCCTCGCCGCCATGTCCGGCAGCGGAAGCCTGCATGAACATCTGATGCGCGGTCGACGACAGCGGCAGGGGAAACACGCTTTTCTTGGCGTAATCGAGCACGATGCCCAGATCCTTGACGAAAATATTGACCGCCGACAAGGGGGTGTAATCGCCCTTGAGGATATGCGGCACGCGGTTCTGGAACATCCACGAACTTCCGGCGCTGTTGGAAATGACTTCATACAGCGCATCGGGATCGCAACCGGCCCGCAGACCGAGCGCCATCGCTTCTGCCGCTGCGGCGATATGCACGCCGGCCAGCAACTGATTAATCATTTTGACTTTCGAGCCTTGCCCCGGCGCATCGCCCAGACGATAGAGATTGGCGCAAATGGCGTCGAACAGTTTTTCGCACACGGCGAAGGTAGCCGGATCGCCCGAAGCCATAACCGACATCTCGCCCGAAGCGGCCTTGGCCGCGCCACCTGAAATCGGCGCATCAAGAAAACGCAGTCCCAGCGCCAGCAAACGCGCGCCCAGCGCTTCGGCAAATTCAGGTGCGACGGTGGCGCTGGCAATCACGACGGAACCCGGCTTGAGGTGCGCCGCTGCGCCGTTTTCGCCGAACAGCACTTGCTCGGTCTGAACCGCATTGACGACCACGATCAGCAAGGCATCGACTTTGGTCGCCAGATCTGCCGGCGAGGTGGCGGCGTGTCCGCCGGCATCGACCAGGGCCTGCACCGCTTCTGGTCGCACGTCGCAGACATGCACTTCCAGACCGGCGCGCACCAGCGATCGCGCCATCCCCATGCCCATTGCGCCCAGGCCAACTACGCCGATCTTATTGATTTGTTGCGTCATTTTTTACTCCTGCAGATGTTATTGAGAAAAATGTTATTGAGGAAAATGTTATTGAGACGGCAGACTGGCTCTGCCCGACATCGAAATAGGTGAATCAGCATAGGCGAATCAGCACAGCCCCTGAGCCTGTTACATAAAACCAACTCAGGGCAAAATTGAGGGCGGCGTGTTCACCGTCTATCTTTGGTGAGCATCGCCGCCCCGATCTTACGTCGCTTCTTAGCTTACTCTGTGGTTTTAGCGATTGACCAGCTTGGCCGGTACGCGCAGCACGACGATGGAACCCAGCACCAGCACCGCTGCCAGCACATACATGGCGATGTCGGTCGATTGCGTCATGTCCTTGATCGTCCCGATCAGATAAGGGCTGGCAAAACCGGCCAGGTTACCCACCGAATTAATCGCGGCGATCCCGGCAGCGGCAGCAACGCCGTTGAGGAAGGCCGTTGGCAAACTCCAGAACAGCGGTGCGGAAGCCAATACGCCTGCGGCGGCAATGGTCAGGCACAGGATGGCTACCTCGGTGTTGCTGGTGCCGGCCAGCGCGCTGCCAATCAATCCGGCTGCGCCCAACAGCATCGGCACGACCAGATGCCAGCGGCGTTCACGATGCTTGTCCGAACTGCGACCCAGCACCAACATGGCGATTACCGCAGCCGAGTAGGGGATGGCGGTGAACAGGCCGATGTTGAACAAGCCCTTGACGCCAGCCGTCTTGATCAGTGTTGGCATCCAGAACGTCAGGCCGTACTGGCCCATCACGCAGCAAAAATAGATGAAGGCCATGACCCATACGCGGCGATCGGCAAATACGGCACGCAAGGAAGGATGCGCAACCTTGGCCTTGTCGTCGCTTTCAATGCGTTCTTCCAGGAAGCGTTTTTCCGATTCCTTGAGCCATTTTGCCGAACGGATACCGTCATCCAGATACACCAGCACGATGAGGCCGAGCACAATTGCCGGCACCGCTTCGAGAATGAACATCCATTGCCAGCCAGTCCAGCCGTGTACGCCGGAAAAGGTTTCCATGATCCAGCCGGACAAGGGGCCGCCGATCACGCCCGCCAGAGGAATGGCCGTCATGAAAGTACACACCATGCGTGCGCGACGGGCGGCAGGGTACCAGTAGGTCAGATACAGAATGATGCCGGGAAAGAAACCCGCTTCGGCCAGACCCAGCAGGAATCGCATGACGTAGAAAGTGGTCGGTGTGCTGACAAACATGAAGGCACCCGACAAAACGGCCCAGGTCAGCATGATGCGGGCAATCCAGATCCGCGCGCCTACCCGGTGCAGGATGACGTTGCTTGGCACTTCAAACAGGAAATAACCGAGGAAAAACACCCCTGCGCCCAGTCCGAAGACGGTTTCGCTGAACTTCAGGTCGTTGAGCATTTGCAACTTGGCAAAGCCGACGTTGACGCGGTCCAGATAAGCGACGATGTAACACAGCATCAAAAATGGCACGATGCGCCAGCTGACTTTCTTGTAAAGCGCCGCTTCGTCCACTTTCGCGAAACTCGCTGCAGCGCGGTCCGATCCGGCGGACGGATGCTGGGAAGTCGACATGATTTGTCTCCTGATAAGTTGTTTATAATTTGTCTGGCTGTATGTTATGTGTCCGAAATAAGCCTGTCAAGATGTATATCTGTCTACTTGCTGTCGTAAGATGTATCGTATTTATAAGCAATCTGGTGACATGCACATCACAAGCACACGCCTCTGTACGATAGAATCCCCCCTATGAAACAAGCCGCGATGAAGTTTTCTCTCCCCGACCTTGATACCGCTCCCGGCAGCTTTGCCAGCGGCACGCTGGCTTCGCGCGTCGCTGACAAGCTGTTGCGCCAAATCCGCAGCGACGGACTCAAGCCGGGTACGCGGCTGCCTTCGGAACAATCGATGGCGTCGCACTTCGGCGTCAGCCGCACTGTGGTGAGAGAAGCGATTGCCTTGCTCAAGGCCGACGGCATCCTCAGCGCGCGCAAGGGCAGTGGCACATTCTTTTGTCAGACGGAAAGCAATGCTGCCGATAGGGAAAATTCAGGCGATGCGCTGACTGAACAATCGGTGCAGTCGCTGCTCAATCTGATTGAAGTGCGACGCGGGCTGGAATCCGAAACCGCCGCGCTGGCCGCAGTACGACGTACTCCCGGACAACTGGCCGAAATCGAACACGCGCTGCGCCGCATCGAAGAAGCCGTCGCTACGGGTGTGAGCGGGGTCGAAGAAGACGTGCATTTCCATCTCAGCATTGCCGAAGCGACTGGCAATCCTTACTGGGTCAAATTCCTCGGCATGTTCGGGCACGCAACCCGCTCGGCCATCAAGGTGACTCGCGCCAATGAAGCACGACGCGAAGATTTCTCGCGTCAGGTGCGGTCAGAGCATGAAAAAATCGTCAGCGCCATTGCCGCCGGCGATCCCGAACAGGCGCGTCTGGCCGCCGCTGAACACATGCTGCAAGCGGCCGCCCGCGTGCGTCAGGCCGACCACGAATTCTGGCGCGGCGACGGCGGCGAGCTGGCGCGCAAGCTGGTGCAAGATTCCCTCATCTCGTCGGCCGGAAAAGTTTCGCCAGAAAAACCCTAAAAATAATTATATAAATGGAATAATTTCTGCTTTGCAAGGCTGGTGTAAATAACCCCGTATAAGCTTCAAGCTAAGATAGAATAAAGCTGTCGCTCATGAAGTATCCCGCGTATCGTACTCATTGCACTCTTCGAATAACGCGGCCTCTCCATCTGTGATCCAGAAAAAATAATCGTGCCGTCTCACGCATGGCACCAGAGACAAGATGGGTCCTGAAAGGGAATTTTTATGCAAAAGACTGCATTCCGCACCCTGTTGTCAGGCCTTCTCGCACTCGCCATCAGCGTGGCATTGGCCGCACTGATTCACCGCCTGGCAGAACATCCCCTCGCCCCCCTCCTTGTAACTGCCCTCTCTTCCGCCACCGGCCTGCTCGTGCTGACGCTGCTGCTGCGACCACGCGGCAAAGGTTCCGAAGCCCGACTTGCCGACATCGTCAGCCGACAACTCGACAGCGTCATGATCGGCTCGGCCGAGACAGCCTATTTCGTCGATTCGGTGAAGAAAAAAATCGACAAGGATGTCGAAACCACGAATGAAATCGCGATCAGTTCCGGTCATAGCGCCACTATGACCGCGCAAATCGCCGGCAATGCCGAGCAAGCCTCCCAGGTGGCCTCCGATGTACGCGACCACAGCGTGGAAGGCCGCGCCGCAGTCGATGAGGGTCTGACGCAAATCAACGATGCGCGCCAGGAAGCCCAGACGGCACTGACAATGATGAAAACGCTGCAAGAAAAATCGCGCAGCATCCACGGCTTTACCGAAGAAATCAATCAGATTTCTTCGCAAACTAATCTGCTGGCTCTGAATGCGGCGATTGAAGCGGCACGCGCGGGTGAATCGGGACGCGGTTTTGCCGTGGTGGCGCTGGAAGTGCGGCTACTGGCACAACGTACCAAGGAATCGTCCGACAATATCGGTGCCATGGTGCGCGAAATCAACGATCAGGCCGCACGCGCCGCTGCCGGCATGAGCGCCCTGAGCGGCAAGGTGACGGACGCCGCCCAGAATGTAAAGCAGGTCCATGGGATTTTGAGTGACATCGAACGCAGCGCGACAGAATCCCAAACAGATATTCAGCAAATCGCCACCATCTCGCGCGAGCATGTGCAGACGACCCAACAAATCGCAGACGCCATTGCCCGTATCCGCGACGGCATGCTCTCCACCGCAGCCGCGTTGCCGCTGGCCGCCAGCGCAGCAATGGCGCTGACCGAACGGGCCGAAGCACTGTTCGACGCCACCGTTCAGTTCAATGCCGCCTCATCGCACGATGCCATCCATGCGGTTGCCAAAGCTGCCGCACTGGCCGTGGGCAAATTATTTACCGAGGCCGTCGCACGCGGACAAATCAGCGAACAAGACCTGTTCGACAAGACTTACACGCCGATTCCACATACCAATCCACCCAAGCACAGCACCAGGTTCGACCAATTTACCGACCGCGTACTGCCCGACGTGCAAGAACAAGTTCTCGCGGACATGCCGCAGCTTGCCTATGCCGGCGCAGTAGATTTGAGGGGGTATTTTCCGACGCACAACGATAAATTCTGTCAGCCGCTCACCGGCGACTATGCGACCGATCTGGTCAACAATCGCACCAAGCGCATCTTCGACGACCGCACCGGTTCACGCTGCGGTTCCAACACCAAACCCTTCCTGCTGCAAACCTACAAACGCGACACCGGCGAAGTCATGCATGACTTATCGGTACCGATCATGGTCTGCGGCAAGCACTGGGGTGGATTCCGTATCGGCTACCGGTCGAGCGCGCCCGCGCATGCAGGCGAGTAAGCCGCTTATCTTTTACGCTAACAGGGCGCCAATGACGGTCTGACACACCGGACTGGCCTCATCTGCCAGCGGCCACAGCACCGTGTAATGGTGAGTCGCCGGCACCACATGATGCGCAACGACTTGCGGCCAGCATTGGGCCATCACCGCAGCCTGCAAATGGAACTGCGCCGTTTCTTGTTCACCGATGATGGTGTGAACTGGCGTCGTTCCCGGCCCGTCCAGAAGCACCGGGCTCAGATTGTCGGCACGCCGCGTATCCAGCGTCAAGGCCTTGTTCAGTGAAGTCGGAATCAAGGGCGCGAGATCGAACACGCCGCTGACGGCGAATACGGCATGCACTGGATTTTCCACACGTTGCGCGGCCACGAGTGCGGCCAGATGACCGCCCGCAGAATGTCCCATCAAGGAAATCCGCGCCGGATCGATATCAAGCTCGCCGGCCATCCGCTCCACATACGCAAGAAAAGCATGCACCTCATCGACCATCTGCTCCATCGGCGCCACCGGCGCAAGTGAATAATTCATGACCGCCACATGGATGCCGGCCCTGACATACGGCGCAGCAATAAATCCGATGTCGCTCTTGTCCCCGCCCTGCCAATAGCCGCCGTGAATGAACACCAGCAAAGGTCGGCCGTGGCCTGCGGCGCGATAAAAATCAAACCGCTGAAGATCGGCGGAACCGTAGGCCACATCGGCGTCCGTCAGCATAGAACCGCGCAGCGCAGCCGACGCCTGCTGCCACTGCTGCAAAACCTGTGGAAAATCGGGGAAGGCCGCTTTCAGGTTGTAGCCGGCTTCACTTTCCTCCAGCGCACAAACCACACGGCAGGGTGAGGCGCTACGGTTCATTTCTTGTTTCATTGTCAGTCCTTGTGGTGGCGATGCGCCCCGGTTTGATATGGCGTCAGACACTCAGATAACGATCCCACAAATCCGGCTGCGCCGACAGTTGCGCCGAATCGCCGCGCCAGACCACCACGCCTTTTTCCAGGATCGTATGACGGTCCGCAAAACCAATCAGGCGCTTGATGTATTTGTCGATCACGATAATGGTCAGGCCATATTCGCGCAGCGCTTTCAGGCAAGACCAGATTTCTTCCCGCACCAGTGGCGCCAGCCCCTCGGTCGCTTCATCGAGAATCAGTAAATGCGGATTGGTCATCAGCGCCCGTCCGATGGCCAGCATCTGTTGTTCGCCGCCAGACAATTGACCGCCGCCATTACGCCGACGTTCTTGCAAGCGCGGAAATTGGCGGTAGATTTTTTCCAGCGTCCAGGGATTGTCCCGCCCGTTACGGCGCGCCGCAAAAGCGCTGAGATTCTCTTCCACCGACAGGTTCTTGAAAATCTGACGCCCCTCCGGCACGATGGCAATCCCGCGCCGGGCAATCTGATCGGCGGTCTGACCGGCCAGCGGCTGGCCGCGAAACCGCACCTCGCCGCCGGTGGTCTTGTTCAGGCCAAGGATAGTGCGCAAGGTGGTGGTTTTGCCCATCCCGTTGCGTCCCAGCAAAGTCACCACCTCACCTTCGCTGACCGTCATGTCGATGCCAAACAAGACCTGACTGGAACCATAGCCACCGGTCAGCCCGGCCACTTCCAAAAGTGCTGTCATTGCTCGTCCTCTTCGCCCAGATAAGCCAGCCTGACCTCGGCATTGGCGCGGATCTCATCGACCGTCCCGGTGGCCAGTACCGCGCCTTGCACCAGTACCGTAATCCTGTCGGCCAGGGCAAACACGGCGTCCATATCATGCTCAACCAGCACCACCGTCAACTCTTGCTTGAGCGACTGAATCAGCACAATCATCTCTTCCGACTCTTCATGCCCCATGCCGGCCATAGGTTCATCGAGCAACAGCACGCGCGGATTGCACGCTATCGCCAGACCGATATCCAAACGCCGCCGCGCACCATGCGAAAGCTGCGCCGCATTGCTCCCAGCATCGTCCCCCAAACCCACGCGTTGCGCGATAGCGTGAGCGGCAGCGCGGGCTTCCCGGTCGCGGCGACTGGGGGATAGCAACCCGTAGCCGGAATAGCGCTGACGTTGCACGGCCACCAAAAAATTTTCCATCACACTCAATTCATCGAACACGCTGGTGATCTGAAACGAGCGCCCCATACCCGCCGCTACCCGATCCTGCTCGCTGCGATGATGCAAGGCTTCGCCGAACAGAAAAATCTCTCCGGCATCCGCTGTCAGCGCGCCCGACAACAAGGACAGCAAGGTCGTCTTACCCGCCCCGTTCGGGCCGATAATCGCATGCACATGACCCGCCTGCACAGTGAGCTGCACATCCCTGGTAGCGGATAAACCGCCGTAGCTTTTCTGCAAGCCACGCACATTCAAGGCATCAGGCGCCATGCTGCTCTCCCTGCGGCAATGTTTTTCCTTTGAGCGCTTTCGCCATCGTCGCCAGCGAACCAAGCCCTTGCGGCGCGACCATGACCATCAGCAACAACACCAGCCCCACATAAATTTGCCAATATTCGAAATGGGTGGACAGCACTTCTTCCAGCGATAAAAACACCAGCGCGCCGAGTATCCCGCCGTAAAAATAACCGACCCCGCCCAGCGCCACCATCACCAGCAATATTCCCGATTGCGACCAGTGCAGCAACTTGGGACTGACAAATAAATTGTGCATGCCCATCAGCGACCCCGCCACACCGGCCAACATGGCAGCAATCACAAAGGCCACTAGCTTGTACTGCCGCACTGAATAGCCGATCGCTTGCGCCCGGCGTTCATTTTCGCGGATGGCATTGAGCGCCAGACAGAAACGTGATGTCTTTAGCCGCGCCAGCAGCACATGCACCGCAACCAGCCACGCCAGCACGACCAGATAGAAGCCCTTGTCGCTACTGATATCAAGACCCAAGCCGATGACAGGTCGCGCAGTGATCTGAAGGCCATCATCCCCGCCGTAATAACGGAACCCGACGAAGAAGTAATAGAACAGCTGCGCCAAGGCCATGGTGATCATGATGAAATACACCGCCCGCGTACGCAGGGCAATCGCGCCCATGGCCCAGCCGCACAGGCCACTCACGGCGGCGGCAAGCAGCCAGATCAGCCAGGCGTTGGTGATGCCATGAAAACTGGCGATAGCCGTGGTGTAAGCGCCCAGACCGAAAAATACAGCATGACCGAAACTGACCATGCCGCCATAGCCCAGAATAAAATTCAGACTCGATGCAACGACTCCGAAAATCATGATCCGGGTAAGCACACCGATGTAATAGTCCAGCCCTGCCGCCTGCGCCAGCAGCGGCGCGAAAGCAAACAAGGCAATGACTATCCCCACGGTAAAAACTGATAACAATCGTTGCATGAAAATCCTCAGGTACGTGCGGGAAACAAACCGCTGGGCCGCCAAAACAGCACCACGATCATGACCAGATAAATCAGCATCGACCCAACCGCCGGGCCGACTGACGCCGCCGCATCGGCATCGAGAAAAAGAGCGAACAGCTGCGGCAGCAGACCGCGCCCCAGCGTATCGACCACCCCGACAATCAGCGCGCCGATCGCCGCCCCGGCGACCGAACCGATGCCACCGATGACCACCACCACAAACGCCAGAATCAGGACATCGTCGCCCATGCCGGCCTGTACCGCTACCAACGGTCCCAGCATGATTCCCGCCAGCGCCGCCAGCACCAGCCCGGCGCTGAACACCAGCCGGAACAGCAAACGGATGTTGATCCCCATCGCGGTGACCATTTCAAGATTATGCGAACCGGCTCTGACCCACATGCCGATCCGTGTCTTGTTAATCGCCAGGTACAGCCCGACTGCCACGGCAATACCGACAACCATGATCAGCAAACGGAAACTCGAATAGGGCAAACCGAAAAGGATGACCGGTCCGGCAAACATGGCGGGCATGTTCAGCGGCAAGGGCTGCGCACCCCAAAGCATGCGCACCGCATCGTTGAAAATCAGGATGAAGGCGAAGGTCGCCAGCACATGCACCATGTGACTTTTTTTATACAGATGGCGGAATATCAGCCACTCCAGCGCGCATCCGAGCAGCGCCGTCAGCGGCAGCGCCCCTGCCAGTCCGAGCCAGAACGAGCCAGTCGCACCGGCAATCCAGGCGGCCAGATACGCGCCTATCATGAAGAAACTGCCATGCGCCAGATTGACGAAATTCATCACCCCGAAAATCAGCGTCAGACCCGAGGCAATCAGGAACAGCATGATGCCGAATTGCAGGCTGTTGAGGAGCTGCTCAAAAATTAGATTATTCAAGGTCGTCTCTTGGAGCCTGTTTCAATAAGAAATAAATAAGAAATAAATAAGAAATACTTACGAAATCAATACGAAATCAATAGAAAATCAATGGCGATGGAGGCAGCGCCAGACCCGGCTGCCTCCATTCGCACTTAACAATGCCGCTCCGCTTATGGCATTTTGCATTCGGCAACGTAGGCATCCACATGCGCCGTCATCACTGTTTGCGTCATGTTGTTGACGTACTTGCCATCGGCCCCCTTCACCACTACCCGCGCGTACTGATTCTGAATCGGATAGTGATTAGCAGCGAATTTGAAATTGCCGCGTATCGACTTGAAGTTCGCCGACTTCATGGCGGCAATCAGCGCCTCCTTGTTGTCCATTTTCCCGCCGACGGCCTTGACTGCACTGTCGATCAGCATGGCGGCGTCATACGCCTGCGCGGAAAACATGGAGGGCTGGTGGCCGTATTCCTTGACGAAGGAAGAAACAAATACGCGGTTCTGCTCATTGGGCAAATCCGACGACCATTGGCCGGTATTGGCCACGCCGGCAATCAGGTCGCCATTCGAAATCATTTGCTGGTCGGCGTCATAGGCGGGCATCACGCGCACAATCTTGGCATCCATGCCGGCCGCCGCATATTGCTTGACGAAATTGATCCCCATGCCCCCCGGTAAAAAGTAGTAAACCGCATCGACACCGGCTGCGCGCAATTGCGCAATTTCGGTGGCGAAATCGAGCTGACCGAGTTTAGGAAACAATTCCAGCGCGGGCGCATTTTTGAAGTAGCGTTTGAAACCGGCCGACGCATCCTTGCCCGCCGGATAATTCGGCGCAATCACTGCCACGCGTTTGTATCCCTTGTCCGCCATCAGTTTTCCGGCTGCTTCATGGGCGGCATCGTTCTGATAACTGGCGCTGAAAAAGTAGGGTGAGCATCCGCTGCCAGCCAGCTGCGCCGGTCCGGCATTCGCGCTGACGATCACGGTCTTGCTGGCAAACGCAGCAGGGGCCACGGCAAGCAAAATGTTCGAATAGACGAAGCCACTCAGAATATCGACCTTTTCCTTTTTAATCAGACGGTCCGCGCCCTGTTTGGCGGCGTCAGGACTGAACTGATCGTCGACGAGGATGACTTCCGCCGGAAAGCCGCCCAATTTTCCGCCCAGTTGTTTCATGGCCAGCATGAAGCCATCGCGCTCATCGACGCCTGGCGCGCTGGCAGGGCCGCTCAGCGTGGTCAGAAAGCCAACCTTCACGGGTTCCGCTGCCTGCACGCAGGTCGCCATGGCCAGCACCGCCGCACTCACCGTCGTGGCAATCGTTGCCATTGTTGCGATTCGATTCATCACTACACTCCCGTTGGATTTACAGACAAGGTGAAAACTACGACAACGGCAGCACTTACTTCCGCGCATCCGCTTTGGAAAGAAAGGCATCCGCAAAAAAACAATGCTCCGGCAAGCCGCAGCCGGCAATAAATTCACGACGTGCGGTCTCGACGACAATCGGCGCGCCGCAGGCATAGGCTTCGTACTGCGTCATGTCGGTGCAGTCCTGCATGACCGCGAGATGCACATAACCTGTGCGACCGCTCCATTGCGCGCCGACTTCAGGCTCCGACAGCACCGGCACATACTCAAACCAGGGCAGCGTCGCGGCCCACTGACGACACAAGGCATCCATATACAAGTCAGCCTGCTTGCGGCCGCCCCAGTAGAGGCGCATGGGTCGCTGATTTTTGGCGGCGATCGCCTCTTCGACCAAGGCTTTAATGGGAGCAAAACCCGTGCCACTGGCCAGCAAAATCACGGGCTTCGCGGTTTCTCTTAAATAAAAATTGCCGCCCGGGCCTTCCAGCGACAAGCTTTCGCCCGCCTGCAAGCTGCCGAAAACGCGATCCGTAAACACGCCGCCCGGCAAATGGCGCACATGCAACTCCAACAGACTGCCGCCCGGCGCGGCCATCGAATAGCTACGCCGCTGGCCATCGGCAAGCAGCACATCCACATACTGACCCGCGCGATAGGCGAAGCCGGCACTGGCGTCGGCGTCGGCATCAACATCGATGCGCAAGTGCAATACCGCCACATCGCCTGCCGCACGGGTAATCGTTTCCACCACGGCGGAAAGCTGGCGCACTGCCGCTTGCGGCTTCTCCGCAACCTCAGCGGCAGGCGCAGCAACATCCACCTCGACCCGACCCGCCACCACTCTGACCGGAAAACTGCGCACCGCATCCGTCACCGGCGCGCAACGCGGTGCGCCGCTGCGAATGTCGAACAAGCCCTGATGCAGCGGGCATTCGATACAACCATTCTCGACATAACCATCGGACAGTTTTGCGTTGCCGTGGGTACACAGATCTTTCAGCGCAAACACATCGTCGCCCAAGCGGAATACGGCCAGTGCCTGACCCCCTGCATGCGCCGGTGCGACTTCGCCGTCGGCAAAATCATCGGCACTCCCGATATCGAACCAATCCTTGTTCATGGCGATTAAATCGGCGTAGCGAGCAGAGTTGCCACGCGGGAGGTGTCGTAAATGACCCGCCGTTTGGCGTAGCGCCAGCCGGCATCGGTTTTCACCACACGGTCGATGTAGCGGCCAGCCTGATAGACAAACGATTCTCCGTTTTGCAAGGTCTGTATCACCACGTAGCTTGATTCGGTTTCAACAGTCTGCGCATCGACCGGCCGTATCATCAGGCCCGATGTCATGTGCCGATAGCTGTGCGCCTCAAAAATATTGGCGTGACGCAGCGACAGAACCCGATCGCGCAACATGCGTTTGCTATCGCAATAAATGATGCCTATCGGCAGACCGGCGTCTGCATTTTCACGCGGGATAATTTCATACAGACAGTCTTCGGTAAAAAACTCGGGCCAGTCTTCAAGCCGGTCGTTGTCCAGTGCATTGACATACGCCTCTTGCAGCTGGTGCAGTTCAAACCATAATTTCATCTTTTCCATCGCTCAGGCCCTTCCAAAATCCATCAGTTTTTGATAACCCATCCAGAACTTGCGGATCAGGCTTTCGGTAATCAGCGTGTCTTCCTGATCGGGATTGTCTTTGCCCATATCCATTACGGAACAATCGTCCGGGTCACGCGCCGTACCGCGCTGCACCAGCTCCGTCGCTTCGGTGTCTTCCATCGAGATATAACCGGCCGGACCGACCAGATTGGCTTGCTTGATGCGCAATGCACGCATTTCCGGGGTGTCGTCTTCGTAACCGAAAAAATGGAAAATCAGTTCAAAATTATCCGGCCCCTTGGCCAGCAATTGACGCGCCACCAGCGTGTTGTGAATCTGCTGCACCACCAGCTGCGGAAAAATCGGCTGGATATGGTTGGTGGTCATTTCTTCGAATTCCTTGATCTGCCCCAACACGGAAGGGTCTTCCAGCACAAAGCCATCGTCGAAGGAACGGATGGCCTGCTCTTTGTAAGCATCCGATGTTTCTTCTTCGTTTTTGGTGGCCGTGATGATGCTGTGCAAACCATGCCGCTTGTCGGCCACTGAACGCGCCTTCATGCCGACCCGGAAAATATTGAACGTGGTGTGGAACAAGTGCAGCAGGCTGGCGTGGTAAGGGTCTTTCACGTTTTCCAGATACAGCTTCCAGTTCGATTTGGAGTACTGCCGCGTGCAGCCGAGATACACGATAGGTTTATGGAAAATGCGATCCAGCCAGGGCCGCATTTCGGCACCGATGTAATCGGCCAGCGGCTCTACCGTTTCGCTGAAGGTGGCAAATACCAGGCCACGGTAGCTTTCCACGCGCAGCTGGCGCAGACCATGACATTTCGGATCGAAGTCCTTGGCCATGCCGGCGCTGCCTTTTTGGCCGCGACGGAAAGGCACGCCCAGCAAATTGCCGCGCAGGTCGAAGCTCCATTGATGATAGGCGCAGCTGTGCGACGCGGCATTGCCGCGCGGCGTGCGACAGACCATCGCGCCACGGTGCGAGCATTTGTTGACCCATGCCGCCAGGCCGCCGTCTTCGGTGCGCGTCACCACTACCGGTGTATCGCCGACAAAAGTGCTTTTGAAATCGCCGCTGGCGGGAATTTCCGCTTCCAGACCCAGAAAACTCCAGACCGGCCCGCGGAAAATCCGCTCCTGCTCCAGTTCATAGACTTCCTGCGAGCTGAATGCCTTGTACGGTGTGCGCGATCCATCCGTGCGCGGAAACTGAACCAGCGGCACGAAACCGGCTTGTTCGCCCTGAGTAGTGGTATTGCTCATCATGCATTTCCTCACATGTTCAGTCTGAAAATGACCGTAAAAAATGAACGTAATAAATGAACGTAATAAATGACCGCAATTAATGACCGCAATTAATGACCGTAATTAATGACCGTAATAAATGTCTGCCATTTCAGCAGGTACGATTCAAATAGTAGAGAAGACATGACGCCAAATCTATCCGCCGATTGCACACCGGTGCCAGCTCACTATCCGTTTTTTGCAGTAAGCCGGGACTCTGCGCGCAGCCACTCCGCAGCGATCCGCTCGCAAAGCTGCGTTATACCCAACAGGTATGCAGCCTGCCAAAAACGGTCTTGGACAGATGCTCGCTTTTGTTCCTAAGATAGGGCAAATAATCTGAGATCACGACACCCATCACGATGCCCATTTCCCCCATCAAAATTACCGCAGTAGAAGTGCTGCTGCTGGACGTGCCGACTATCCGTCCCCACCTGCTGTCGGTGGCCACCATGCGCCAGCAAACGCTGGTTCTGGTGTTCATCCGCAGTGACGACGGCATACTCGGATATGGCGAAGCGACCACCATAGGCGGGCTGGCCTACGGCGAAGAAAGCCCGGAAAGCATCAAAACCAATATCGATACCTATATGGCGCCGCTGCTCATCGGCGGCGACGCGACCAATATTGCGGCCAGGATGCAATCGCTACGCAAACCTGTGCAAGGCAACCGGTTTGCCAAGTGCGCCATCGAAACCGCGCTGTTCGACGCCCACGCCAAGCGTCTCGGCGTTCCTCTCAGCACCCTGTTCGGCGGGCGCATCGTCGACAGTCTGCCGGTGGCATGGACACTGGCCAGCGGCAATACCGAACGCGATATCGCCGAAGCTGAAACCATGCTGGACCTGAAACGCCACCGGATTTTCAAACTGAAGATAGGCTTGCGTGAGGTGCGCGAGGATGTCGCGCATGTGGCCGCCATCAAGCGCGTGATCGGCGAGCGCGGCAGCGTGCGGGTGGATGTTAATCAGGCATGGACCGAAACCGAGGCCATGCTGGGCATGCACATGCTGCATGACGCCGGGATTGATCTGGTGGAGCAACCTATCGCCGCCGGCAATCACGAAGGCTTGCGCCGACTCAGGAATCAGAACCGCATCCCGCTGATGGCGGATGAATCGCTGCACGGCCCAAGCGACGCTTACCAGCTGGCGAAGCACCACGCGGTCGATGTGTTCGCCATCAAAATCACGCAGTCCGGCGGACTCACCGGCGCGCGGGATGTGGCCTCCATTGCCGAAGCTGCGCACGTAGAACTGTATGGTGGCACCATGCTGGAAGGTGCCATCGGCACGATAGCCTCGGCGCAGTTATTTTCAACATTCCCTGCGCTGGCCTGGGGCACTGAATTGTTCGGCCCCTTGCTGCTGACCGAAGAAATTCTGCGTACGCCGCTCACGTATAAAGATTTTTCCCTGCAACTGCCAACCGGCCCGGGACTGGGAATTGAACTGGACGAAGACCGCATCCATTTCCTGCGCCGGGATAAAGCCAGTATCAAAGAGAAAAACAAAGATAAAAACGCGCTGTTTGCCACGCGATAAATTAATCACCCTTTCTGAAGGAGACACCATGTTATTCAAAGTCACGATGGACGTGAAACTCCCGGCGACCATGCCGGAAGCGACCGCAGATGCATTGAAGAAAAAGGAAAAAGAACTGGCCCACGCACTGCAAAGTTCAGGCAAGTGGCGTCATCTGTGGCGGGTGGTCGGGCAATACGCCAACGTCAGCATTTTTGACGTCGCCAGCTCAACTGAATTGCACGATCTGCTGCTGAGTCTGCCGCTGTTCCCCTACATGCAAATTGAAGTGGAGGCCCTGTGCCGGCACCCTTCATCGATACACCAAGACGATCGTTAAGCTTTCGTCCTTAGCCTTTGCTGACAGAGAAAATACGCAAGTACCCGATTCGACGCACCATAAAGAAAGATAAACGGAGACCACCATGGATAAAAATCAAATAGCCGCGCTGCTGCAAAAAATCGAAAGCACGGAAACGGCCAGCGGCAGCGCGCGCGTCAAAACAATCGTCAACCGCATCGTGAAAGATTTGTTTCACACCATTGAGGATCTGGACATCCAGCCCGATGAGTTCTGGGTAGCCATCAATTATTTGACCGAAGCCGGCCGCTCCGGGGAATACGGCCTGATTGCCGCCGGTCTGGGATTCGAGCACTTCCTCGATCTGCGTATGGATGAAGACGATGCAAAGCATGGCGTGACCGGCGGCACACCGCGCACGATCGAAGGGCCGCTGTATGTGGCAGGCGCGCCAGAAACCAAGGGGATGGCGCGACTCGATCAGGATGTCGCACCGGGCGAAGTCTTATTCATGCAAGGCCAGGTGCGCGACAGCGCCGGGAAAGTCCTGCCGAACGCGCTGGTGGAAGTCTGGCACGCCAATCATCTGGGCAATTATTCTTTTTTTGATTCCAGCCAAAGCCCGTTCAATTTGCGCGCCAGCATCCGCACCGATGCGCAAGGACGTTATCGTTTCCGCAGTCTGGTTCCAGTGGGTTATAGCGTGCCGCCCAAGGGTGCAACAGACCAGTTGCTCACGCAGCTCGGACGGCATGGAACGCGTCCGGCGCATATCCATTTCTTTGTTTCCGCGCCAGGCTTCCGCAAGCTCACCACGCAGATCAATATCGACGGCGACCCCTTCCTGTGGGACGACTTTGCCTTTGCTACTCGCGAAGGTCTGGTCCCGCCCATCGTGCGTATCACCGATGCCGCAGCGCTGCGCAGCAACGAAGTCGATGCGCCGTTTTACTCCATCGATTTCGACCTGACCCTGCATGCCGAGCAGCAAGGTTTGCCCTCCGGTGAAATTAAACGCCCCCGCATGAGCGTTTAAGGTGATCATGCGCACACGCCCTGCGCATGTCTCCCTCAATCAACCGGAATTTCTCATGTCGACACTCCTTCTGAACGGCGAAACCGTTTCCTATTCGCTGCACGGACCGGCCGGCGCGCCCGTCCTCCTGTTTGCCAATTCGCTCGGCACCGATTACTCGCTTTGGGATTACCAGGCGTCGCGCTTGCTGTCGCAATACCGGGTCTTGCGCTACGATGCGCGCGGCCACGGCGGCAGCAGCGTTTCCACCACGTTCGTCACGCTCGCGCAACTGGGCGGTGATGTGATCGGCCTGCTCGATGCGCTGGAAGTGGAGCAAGTCCATTTCTGCGGCATTTCTATGGGCGGCATGATTGGTTTGTGGCTGGCCATTCACGCCGGCGAGCGTTTGAACACGCTGGTCGTTGCCAATAGCGCCGCACGCATCGGTACGGCAGAAGGCTGGCGTACCCGCGCCGAACTGACGGCCACCGGCATGGATGCCATTGCCGACGGTGCGGCTTCGCGCTGGTTCACGGCAGATTTCATCGCCCGCTCGCCGGAGCTGGTGCAGCGGTATGTAGAAGGTTTGCGGAAGTGCTCGCCGGCCGGTTACGCCAGCGGTTGTCAGGCCCTGGCCGAAGCCGATTTGCGGGATGCCATTTCGACTATCAAGACCCCGACACTGATCATCGCCGGCAGCCACGATCCGGTCACCACGGTGGACGACGCTCTGTTCATGCAGTCCAACATACCGGATGCGGTGCTGGAACAACTGGACGCGTCGCATTTATCCAATCTGGAAGCACCGGTGGAATTCACCCATCTTTTGCAGGAGTTTTTACGCTGAAGAGGGTATGCGACTGAGGTGCGAGACTGAGGTGCGCAACTGAGGCGCGTAACTAAGACACACAACTAAGGCACTCAACTAAGGCACTCAACTAAGGCACACAACCAAGCGCTTCAGATGCAGCGGCCTGCTGCAATGCAATTTCCGATGCCAGCGCACGCAAATGCTGCAACAAGGCAGATTGATCGTTGGCCCGGAAATTCATGATGACCGGTGAAAAAACATCCTTGGTCGACAACGCCCGGTACACCACATCGCTACGGTGCAGGCCCTGCACCGACTGTGGTACCAGCACCACGCCGACACCGGCAGCGACCAGACCGATGGCGGTCTGCATTTCATTGGCTTCTTTAACGATTGTCGGTTTCAGGCCACGGCTGGCGAACAGTTCCAGTACCTGATCGGCATAACTGGGGCGCGGTCTGGCGGGGTACAAGATGAAATTTTCGTTTGCCAGCATCTCCAAGCCGATTCTGGATTTTTTCAGCAAGCGATGTCCGACCGGGAATACCGCCACCAGAGGCTCCTGAAGGATGGTTTCGCAAATGATGTCGGGATCGCTCATCGGCAGGCGGCCGAAACCGACGTCGATGCGTCCCGATTTCAAGGCCTCGACTTGCTCCATCGTCATCAGCTCCGTAAAGCCGACTTCAATGTCGGGCATGTCCGCCCGGAAGCGCTTGATCAGTTCGGGCAGCAAGCCATACAGCACGGAAGGAACGAAGCCAATGCCAAACCACTGCTGCTGGCTGCGCGCAATGCGGCGCGTGCTTTCAGCAATTTCATCGACGCGTGCAAGAACTTGCAGCGTTTGCTCATAGAAAAATTTGCCGGCCATGGTCAGCGCAATCGGGCGGGATTTCCGGTCGATCAGTTCAGCGCCGACAAGGTCTTCCAGCTGGCGGATTTGCCGGCTCAGCGGCGGCTGCGCGATATGTAGCAGTTCGGCGGCGCGGCTGAAACTCAGCGTGCTGGCAACGGCATTGAAATATTTGAGATGTCGCAGTTCCACACTACCTCCATACCTTCAGGAGCATACAAGGATGCAAGAGCAGGTATTGTACTGAGGAAGTTCGGGCGCAGTGGCGCGAACGATGCAAGGACAGGGCACGAGGCGGTGGCGGAGATTGCATCGTGCAGCCGTCACTGCATCGCAGATAATCACAGAGAACCGCAGAGGCATCCGCATCAACTGGCAATCGCTTCTCATGCTATTGTCAGCGACAGCACAAAACTAAATAGAACGACACAGAGACCGCAGCATAGAGCAGCACAGAGACCGATAAAAAATAAGTATTACTTACGCCCCCCCGGGCATGAATATTGCACCTGTTTTTCACATGGCCTGAAGCGTAGAACGCGACAGGCCGGCATCCATTCTGACTTCTACCGCCGTCACGCCAGGTACTGGCTCGCGCGGCACTACACCGTCGTGAGGTAAGCATGCACACCATCAGTCACTCGCTCAGCCTGGCGCCCCTTTACCGGCGATGCGTTTTCCAATCGAACAAGAAAGTGGACTCGCACGCCCAGATTGCCAGAGAACTCTCCGAGCATGACCTGCAATGGAAGGGCGACGATGTGAATACGGTGCTGTTCAAAGCGGCGATTCACAAAATGCAGATTTTCATGCTGAAGTACGGCGCGGAAGTCATCGTCAAACCCAGGCTGTTCGATGGCTTTGTGCTGGTGCACATGACGCTGAGCGGCCATGCCGAAATCGAATCCGATGGTCAGAAAGTGTGCATTCCGCAAGGCTCCACCGCCCTCATTGCACCAAAGAAGAATCTGCGATTGTGGTGGCAGGCAGGATCGGAGCAATTAATCTTGAAAGTACCGCTGGCCCTGTTTGACGACATCGGCGTGCCCGATGCCAGCCACCCGTTGACCATGCCTTCACTGTTCCTGCTACCGGAACACTCCGCGCCGCACTGGGATCTGCTGGTGCAGTCGCTGCTGCGGGTGCTCGCCCTGCCAAGTCTGGACGATGGCCATGATATGTGGATAGACCACTTTGAACGCAGCGCCGCGCAATTCCTCTGGTCGCAGCTTTCCGCCGCCCCTTTGATCCGTCCGACTGAAGCCGGCGTGGCCGCCGAAGAATCGGCCGACAGTCTGGTTGGCTGCGCCAAAGTGCAACGGCTGGATGCGCTTGAAAAATATATCAGGACGCGACTGTGCGCACCACTCTCGCTGGCCGATCTGGCACATGCGGCAGGGGTCAGCGTGCGTGCGGTCAATGTGCTGTGCCATCAGCATCACGGCGTAGCGCCAATGGATCTGTTGCGCAATATCCGGCTCGATGCCGCCCGTGACCGTTTGCTGTCACAACCGGACACCAACATTTCCGACACCGCATTTGAATTCGGCTTTGGCCATCTGGGCCGCTTCTCGTCCTACTACCGCGAACGCTTCGGCGAGCTACCTAACCAGACGCGCGCCTGCGCCCGCTAAGGGCAGGGCGCGCCTTTCTGACTCAGACCCGCACCGCGCTCGCCAGTATGGCGTGCAGCAATACATTAGCGCCCGCTTCCAGATGCTCGGGTTTGGCATCTTCGATTTCATTGTGGCTCACGCCATCCTTGCACGGCACGAAGATCATGCCGGCCGGCGCCAGACGCGCGGCATAGATCGCGTCATGCCCCGCGCCCGACACCACGTCCATCGTCGGATAGCCGAGCAGTTCCGCCGCAGCACGCACGTTCGAGACGCAAGCGGGATGGAAAGGGCAGGGAGGGAAATCCGATACGCGCTGCAACTCAATGCCGAGGCCGGTATCGCTGCGCATTTTTGCCAGGAAATTTTCCAGATCGCGGTTCATGCTGACCAGTAATTCAGGGCTGACGTTACGCAAGTCGATAGAGAATTTGACCTGCCCCGGAATCACATTGCGACTGTTCGGCATCACCTGCACCATGCCGACCGTGCCGCGCCCGTAAGGCGGATAGCGCAGCGCAATGGCTACCACTTCCTGCATGATGTAAGTGGCGACCTGTAAGGCATCCTTGCGGATTTCCATCGGCGTCGGACCGGCGTGCGATTCAAAACCGGTAACGGTGCAGTCGTACCAGGTCAGTCCCAGCACAGCCGGTACCACGCCGATGACAATGTCGGCGTTTTCCAGCACCGGCCCCTGTTCGATATGCGCTTCGTAATACGCGCCAATCGGATGATCGCCGCATTGTTGCTCGCCGATATAACCAATGCGCGCCAGTTCGTCCCGTACATTCAGACCCGCCGTATCGGTGGCGGCATAGGCATGTTCCAGTGAAAACGCGCCGCAAAAAACGCCCGATCCCATCATCACCGGCACGAAGCGCGAACCTTCTTCATTGGTCCAGACCGCCACTTCAATCGGCGCTTCAGTTTCGATCTGGTGCTGATTAAGCGTGCGAATCACTTCCAATCCGGCCAGCACGCCATAGTTGCCGTCGAACTTTCCACCGGTCGGCTGGGTATCGATATGCGAACCGGTAACGACCGGCGCCAGCGCATTATTGCGCCCGGAACGGCGCATGAAAACATTGCCGATCTGATCGACGGTCACGCTCATGCCCTCGCTGACGGCCCAGGCGCAGACCAGATCGCGGCCCTGCTTGTCGAGGTCGCTCAACGCCAGCCGGCACACGCCGCCCTTGGGCGTGGCACCTATTGCGCCGAGTTCCATCAGCGAATTCCAGAGCCGTTCGCCGTCAACGCGCAGTGTGATGTTCGTCGTAGGGGGAGTGCGTGCATTCATGTTGTTGTCCGTTTTCTATGCCATGGTTTCATCGTGCTTCGTGCTTCGTGCGTCCTACATCAAGCCAGCGTTTGCAAAATTTTCGTCAGCTTGCCGAACAATTCATCGATATGTTTTTTCTCGATGATCAGCGGTGGCGACAAGGCAATGATGTCGCCGGTAGTGCGGATCAGCAGACCGTCGTCGAAGGCGCGACGGAAGGCATCGAAAGCGCGCGCGCCGGCCTTACCGGGAATCGGTTCCAACTCAATGCCGACAATCATGCCGATGGTGCGGATATCAATCACATGCGGCAAACCGCGCAGCGCATGCGCGGCATCCTGCCAGTATTCGCACACGCTTTGCGCATGCTCAAGAATGCCGTCCTGCTCGAAAATATCGAGCGACGCCAGACCGGCGGCACAGGCCAGCGGATGACCGGAATAGGTATAGCCGTGAAACAGCTCGATACCGTCCGCGCCATGCATAAAGGCATCGTGGATATGCGGCTTGACGAACACCGCACCCATAGGCACCACGCCGTTGGTGAGTCCCTTGGCGGTTGTCATCAGATCGGGCTGCACCCCGAAATAGTCGGAAGCGAAGGGCGTGCCGAGACGGCCAAAGCCGGTAATGACTTCATCGAAAATCAACAGAATGCCGTGCTTGGTGCAAATGTCGCGCAAGCGCTGTAAATAGCCTTTCGGTGGAATCAACACGCCGGTCGAACCCGACACCGGCTCGACGATCACGGCGGCGATGTTGGAGGCATCGTGCAGCGTCACCAAACGTTCGAGTTCATCAGCAAGATGCGTGCCGTATTCCGGCTCGCCGCGTGTGAAGGCATTCTTTTCAAGATTATGGGTATGCGGTAAATGATCGACGCCGGGAATCAGCGCCGAGTTGAAGGTCTTGCGGTTACCGCCGATACCGCCGACCGACATGCCACCAAAACCGACGCCGTGATAGCCACGTTCGCGCCCGATGAAGCGGGTGCGGGTACTGTCGCCGCGCACGCGATGGTAGGCCAGTGCAATTTTAAGCGCCGTATCCACCGCTTCCGAACCGGAGCCGGTATAAAACACTTGGCTGAATTGATTGCCAGTGTATTGCCTGAGGCGCTCCGCCAGCCGGAAAGCATCCGGGTGGCCCATCTGAAAAGTCGGCGCAAAATCGAGCGTGGCAACGGCCTTTTGCACCGCCGACACAATCCGCGGCTGCGCATGGCCGAGCGGCACGCACCACAGACCGGCAGTACCGTCCAGCACCGCGTTGCCGGCATCATCCTGGTAGTACATGCCGGAAGCCGACACCAGCAGGCGCGGATGGGCCTTGAAATTCCGGTTGGCCGTATAGGGCATCCAGAAAGCGGACATATCAAGGGAAGCGGCAGGTGTGGCGGTAGTCATTAGGGGCGGTCCTTGCGTGGGGTCTCGGTATGGTTGATCGGTTTGCGAACAGGATAGGTACGCTGTTGGCACCTTGATTATTGCGAGACATCGTCAGTATTGTTAGATACACTTTGAAGATTGACGCAAAACAGTATTCCACTTTCCGCAAAACTGTATTGCTCACACTTACGCAAAGGACCGGGGCAATGGCGAAGACACAGCAGAATCCGATTCATCTTGCGCTCGACCGAAACACCGCAGTGCGGCTGGTAGAACAAGTCGCCAGCGGCCTGACAGCACTGATTGAACAAGGCCAGCTGCGCGCCGGCGATCGCCTGCCCTCGGTACGCTTGTTTGCCGAAACGCACAGCATCGGCACCTCGACGGTAGTGGAAGCCTACGAGCAACTGGTGGCGCGCGGCCTGCTATTAGTCCGGCGCGGCGCGGGATTTTTTATCGCTGTCAGGGGCGTCCCCGCCAGCCCCCTGCTCAGTTTTTTGCCGCCGGAACCGGTGATCGACTCGGCCTGGCTGCTGGGCGAAATGTTTGCCGACGAGCGCGTGCCGATCAAAGCCGGCTGCGGCTGGCTGCCCGGCAAGTGGCTGGACGGCGAAGGACTGCATCAGGCCGAACGGCGCATTTCCCGCGCCCCCGGCACGCAGCAAGTCGGCTACGGCCATCCCTATGGCTACGTCCAGCTGCGCCAACTGATTTCTCAATTCCTCGCCAACTGGTCGCTGGACGTGCCGGTGGAACAGATCCTCACCACCCACGGCGCAACGCAGGGACTGGACCTCATCATCCGCACCATGCTCAAGCGCGGCGACACGGTCCTGATCGACGACCCCGCCTACTGCAACCTGATCCCCATGCTGCGACTGGCCGACCTGAACGTGATCGGCGTACCGCGCACGCCAACCGGCGTCGATACCGAGGCACTGGACACGCTGGCGCGTCTGCACAAGCCAAAAATGTTGTTCACCACCAGCGTCCTGCACAACCCGACCGGCACTTCCTACACGCCGGCGTGCGCCATGCGCGTGCTGCAAGCGGCCGAACGGCACGGCTTCTGGGTGGTAGAAGACGACATTTTCCGCGAACTCGGTCAGGCCACCGACCCGATGCTGGCCGCGCTCGATGGCCTGCAGCGCGTCATTTACGTCGGCAGTTATTCCAAGACGATTGCGCCGTCACTGCGACTCGGCTTCATCGCTTGTCACCGCGATATTGCGCGGCAGTTGGTGCATACCAAGATGGTGCTGACGCTGACCAATTCCGAAATCACCGAACGACTGGTGCATGGCGTATTGACCGAAGGCCATCACCGTCGTCATGTGGAAACGCTGGCCGCCTCGTTGCTGGGCGCGCAGGCGCGAGTCAACGCCCGGCTGAGTGAAGTCGGCCTCACCCCGTTCACCACGCCGCGCGGCGGCATGTTTTCATGGGCGCGTCTGGATGGCTGTGCCTTGAGCGCGCGCGACATCGCCGACCGTGCGCGACAAAAAGGCATCTGGCTGGCACCCGGCGATTTTTTCCATCTGTCGCCATCTCAGGAAACCTGGTTCCGTTTTAATGTCGCCTATTCGGATGCACCGGAATTATTTGCCTTCTTCCGGCAGCTTTGATGCACTAAAAAATACACAATACAGCGCTGATGCCCGCTGATACCTTTCAGCAATCTACGCAATCGCAGGACAAGACGCGCCACGCTAAAAGCACACCGTACCGTTGCTTATTCCGCTGACGCGATTCACTACCGCCGTGCAGCGCCGATCAGTATTGGTGCAAACAGTCCCCTTCCTCGCCCGACTTTTTCTTCTCCATTTTTTCGCTCCGCTCTCCGTACTCTCTGTGCGGAGAGCGAAAACGCATGTGGCATACAAGTTGCTCATACGGCTGCTGTGGTCAGACCAGTCAGACCGATCAGGGGCTTTCGATGAGCATGTCCAATACCGCCGCGCAACACCTGCAACGCCAGATACTGTCCGGCGTCTATCAGACGGGCCACATGCTGCCCGGTCAGCGCGATCTGGCCGAAACGATGGGCATTAGCCGCGCCTCTTTGCGGGAGGCGCTGTCCATGCTCGAAGCGCTCGGCTTCATCCGCACCGTACCGGGCAAAGGCACGCTCGTCACTTCCGGCAAAGGCCCGGGGAAAAGCGGCAAGGCCAGCAAAGTCAGCACCAAGCGCGGCGCGATCACCTCCAGCACTTCCGATATACCGGCCACGCTGCAATTGCGTTTCGTCATCGAACCCGCTGCCGCCGCACTGGCCGCACGCGGCGTCAACGTCCATGCCACTGCGCGACTGTGGAACATACAAGCGCGGCTGGAGAACGCACTCAAGAATCTGGATCTGATCGAAGCCTCGCAAGCCGATCTGGAATTCCATCAGCTCATCGCTGAATTGTCCGGCAATCCCGACCTGCAACGCGTGCTGCGCGATTTCAGCGAGCGCATCAGTCACAGCCTGCGTCTGCCGTTTGCCGACCATGCCCGAATTTGGGAGCCGTGCGAAGAACACCGCCTGATTGCCGCCGCCATTTCCCTCGGCGATGCCGACGGCGCGCGCGCGGCCATGCAAACCCATTTGCGCAATTCCGCTGCACGCGCAGAAATCCCTCTGATTGAGCCATGAACATTTTTTCAATCGGTTTGTAACGCGAGGAATGTTGTTGATTTACTCCTCATTTGTCTTTGTCGTAGTTGTTGACAGTTGCCACCCTCACCCATCAAGGAAAGCATGAATATGAATATCAACATAAGCATGAGCAAGAAAAGCGCACTCGTCATTGCCTGTAGTCTGGCGCTCGGTATTTTTGCCGGCAATGCCGCCGCCGAAAAAGTACTGCGTATCGGCATGACCGCCGGCGACATTCCTCGCACATCAGGGCAGCCCGATCAGGGCTTTGAAGGCAACCGCTTTACCGGCATTCCTATGTACGACAGTCTGACCCAGTGGGACCTGAGCAAGGCCGATCAGGCCAGCGTGCTGATTCCCGATCTGGCACTGTCGTGGACCGTCAATCCCAAGGACAAGACCAAGTGGATTTTCAAGCTGCGCCCGAATGTGAAGTTCCATGACGGCTCTTCTTTCAATGCCGATGCGGTGGTGTGGAATGTCGAGAAAGTACTCGACAAAGATGCGCCGAATTTCGACCCCAGCCAGGTCGGCACCACCGCTTCGCGCATGCCAACGCTGCGCTCAGCCAAAAAAATCGACGACCTGACCGTCGAATTCACCACCTCCGAGCCGGACTCCTTTTTGCCGATCAACCTGACCAATCTGTTCATGGCCTCGCCCATTCATTGGGCCAAAAAACTGGCAGCCGTACCGGCGTCGGTCTCCGGCAAAGCCGAGCGCTCGAAGCAGGCATGGAATGCCTTTGCGGCCGATGCTTCCGGCACCGGACCATTCAAGATGAGCAAATTCATTTCGCGCGAACGCCTGGAGTTAGTCAAGAATCCAGAGTACTGGGACGCCAAGCGCCGCCCTAAAATCGACAAGGTGGTGATGTTGCCGCTGCCGGAAGCCAACTCCCGCACAGCCGCCTTGCTGTCGGGTCAGGTCGACTGGATTGAAGCGCCCGCACCGGATGCACTGGATACCCTCAAAGGCCGCGGCTTCAAGATCTATTCCAATCCGCAACCGCATGTGTGGCCGTGGCAATTATCGTTCGTGCCAGGCTCGCCGTGGCTGGACAAGCGCGTGCGTTACGCGGCCAATCTCTGCGTCAATCGTCCGGCGATGAAGCAATTGCTCGGTGGCTTGATGGGCGAAGCCACCGGCACAGTGGAACCGGGCCATCCGTGGCGCGGCAAACCGCAGTTCAATATCAAGTACGACCCGGATGCCGCACGCAAGCTGATGCAGGAAGCCGGCTATTCCGCTGCCAAACCAATCAAGGTCAAGGTGCAGATTTCCGCCTCCGGCTCAGGTCAGATGCAACCGCTGCCGATGAATGAATTCATGCAGCAGAATCTGAAAGCCTGCTTCTTCGACGTTCAGTTCGATGTGGTGGAGTGGAACACGCTATACAACAACTGGCGCGTCGGTGCCAAAGACCCGAGCGCGCATGGTGCGGATGCGGTCAACATCAGCTTTGCCGCCATGGACCCGTTCTTTGCAATGGTGCGTTTCGTCAGCTCCAAAGCTGCGCCTCCGGTATCGAATAACTGGGGCTTCTACAGCAACCCCAAGATCGATACGCTGGTTGAAAAAGCCCGCACCACCTTTGAAGACAAACCACGCGATGCTTTGTTAGCGCAGTTGCACGCCAGCATCGTCGATGACGCCCCGTTCATCTGGGTCGCGCATGACACCGGTCCGCGCGCCATGTCGCCCAAGGTCAAAGGTGTAGTGCAACCGCAAAGCTGGTTCATCGATATCGCCACCATGTCGATGGACTAATCCTGCCGCAGGCGGTGGCAGAAGTTGCCACAAGAAGTTGCCACAGATAGACGCCACCGCCTGCGCCTCATTATCCCGCTCACCGGAGGCTGCCGCCGCAAGACGGCAGCCGCACAGCACGATGATTTCCTATTTGATACGCCGCATTTTGTACGCCATGCCCATCATGCTGGGCGTGGCCTTTCTTTGTTTCATGCTGGTGCATATCGCCCCCGGCGATCCGCTGTCGTCCATTCTGCCGCCGGACGCCTCGGTCGATCTGCGCAACCAGCTCATGGAACTCTACGGTTTCAACCGCAGTTATCCCGAACAGTTTTTTAGCTGGATTATCCGCGCCTTCCACGGCGATCTCGGCAGTTCCATCGCCACCGGCAGGCCGGTGGCAGAAGAAGTATTCAAGGCCGTCGGCAATACCCTGATGCTGGCCTCGGTGGCGACGCTGATCGGGTTTTTCTTCGGCTCGCTGTTCGGCTTCGTGGCCGGTTATTTCCGCCACTCCTGGGCTGATCGGTTGGCCTCGCTGATTTCCGTCGTCGGCGTCAGCGTGCCGCATTACTGGCTGGGCATGGTGCTGGTGATCGTGTTTTCGTCGCAGCTGATGTGGCTGCCGCCCACCGGTGCCGGCCCTGACGGCTCTGCCGCCTGGGTCTGGGATATGGAGCACATCAAGTACATGATCATGCCGGCAGTGACCATGTCCTTCATCCCTATGGGCATCATCGCTCGCACCGTGCGCGCACTGGTGGCCGACATCCTCTCGCAGGAATTTGTGCTCGGACTCAAGGCGCGTGGATTGCTGGAGTTCGGCGTGTTCAAGCATGTGCTGAAAAATTGCGCACCGACCGGGCTGGCAGTCATGGGCCTGCAACTCGGTTATCTGCTGGGCGGCTCCATCCTGATCGAAACCGTGTTTTCCTGGCCCGGTACCGGCTTCTTGTTGAATCAGGCGATTTTCCAACGCGACCTGCCGCTGCTGCAAGGCACGATCCTGATCCTGGCCCTGTTTTTTGTCTCGCTCAATCTGCTGGTGGACATCCTGCAGACCGTGCTCGATCCCCGCATAGAAAGAAGCTGACCATGCAAGCTACCACTACCGCACTCCCTGCCAGCCCGACCAGCTTCGTCCGCTCACGCGGCCATCTCACTAACGTCGCAGCGCGCATCGTGCGCAATCCCATCGCCATGGCCGCTGCTGCGGTGATTGTCGTGTTGCTGGTCATGGCGATCGCCGCGCCGTGGCTGATGCCGGGCGATCCCTTCGAGGCCTCAATGTTTACCCGCCTCAAGCCGATAGGCACCGTCGGCCATCTGCTCGGCACCGATGAACTCGGCCGTGACATGCTGTCGCGTCTGATGCTGGGCGGTCGGCTGTCGCTGTTCATGGGACTCACCCCGGTGCTGCTGGCATTCCTGATCGGTAGCAGTCTCGGCATTCTGGCCGGCTACGCGGGCGGCATCATCAATACGGTGGTCATGCGCAGCATCGATGTGCTGTATGCGTTTCCCTCGGTGCTGCTGGCCATTGCGCTTTCCGGCGCGCTGGGCGCGGGCATTCTGAACGCCCTCACTTCGCTGACGATTGTGTTCATCCCGCAAATCGCACGGGTGGCGGAAAGCGTCACCACGCAAGTGCGGCGCAGCGATTATGTCGACGCCGCCCGCGCCTCCGGTGCTGGTCCGTTTGCCATTGTGCGGGCGCATGTGCTGGGCAATGTACTGGGGCCGATTTTCGTTTATTCGACCAGCTTGATTTCGGTCTCGATGATTCTGGCCTCCGGCCTGTCCTTCCTTGGTCTGGGCGTGCGGCCACCGGAGCCGGAATGGGGTCTGATGCTCAACACCCTGCGCACCGCCATCTACACACAACCGTGGATCGCGGCCTTACCGGGCGTATTCATTTTCATGACTTCGATTTCTTTCAATATGCTGTCGGACGGCTTGCGTGCGGCGATGGAGGTGAAGCAATGAGCGATTCAAGCATCAATGCAGAAAACGCAGTCAGCGCCCACGTTGACATCCGTGATGTCGGCGGCCCGCGCCAGCCCCTGCTGCAGGTCAGGAATTTGCTCAAGCACTTTCCCCTGAAAAACAAGGCGCTGCAATTCGGTAAAGTATATCGTCGCTCGGTGCGGGCGGTGGACGGTGTCAGTTTCGACATCCTCAAAGGCGAAACGCTGGGCGTGGTGGGCGAGTCCGGCTGCGGCAAATCGACCACGGCGCGGCTGCTGATGCAGTTGATTGAACAAGACCGCGGCGAGCTGGTATTCGACGGTGAAACAGTTGGCTCGCGTGCCTTGCCCTTGCGCGAATTCCGGCGGCAAACGCAGATGGTGTTTCAGGACAGTTATTCCTCGCTCAATCCGCGCATGACCATCGAAGATTCGATTGCGTTTGCGCCAACGGTCCACGGCACACCGGCACGCACTGCGATTACCCGCGCCCGTGATTTGCTGGCACGGGTAGGTCTGGAGCCGCAACGCTTCGCAGGTCGCTATCCGCATGAGTTGTCGGGCGGACAGCGCCAGCGGGTCAATATCGCCCGGGCGCTGGCACTGGAACCGCGACTGGTGATTCTGGACGAAGCGGTGTCCGCGCTCGATAAATCGGTCGAAGCCCAGGTGCTCAATCTGCTGCAAGATCTGAAGCAGGAATTCGGCCTGACCTATTTATTCATCAGCCACGATCTGAATGTGGTGCGCTTTATTTCCGACCGCGTGCTGGTGATGTATCTGGGCGAAGTGGTGGAAATCGGTAGCGCGGATCAGGTGTTCGACCAACCTAAACATCCCTACACGCAGGCCTTGCTGCAATCGATGCCCACCTCCGACCCGCTGCAAAGGACGATGGTTGCCCCACTGTCCGGCGATCCGCCGAATCCGATTAATCCGCCGTCCGGCTGCCGCTTCCACACGCGCTGCGCACTGGCGCAAACGGTGTGCAGCGAGCGCGCACCCTTGTTTATTAACGATGCCAGCGGACACGGCGCGGCCTGTCTGCGCTACGAGCCGGATTCCGGCTATGTCGGTGCCACTACCTTTTTACCTGCCTGGGGGACTGCTGATGTCTGATACCAACATGATCAGTTTGCGCGATTTCCACGTCAGCTTTGCCGCACCCGGCAAACTGGTGCGCGCTGTCAACGGCGTGAATCTGACCGTGGCACAGGGCGAAGTGGTGGCGCTGATTGGCGAATCGGGTTCCGGCAAAAGCGTCACGCTGCGCGCCATCATGCGTCTGCATTCGGAACGCTCCACCCGCATGAGCGGCCAGCTGGAAGTCGATGGCCAGGATGTACTGAAGCTGTCGCCACGCGGTCTGGCCGACTTGCGCGGAAAAACCGTCGCCATGATTTTTCAGGAACCGCTGCTGGCACTGGACCCGGTCTATACCGTCGGTGCGCAAATCATGGAAGTGATTCGTCGCCACAAAAAAGTGTCGCCACAAGAAGCGCACCGGCAAGCGCTGGCCTTGTTTGAGAAAGTGCGCATTCCCAGCCCTGAAAGCCGGCTCGATGCCTATCCGCATGAAATGTCGGGCGGCATGCGGCAGCGGGCCATGATTGCCTTGGCGCTATCGTGCTCGCCCAAAGTCTTGCTGGCCGATGAACCGACTACCGCGCTGGATGCAACCGTGCAGATTCAGATTTTGCTGTTGCTGCGCGATCTGCAAAAAGAGCTGGGCTTGTCCATTGTGTTCGTGACCCACGATATCGGTGCGGCAGCCGAAGTGGCCGACCGCATCGCAGTGATGTATGCCGGCAAGATCATCGAACAGGGCAGTGCTGCTCGTCTGCTCACTGCGCCGCGCCATCCTTACACGCAATCCTTGCTGATGAGTCGTGGTCATGGCGCGATGCAAAAAGGGCGGCGGCTGGAAACCATCATCGGTGCGCCACCGGATTTATCGGACTTGCCGCCGGGCTGCGCGTTTGCCGCCCGCTGCAAATACGCCGCGCCGGAATGCCTGCTTGCCACACCGCCCGAAGTGGCCCTCGGTGAGGGTCATGTCGTCAGCTGTGTGCGTCTTGAGCAAATTGCCGCATCCGCATTGGCAAGCTCATAAACGCTCTGCTTTTCCTTGCTTCCTCCCTCTGTTTTTCCATTGTGAAAGAGTGATTCATGCCTTCGATTACGCTTAAAACTACGCTCTCCGACGCCGATGCCGATGCCGCCCACTGCTTCGTGCCCTATCCGACCAGCACTACGCCTGTCGCCGGTGCCGTCAGTTCCTCGCCACTAGCGGGATTACGTTTTGCGGTGAAGGATATTTTCGATGTGGCCGGCTACCCGACCGGCTGCGGCAATCCGCACATGCTGGCGCTCTCCGGTATCAAACCCGTCTCCGCGCTTGCGGTGCAGGCACTGGCGCAGGCCGGTGCGACTTTCGTCGGCAAAACCATTACCGATGAACTGGCCTTTTCCATGAATGGCAAGAACGCCCATTTCGGTACGCCACGCAATGGCGCAGCGCATGAGCGGATTACCGGCGGCTCCAGCTCGGGTTCGGCATCGGTGGTTTCCAACGGGCTGGCCGATATCGCGCTGGGGACCGATACCGGCGGTTCGGTGCGCGCACCCGCCAGTCATTGCGGCCTGATTGGTCTGCGTCCGACCCACGCGCGTATCGACCTCAAGGGGACCATGGACTTGTCTCCCGGCTTCGATACTTGCGGCTGGTTCGCACGCGATATCGATACCTTTGCTCTCGCAGGCGGGGTCTTGCTTGGGGCCGATACCGGCACCTTGCCAGCGTCGCCGGAAATCATCGTTCCGACTGACTTACTGGCCTTGCTCAATCCACGGGTGCAATCCGTGTTTGCGCAAACGCTGCAACAGTTGTCGTCCAAGCTGGGCGAGGCAAAGCCGGTGAACGTTGCCGCGCCGTCATTCGATGCGATGTATTGGGCCTTCCGCCACATTCAGGGGTATCAGGCCTGGCAAAGTCACGGTGAAACCATCACCCGCTACGGTCTGCAACTCGGGCCGGGAGTGAAAGACCGTTTTGCGTGGTCGAGTCAGATTACGGAAACGCAACTGGCCGAACATAGCGCGATACGCGCCAATTTTTGCGCGCATTTCACGTCCTTGCTGGCGGGGGGAAAGCTGATGGTCTTGCCGACCATGCCCGATGTTGCGCCGCTGCTGTCGGATACGGAAGACATGCTGGAAGACTATCGCAATCAAGCGATTCGTATGCTGTGCCTGTCCGGCTTATCGGGCTTTCCGCAAATTTCCTTGCCGCTGATGCACATTGATGGCGCGCCGCTCGGGTTTTCTCTGATCGGCCCGCCGGGCAGCGATCTGGCCTTGATCCGCTTTGCGCGCACCTTGCTGGCATGAGTCTGCGCCTGATTACGGCAGTCCCACTGACTGCCGCTGGGATTGCGCCGTTCGGTGATCTGCTGATGCCGCACGCGCAAGCGGGGGTCGAAAGTGTCGCGGGTGTGGCCATCAATGCCGGTACAGCGCAACGCTTCGACCTTGCGCATCTGGATGTAGCCGGCGAGGGCGGTACGGCCTGCGTAACGATCTTCCGCACGCAGGAAGGAGCGCATCGCGCACCGTACCGGCTCACCGCATTCGAACGGCACCGCCACGGCAGTCAGACTTTCGTTCCTTTGGGCGCGGCGCGCTGCCTCGCCGTCGTTACCTCGGGCGCGGATGCGCCGGATGAGTCGGCGATCCGCGCCTTCATCGTCGAGCCGGGTCAGGGACTGACGCTGCGACGCAGTGTCTGGCACCATCCGCTCATTACTCTCGACGCGGCCGACGTGTTAGTCATCGAGCGCCGCGCAGCGGAAGTCGATTGTGAGGTCCAGCCGATTGCGGGGCAGTTTGCTGTGGTGATCGGGGATTAGTGCAGCACCCACCTGAGCAGCATGAGAAATAGGTAAGGCACTGTCTTAAGGCCAAAAAACTATTCCG
Organism: Herbaspirillum sp. RTI4; assembly: GCF_034313965.1. Classification (NCBI taxonomy): domain Bacteria; kingdom Pseudomonadati; phylum Pseudomonadota; class Betaproteobacteria; order Burkholderiales; family Oxalobacteraceae; genus Herbaspirillum; species Herbaspirillum sp. RTI4. Next base: position 523,999 of record NZ_JAVIWQ010000002.1, read on the forward strand.
CCGGACTGCCTTTGCGCACGCTCTCCAGCATGATCCATTTGCGGAAGGTATAAGAAGCGGTCGATTCGGCGCGGTCGCTTGGCCATACGGTGTAGTAGCCGCCACCAAGACTGGCACTGGCGCTGCCCTTGCATGCACGCACCAGCAGCCCGGAGTCGATGCAGGAGTCGATCATGTGGCGCCATCCGAGAACGATGCCGCCCCCTTCGATGGCGAGCTGAATCAGCAAGGGGTAATGGTTTGCCACCAACGTGGTCTGAAAGCGTGAGGTCGAAATGCCGTTTTGCGCAAACCACGCCTCCCAGGACATCCATTGCCGCTGTCCGTCTTCCAGCATCAGCAGCATTTCTTTCGGCAGGTCGACTGGCAAAATGGTGCGGCCTGCCAGATATTTCGGAGAGCAGACAGGAAACACTTCTTCCCCGTAAATCCGACGCGCAGCCAGTCCTTTTGGCGCGCCTTCGCGCAGATAATAAATGCCGACATCAAAGTCGGATTCCGACAGCGAAGACAAACTGTCGTTGACGATCAGGCGCAGGTGCACTTCGGGATGTTCCGCGCGAAAATTGCCGAGTCGGGGCGCGAGCCAGAGCACCGTCGCGCCGGAAGAGCAGGCAATCGTCAGTTCGCTGCCGCCCTTGTTTTTCATCAGCGCGCCGGTCGATTCGGCGCAACTGACGAGCAGACGCTGTACCTGTTCGGCATAAATCTGACCGCTGACCGTGAGCCGCAAGGTGCGGCGCTCACGCAAGAATAATTTTTTGCCGAGGAATCGTTCGAGCTGCGCAACCTGACGGCTGATGGCGCTTTGAGTCAGGTGCAGTTCGTTGGCGGCGCGCGTGAAACTGCCGTGTCGCATGACGGCTTCAAACGCAATCAGCGCCTGAAGCGGTGGAAGGGGGGAGATGCGCATGGACTACCCGGAAATAAAGTAGCCCCGATGATAAGTTCAAACACGGCTCATGTATATCGCTTATCTTTGCCGCGCATTTCTGCTGCATATCTCCCCTATGTGATTGCTGCGCCGTGATTCAAGTCTATTCGAACCTCAGTCACCATTCCGTATCCGCCCACCCTGCATCACCACCGAGATATGCTGCGCACCGTTGGAGAGGAAAGAAATGTCGGCCAGCGGATTGCCGTCCACCACAATCAGATCGGCCATCGCGCCTTCACGGACGGTGCCGAGTTCGCCTTCGCGCTGCAAGATGGCGGCGGCAATCGAGGTGGCCGAACGGATGGCTTCCAGATTGCCGATCAGTTCGGCGCGGAGGCGGAATTCGCTGGATTGGTCTTCGTGCATTTCGCCCAGCAAATCAGAGCCAAAGCCCATAGGTACGCCAGCCTCGGCATAAATCAGCAGCGAATTGCGGCCGGCCAGTCGCACCGAGTCAACTTTCGCAATCGATTCGGGCGGCATGCCCAGACGCGCGCCGTCGCGTGCCAGCGCTTCATATGTCACTAGGGTCGGAACGACGAAGGCACCGTGTTTGCGCATCACGTCGGCGGCTTCGCGGTCGACCAGATTGCCATGTTCGATTGTGCGCACACCGCAACGCACGGCGCGGGCAATGGCGCGGCCGGTGTAAGCATGGGCCATGACATAGGTTTGCGCCGCTTCGGCTTCGGCGACGATGGCGCGGATTTCTTCCTCGCTATATTGCGTGTTGCCGATAGGATCGACCGGGGAGGCAACGCCGCCGGAGGCCATGATTTTGATCTGCGTTGCGCCCTTCTGGATTTCTTCACGCGCTGCCAGTCGTACCGCATCGACACCATCAACGATGCGGGCAATGGCACCGGCCTGGAAAGCGCAGGAGCAAGGTTCCATGTTTTCCAGACGAGCCCGGAAATCGCCGTGGCCGCCGGTCTGCGACAGCGCCTTGCCGGAGGGGAAGATACGCGGTCCGGGTACCAGTCCCAGTGCGATTGCATGCGCCAGTCCCCAGTCAGCACCGCCAGCGTCACGCACCGTGGTGAAGCCGCGCTTGAGCATGGCCTCCAGGATAGGCAGCGAACGGAGGGCGATCAATACCGAAGGGGTCTTGGCATTCAGACCGAGATTGGCGTTGGAGGCCAGCACATGCACATGGCAATCGATCAGACCGGGCATGACGGTTTTGTCCGTTGCATCAATCACTGTTGCACCGGGTGCGTCAATGGGCGTTGCCGACACCTGCTTGATGCGGTCGCCCTCAATCAATACATCGTGGCCGGCGAGAATGGTGCCGAGGCCGGGATCGAAGACGTTGCCGTTTTTAAAAAGGATCTGGGTCATGATTGCCTGATAGAAAGAGAGTGTCTTGGTGGTGAACGCACATAGGGCAATTTCAATCGTCATTGCAGAGCCGATTTAAATGCCGCCTTGAAGCCGGGCTGAATGCTAGCTTAGTGTTTATTTCAACTACGATAGTAGGGCCGTCCATGCCGCTGGCGGTAATGAATTTTTCGCATGTATCTATTCGCAGAATTCATTTTCAGTTCTGGCTTGCCTGGCTCTATGATCGCTGAGCAAGTTTGTTGTCCTCAGTCAAATGTGGACTGATCGTAAATGTTCAGGGATGATCGGGGCGCAACGTATCGGTGCCATGGTTACAGTGGCCATGCGTTGCCCAGTAGATAGTGCAGCAGCTGAATGATCGCCTTTTCACAATAACTTAAAAGAGATGAATATGAATCGTCGCAAGCTCATCACGCTCGGTACCGCCGCGCTCATCGCATGTCAGTTCGGTGCTTCCGCATTGGCGGAGCAGGGAACATTCAAGGTCGGCTCACTCAATCCGATTACCGGCGCAGGCTCACCGTACGGCTCCGGCATGTTGAAAGCGTCGCAAATGGCCGTCGCAGAAGTCAATGCAGCGGGTGGTGCTGGCGGTGCCAACTTTGAGCTGCTGCCGGAAGATTCGCAGACCAGTCCGCAGGCCGCCGTGCTTGCCGCCAAAAAACTGATTGAAGTACAGAAAGTCAAAGCGATCATCGGCACCTGGAGTTCCGGCGTGTCGCTGGCGGTGATTCCGATTACCAACGATGCCAATGTGCTGCTTCTGCATACCTCCGGCGCACCCGCGCTGAGCGTGGCCCCGGCCAATGCAAAAAAACTGGGCTTCCGCTTTCAGGCCACCAATGACCGTTTCGGTCGTGCGTTTGCCGAAATCGCCAAGCGCGAAAAATTCAAGCGTCCTGCCACGATGGCGTTCAACAATGCGTCCGGCATCGGCAATACCGAAGGCTTCCGCAAATCGTGGACGGCCAGCGGCGGCACTGTGGTGGCCAACGTGGTGTATGAACCGAACCGTCCTTCCTACCGCTCCGAATTGCAGGAAGTGCTGCGCGGCAAACCGGATGTGATCGTGACCGGTTCCTATCTGGCCGACACCACCATCATCCTGCGCGAGTGGTATCAGAGCGGTCAGCCGGCACGCTGGATCATTCCGGGCTGGGCGGCCAATAGCGACTTGCTCAAGGCGCTCGGTCCCGATGTGACCGAAGGCATCATCTCGGTGGAATCGATCAGCGCTGAAAACTCGCCTTCCTACAAGAGCTTCGCGGATCGTTTTGCGAAGCAGACCAAGATGGCAGCGCAGGACAATGTGTATGCCGCGATGACCTACGATCAGGTGATGGTTCTGGCACTGGCAGTGCAGGCAGTCGGTCCGACCGCCAGCGCCGATGTGCTGGCCAAGAAGGTGCATGAAATCGGCACACCCGGCGGAACCATCGTCAACAGCTTTGCAGAAGGCAAGAAGCTGCTCGCCGCCGGCAAACGTGTGACGTATAACGGGGCCTCCAGCGCGCTCAATTTCGATGAATTCAACGACGTCACTCCCGACTTCGCGGCGTCTTTTGTCGAAAAAGGCAAGCTGGTCCGTAAATACGTCGTCAAGCTGTAAGCGGAGCGAATCGAATGACTCTTGCGGATTTCATCAATCTGGCGCTCAACGGTCTGGTGGAGGGATTGCTGATCGCACTCCCTGCGCTGGCCGTGACGCTGGTCCACGGGCTGGCGCGCTTTCCTAACGCCGCCACCGGCGATGTGGTGGCGGCCGGCGGTTTTGGCGGCTACCTCAGCTTCAACGCCACTGGTTCGCTGCTGCTGGCGGGTCTCGGCGGCGCGCTGGTCGGCGCGATCGTGTCGCTGGCGTCTTACTATCTGGCGTTCAAGGCGGTGATGCGACGCTCGGTCATTACCCTGCTGCTGACCTCGATCGGGGTCGGCTTTTTTATCCGCGCAGTGATGGGCTTGAGCTTCGGCCATGAATTGAAGATGTTCAGTCTGCCACTGACCCGCTCTCTCAATTTCGACGGCATCATGCTCAACCCGACTGATGCGACGCTGGCCGGTATCATCCTTGCCGTTCTGGCAGCGGTGTTTGCGATGTTGTATGTCGCGCCGGTCGGCCGCATGATGCGGGCGCTGGCAGATGATCCTGACCTGGGCCGTGTCAGCGGCATTCGCAATGATCGTGTGATGCTGATCATGTGGTCGGTGACCGGTGCCGTGTGCGGTATCGCCGGCACCGTGCTGGGCATGCGCACCGTGTTGTCGCCAGAAATGGGATGGGCGATGTTGCTGCCAGCCTTTGCCGCCGCAGTCATCGGCGGACTCGGCAATCCGGTCGGCGCTGTGGCCGGGGCATTGTTGCTGGGCGTGGTGCAGGAGTTATCGACGCCGGTAGTGGGCTTTGTTTACAAGATCGCGCTGGCTTACGTCGTGATGCTATTGGTATTGCTGGTGCGTCCGCAAGGTTTGTTCAATCGTCCTCAGGGAGTTCGCTGATGCTCAGCTACCTGCTCACGATTCTGATCGTCATGCTGATTTATATCTTGCTGGCGTTCTCGCTTGATCTGCAATACGGGTTTACCGGTCTGATCAACTTCGGGCTGGTCGGTTTTTTTGGCGTGGGTGCATACACGTCTGCGCTGGTGACCATGAATCTCGGCTTGCCGGCGTGGATATCGTTTCCGGCGGCGATGCTGGCGGCGGGATTGCTATCGTGGCCGCTGGGACGCATTGCGCTGCGCTTGCGCGACGATTACCTTGCCATCGTGACGCTGGGGTTTTCGGAAATTATCCGACTGGTGATCGTCAAGGAAGACTGGCTTACACATGGCGTGCAGGGCATTTCCGGTGTGCCGCGTCTGTGGCCGGAGTGGCGCAGTAGCGCCAGCGAATTATTCCTGTTCGGTGCGCTGGTCACGGCCTGCGCCGTCACCACGGTAGTCATGCGTCGTATCACGCAAAGCCCTTATGGCCGCACCATTCAGGCCATTCGGGATGATGAAGTCGCCGTCATTGCGCTCGGCAAAGACCCTGCCATTTTCAAAACGCAAGTGCTGGTGATAGGCGGTGCGATTGCCGGTCTGGCGGGTGCTTTTTATGCGCATTACATTACGTATATCGTGCCTGACCAGTTCGTGCCCGTCACCACCTTCTACATCTGGATGGCGATCATTATGGGTGGCGTGGCGCGCTTGCTGGGGTCGGTATCGGGTGCGGTCTTGTTGGTAGTGCTGCTGGAAGGCACTCGCTTCCTGCGCGGCGTCGTGCCGGGCGTGACGGATGCCGGCATGGCCAGCTTTCAGCTTGGCGTGATCGGCTTGCTACTGATTCTGTTCATGCGCTTCCGTCCGCAAGGTCTGTTCGGCAAACGGAGCGCCTCATGAGTATTGCTGCGACATCCACGCCTATGCTGAGTACTTCCGGTCTCGAATTATCGTATGGCGATTTCAAGGCGCTCGACGGCGTGACGATGGAAATGAACCTGAGCGGATTACACGGCATGATAGGGCCGAACGGCGCAGGCAAAAGCACCTTGTTTGCGGTATTGAGCGGCTTTGCGCGACAAACAGCGGGCAAGGTGAATTTTGCGGGGACGGCGTTCGAGTCCCTGTCACCGGTAGAACGCGCGCGCCACGGTTTTGGCCGTACCTTCCAGGTGCCGCGTGAATTCAAACATTTGACTGTGCGTGAAAATCTGAAAGTCGGCGCACGCAAACAACCGGGCGAATCCTTGCTCAAGCTCTTGCTTGCACCGCGTGAAGTGCGGGAAGCGGAAGCCGCGCTCGATGCGCGTGTCGAACAGAGCCTCGATTTTCTGAAGTTGCGTCCCGTTGCTGACGTGCCTGCCAGCGGATTATCGGGCGGCCAGAAAAAACTGCTGGAACTGGGCCGCATTTTGATGTCCGATCCGCAATTCATTCTGCTCGACGAACCTTATGCCGGCGTGAATCCGGTATTGATTGAAGAAATTTCCGAACGCATCCGCGAACTGAACCAACAAGGAATCGGCTTCTTGATCATCGAGCACAACCTGGAAGCCCTGAACCGTCTGGTCGACGATTTGTATGTCATGGACCGCGGCGCCTTGCTGGCACACGGCAAGCCGGACGACGTACTAGATAACGCCGCCGTGCGGGCCGCTTACATGGGGAGCCAATGATGAATCCCGTTTTCGATATCAAGGGGCTCAGCGGCGGCTACGGCGAAGTGGACATCCTCAAGGGGATCCATCTGCATGTCATGCCGGGCGAAATCGTGACCATTGCCGGGACCAACGGCGCGGGTAAATCGACCATCATCAAGGCGGCAATGGGCTTGCTGCCGCGTGTCAGTGGCAGCATCCTTTTTAATGGCGTCGATATTGCACACGCCAGTGTGGAATCGCGCCTTGAGCACGGCATCGGCTACGTTCCGCAAGTGGCGAATGTATTTCCGTCGCTGACCGTGCATGACAATCTGCTGGTGGTACAGGGCGTGCGTCAGCAGAAGCAGCGGGCGGAAGAAATGTATGCCTTGTTTCCCGCCCTGGCCACGCATCGCAGGCGCAAAGCAGGCTTGTTGTCGGGTGGCGAACGGCAACAGCTGGCGTTCGCTCGTGCATTGATGCGCACGCCCTCCATGATGCTGCTGGACGAACCCACGGCCGCGCTTTCGCCGTCGCTGGTCGAAGAAATTTTTACCTACGTCGCCCGCCTGCCTGCGGCGGGTGCGGCGGTGTTGATGGTGGAGCAGCGAGCGCGCCAGTCGCTCGCCATCAGCCATCGTGGTTACATCATTGATCAGGGAAGCGTTGCGATGGAGGGCGACGCTGCCATGCTGCTCAACGATCCGCGTGCGGCTGATCTTTTTATCGGCAAGCACTGATCCGGCACTTCTGATGCGGTACTCTTGATACGGCAGCTTCAGGCGGACGTCCTCATTGCCTGAAGCTGCCATTCATTTTGTTGCGGAATTTGCGCAGTAACTCGCTACTGACACGCAAGTACGGGTCATCTTCGGCAAACACTTCCCTCTGTTTTCTGATCGCCAGGATGCGGCCGCTTCCCATGCATTCTCATGGCGACAAGGCAGGCATTCCCGTCCCTCCCTTCCTGTTTTGCGCACAACATTGTTGACACATCACAATATTTTGCCTATTCTTGCCCCACCGGTCTTACCACTGAAGTGGCAAAGCTCCACCTTACCCCCACACCATGTCATTCGATCCCATTATTCAAACCACGGTCTCCGAGCAGGTTGCGCAGCGCTTGCTGGGCATGATCCGCAGCGGCCAACTCAAGCCGAATCAGCAGTTACCGCCCGAACGCGAACTGGCCGCCATGTTTGACGTCGGCCGCCCGGCGGTGCGCGAGGCGATCAAGGGATTGTCCTTGCTGGGTCTGCTGCGCATCCGCCAGAGCGAAGGGACCTTTGTCGGTTCGCTGGAAACCCGCGAACTGCTGGAGCCGCTGGAGATGATCATCAACCTTAATGCTGGCACGCTGGATGCGCTGTTCGATGCGCGCATCGTCATCGAAAGCGGCGTTGCTGCACTGGCGGCGCAACACATCAGCGACGAGCAACTGGCCTTTCTGACGACGACGATCGACAGCGAAAGCGGCTTGCTGGGCGATGGCGAGACGTTTGCCGCTTCCGATGTGGCCTTCCACGAGACCATCATCGAGGCTTGCAACAATCCCTTCATGCAAAGCATTGCCGGCAGTTTGTACGTGCTGGGCAAAAAGAGCCGCGCCATTACGTCGCGCATTCCGGCCGTGCTGGAGCGCAGTTTGCAAGATCACCGCGACATTCTGGAGGCGTTGCAAGCACGCGATCCTGAGCGCGCAGCGCAGGCCATGCGTCAGCATTTGCTGCGGGTGCGGGAGGGCTATCACCACGCCGAGAATGCTGCCTCTCTGACTGCGTCGGTCAAGTGAACGGCCACTCGAAAGTCAGCGCCGGGCTCGCACTATCCGGTCGGCAATCGGTGATGAGCGGACAGCGCCTACGCACACCAATCCTGCTTCATGTCACTTCATTTATCCCCTCTTAAGGAATCATTCATGACCAATCGCCTGACGGGTAAAACCGCGCTGATTACCGCTGCTGCTCAGGGCATAGGACGCGCGACTGTCGAAACTTTCCTGCGGGAAGGCGCGCGCGTCATCGCCACCGACATCAACGAATCGCTGCTCGCGGAACTGGCCGGGTTGCCTAATTGTGTCGTGCGCAAACTGGATGTCACCAGCAGCGCCGAGGTTAATGCACTGGCCGCTGAGTTGGGCGCGATCGACGTGTTGTTCAATTGCGCCGGTTACGTGCATCACGGCTCCATCCTTGAGTGCGACGAAGACGCCTGGAATTTCTCATTCAACCTCAACGTGAGTGCCATGTACCGCACTATCCGCGCCTTCCTGCCGGCCATGCTGAAAAATGGCGGCGGCTCGATCATCAACATGTCCTCCGCGGCGTCGAGCATCAAGGGCGTGCCGGCGCGCTTCGCTTATGGTGCCAGCAAGGCGGCCGTGATTGGCCTGACTAAAGCAGTGGCCGCAGATTTTATTTCGCAGGGCATCCGCTGCAATGCGATCTGTCCCGGCACAGTGGAATCGCCTTCGCTGCGCGGGCGCATCGCCGATCAGGCGCACAACAGTGGCAAGAGCGATGCGCAAGTGCGCGAGATGTTTGTGTCGCGCCAGCCCATAGGCCGCGTCGGCAAGGCCGAAGAAATCGCTGCACTGGCGCTATATCTGGCATCGGACGAATCGGGATTCACCACCGGCACCAGCCAGATTATTGACGGCGGCTGGTCCAACTAAAAGGAAATCACCATGAAGTTATTACGTCACGGCCCCAAGGGCCACGAAAAACCCGCTGCCATCGACGCCAGCGGCAAGATCCGCGATTTGTCCTCCGTCATTGCCGACATCACGCCGGAAATGTTGTCCCCCTCCGGATTGGCAAAACTGCGCGCGCTCGATCTGTCTAGCCTGCCGGAAGTTCTTGCGCCCAAGCGCATCGGCACGCCGTTCACCGGCCTGGGCAAGTTCATGTGCGTCGGACTCAATTACAGCGATCACGCGGCGGAATCCGGCCTGCCGGTACCGCCGGAGCCAGTGCTGTTCAATAAGTGGAATAGCAGCTTTACCGGCCCGAATGATCCGGTAGTGATGCCGAAAAATTCAGTCAAGACGGATTGGGAAGTTGAACTCGGCGTGGTGATCGGCAGCAAGGCACGCTACGTTACGCTGGAAGATGCGCTGAACCATGTCGCCGGTTACACGGTGATTAATGACGTGTCGGAGCGCGAATATCAAATCGAGCGCAGCGGCACCTGGGACAAGGGAAAAGGATGCGACACCTTCGGCCCGGTCGGTCCGTGGCTGGTGACGTCCGATGAAGTCGGCGATCCGCAAAACCTCTCGATGTGGCTGGAAGTGAACGGCAAGCGCTATCAGAACGGCTCGACCAAAACTATGATTTTCGATGTCGCGTTTCTGGTGCATTACATCAGCCAGTTCGCCACCTTGTATCCCGGCGACATCATCTCCACCGGCACGCCTCCCGGCGTCGGCATGGGCCAGAAGCCACCGGTGTATTTGAAGAATGGTGATGTGATTCGCCTGGGTATCGACAAGCTGGGTGAGCAGCAACAAACGGTGCATAGCTGGGATGAATCCTTGCTCGACTAAACAGGAACGTCGTTTTTGAAAAGTGACGACGGTGATTACGGAGCAGACCGGCGTGCCGCCGGATCCTTCGATACGGCGCGATGCGCCTACTCAGGACGAACGGTGGGTGGATATTGAAACTGCAAACGACGACACATTATTCGTCACTGGCAGCAGCTCAAGCATCACTTACCGTTCGTTCTGAGTAGGGAGGCAATCCCGATCGAAGGATCCGGCGGTAAGCCGGCCGAATCGCCAACATGAATTGGCGTCCTTCAAATGCCGCTCATCTCCCATGCAATCGCGTTTATATGCAGTGTTGGTATAGAACAAGCTTAAATATTCCATGTGATTGCGTCGGATAGTCGCGTCATCAGTGGTTCATCAATAATAAAATCTCAGGAGACAAACATGACAGCAAGTCCCGGCCTTCTTTCGGCCAGCAGCAAGGCATTTGAAGAAGCGACCTATCGCAAAATTACCTGGCGCATCATTCCCTTTTTGATCGTCTGTTTCATCTTCGCGTATTTCGATCGCGTCAATATCAGCTTTGCCAAACTGCAAATGCAAGGCGACCTTGGCTTGAGCGATGCGGCCTACGGTTTCGGCGCGAGCATCTTTTTCATTGGTTATTTCATTTTTGAAATCCCGAGCAACATCATCCTGCATCGGGTCGGCGCCAAGCTCTGGATTGCGCGCATCATGGTGTCGTGGGGCATTGCTTCCTCGCTGCTGATGCTGGTAGAAAACGAGACCTGGTTTTATGTGCTGCGCTTTATCATCGGCGCTACCGAAGCGGGTTTCCTGCCGGGCATCATCCTGTATTTCACTTACTGGTTTCCGGCACAGAGAAGAGCGCGCATCAACGCGATTTTCATGACCTCGATCGCCATCTCGGGCGTGGTCGGCGGTCCCATTGCCGGTTTCATCATGACCCGTTTTGCCGGGGTGAATGGCTGGGCCGGCTGGCAATGGCTGTTCCTGCTGGAAGGGGTGCCGACCATCGTGCTGGGCTTGCTGGTACTGCTGTGGCTGGACGATAACATCGGTAAAGCGAAGTGGTTATCGACGGAAGAGAAAACGCTGTTGCAAGACAATATCGACCGCGACAGAAGTGCCGCAGTAGCGCATAGCTTCCTCGATGCGGTCAAACAGCCTGTCACTATTTTTCTTTCCGTGGTGTATCTCTTCATGCTGATGGGTCTGTACGGCCTGACCTTCTGGCTGCCGCAACTGATCAAGAATACCGGTGTCGCCAGTCCGATGACGATTGGCCTGCTGAGTACCATTCCCTACGCAGCCGCAGGTATCGCGATGGTGCTGATTGCGCGCAGTTCCGACCGCCACGGCGAACGTCGCTGGCATCTTGGCTTGTCGGTGCTGGTCGGTGGGATTGGGTATGTGCTGAGTGGTTTGTTTGGCGATCATACGGCTATTGCGATTGCGGCATTGTCGCTGGCGGCCGTCGGTGTGATTGGTTGTCTGCCGGTGTTCTGGACGCTGCCGCCCAAATTTTTATCGGGCAGCGCCGCCGCCGGGGGTATCGCGCTGATTAATTCCATCGGCAATCTGGGCGGCATCATCAGCCCCTACATGGTGGGCAAGGTAAGGGACGTCACCGGCAGTACGGCCGGCGGTCTGTACGCCATCGCTGCCGTCACACTGTTAGCCGCGCTGCTCATTTTGTTTGCTTTGCCGCGCAGCATATCGGAGAAGGATCCGGTGCACTGAACTGTCGTTTGATCTCTGCATCATGAAACCGGCAGCCGGGCAGATTTGCTCCGCTGCCGGTTTTCTTTCCGGCCTCCTTATTTTTTGCTCCCACTCTCCACGGCATCTCAGCGCTTGCGCTCTTTTGCCGGCGACCTGAGCATGGCCCAGATTGCCGCGCAGATACAGGCTCCGCCGACGAAATGCGCCAGGGTCAGCGTTTCGTTCAGAAATATCACCCCCCATAAAACACCGAACGGCGGAATCAGAAACGTGACGGTCATCGACCGCGTCGGACTAATATCGGCAATGAGCCGGTAATAAATAATGTAAGCGAACGCGGTGCATGCCAGTCCCAACCCCGCCATGGCCAGCCATACGCCGCTACCGCCCCAGCTTACCGGCGGCGCGGCAAGTACGCTATATGCCGCGAATGGCAACAGCAACAGCACCGCGCCAAGCTGACTGCCTAGCGCAAGCAAGGTACTGTCGAGCCCGCCTTTTTCTGAAATCCATTTTCTCGTGAGAAAACCGCCCAGACCGTAGCAGGCCGTGGCGATAAGGCAGGCTCCTGCCCCCATCAATACCTCGGGCGTCAGTTTCACCGGTCCCGCATTGGTGAGTATGGCAACACCGGCAATGCCCAGAAATACGCCGGCTACTTTTAACGGTGTCAGTTTTTCAGAAAAGAACAAGGCGCCGATAACCGCACCCATCAGCGGCGTAGTGGCATTAAAGATGGCCGAGTATCCCGCCGGCAGTACCCGTGCGGCGACGCTATACATGGCAAACGGAATCCCGGAATTGACGACACCCAGCAGCAATGCAAGACCCAGCTTGCCCTGATAGCGGAGACGGATGCGCAACAGCAGCGCAATGGCGAACAATCCGCCCGTGGCCAGCAGTACCCGAAAAAATGCCGTCGGCAGTGCGCCAAGGACCGGCACGATCATCCGCATAAACATAAAACTGGCACCCCAAACGGCGGCCAGACCAAGCATGCGCAAGCTATCTGCTGTTCTCATGGATTTTAAAATAGTCGGCCAGTGTTGATGGCGACGAGAGTAAGTAATAAGGGCTGACAGTCTAACCGTGATGATCGTTTGGCTTTTGCAGAAAGCGCCGCATCATGGCGCATGCCAAATGCGGCAGGGTTTAACTCCCCCGATAATCAATAATCAATAATCAGCACGAACAATTGCCTGGAACTTACGCAAAAGCCTTTTGACTGTGTTGCTTTTTACTATCTTTTTTAGCGCGTAATGTAGCCGTGTTTTATCGGCAGTGCTAGACTGCCGCGGTGGGTTGAAAGCGATTGTTTTCTTGAAAAGCGCGCTGCCATTGTCATAACAACAACAATTGAGCACAAAAATGATTACATCTGTCATGGCAAGAGTGGATATAAAGAAGATCATGGGCATCGCCTTATTGGCCATTAGCCCGACTGCCTTTGCACAATCCCAGAATTTTGAAGGCGTTGGAGTCTCGCTGGACTACGGGCTTTTTGCCATCAAAGACAAGTCCACTCCAGGCAGCAGCATCACCAGCAATAGCGGGATTCCTGCCGTCACACTAGATTATTACCATGCCGTTACCGACAAAGTGTTATTGGGCGGGTATTTTACTTATGACCTGGTATCAAGCGATACTTACGGCTCGGATCCCGATGCGCAACATCCGATGGAGTTGGGCGCTAAAGCCGCCTATGCGGTAACGGATTCGCTCATAGGCTATGTCAAGCTCGGTTATGCGTGGACTAGATTCAGCTCTCCCGGGTTTTACCAAATCATGCGCGGCCCGGCTTTCGGTATTGGTGCCGAATATTTATGGACCAAAAATATCTTTACCCGTGTTGAGATTGCCCGTCAAAATTACAAGCAGGTCAACTGGTCCGATGGTACTGCCGACAAGGTCAACATCGATTCCTATACGGTTTCTGTCGGCTACCGGTTTTAGTAACCCGTAAAACCTGTATGCCGTTGGTTTTCCGAAAATGCTAACGGCAGGCAACGTAAAAAATCCCCGCTCGGTTCAGAACTTAATGAACTTAAGCGGGGATTTTTTATGCCAAGCGCACTTTTAAAACCACGCATCAGTACGTACAACTCTTCATAAAAAAATCACAACATCCAGCGTGAACGGAAAGAGACCGGATGCAATGTCCGGCCTCTGGAGCACCTTAGTTAGCTTTTTCCGGCAAAGGCAAATGCACCCAGTCGTTGTAAAAAGCTTCGATATCCGGCTCAAATTCATGGATCACCGGGTACCAGGGAGTCGGCGCTTCCACATCGTGCATGATGCCGCATTCAGGACAATAGTACTCACGATAAACCTGCCAGGCGGTGTCCGGTGCCATCAGCGTCGGATAAATTTCGTGCATCGCTTCCGGCGTATCGCGCACATAGACCAGGGCTTCCAGCTTCCAGTTTTTCCGATAGTCGCCGAATTCATGGCCACAACTGCACTTGGTCACCCACTCTTTGCTGGTCTTGTTTTGCGCGATGTAGAGATGCAGACTGATCGGCAGAATCAACTTGTCATCCCACGTTAATTTGGACTGCAAGGTATTCAAATACATCTTGAAGCGGTCATGGTCCTTGGGCATCGACAGCATGCGCATGGTGGTTTCCCAATCCAGCTTGCCTTCCACCAGATAGTTCACTTGCTCTTGTGTATAAACAGACATTGTTATCTCCTCTATATGGGGTGGTCGGGGTGCATCCCGCTTCGCGGAAGCAACCCCGACCTGAAATCACTCTTCGACCAGAACCACCGTACGAACATCCGGCAACTTCGACAGATCCATCCGGTACTTGGAACCGAAAGACGGAACGCCCAACTCGGATTCCGGCAATTCCCAATCTGCAGGCAGATCCCAAAAAGCCTTGAACTCATTTTTGAATTTGGCGCTGAGATCGAAGCTGGTGGAAAACATATGCCGCACCTGCACCGAAGCCTGCTTGGTGACAATGCGTTCACGCTCCTCTTTCATCCATTCACGCGTCGGCTTGGCTCTGGCAATACGTTCTTTACGAATTTCCTTGCGACGCTTGGTCGTCTCCGCCACATTAACCTTCCACTCCTGATTCGCATCCAGCTTGATAACAACGCCGTAGACCTTTTGCGCAAACTCGGGCAACACGAAGCGAGAATTGAGATCCGTTTCAATCGATGCGCAATCGCGGTCGAGTGGATCACCGAAACCGGGGCCGCCGCGAATATAGTTCAGATATAAATCGTGGTTTTCAAAAATGGCTTCGGTCGTGGTGCATTGCTGATCACGCTTGACCTCCGCCGTCGAACTGATGTGCTGCTCGTATCCGGCCGTTTCAGGATTACGATCGGCCCCCAGAGGCAGCGACAGATTCTCTCTGATGCGTGCTTCCAGATCGGTCTTGTGCGCTTCAAAGCGATAACCGGTAGCAGACGGATAACCGCCCATCAGACCCCAATCGCTATTCATGTAACCATTGCCCATGAAATACATGCTCCAGTCTTCGGCCTTCCACACCATGCGCAGCGTTTCGAAACCGCAACCGCCGCGATACTTGCCGTAGCCGCCGGAGTTCGTCTTCACATTGCGTCCGAGATAGAGCAGCGGCTCAGCCATTTCCCAAATTTCGATATCGCCCATATCGCCTTCAGGGTTCCACACCGCAGCCGCATGGTTGAGCCCATCCTTCACCGCGCAAGCACCGGTGCCGCAAGCCGCCGGTTCGAAACTATTGACCGCATGCGCCTCACCATCCTGATTGATACCGCCGCCTTGCAACCAGTTAGAAGTGTTGGCGTTACCGGCATTCACTTCTTCCAGATAACCGCGGGCAAAGTAAGACTGACTCATGCCGCGCCAGATCGCGCTCCAGCCCGACACAAGGAAATGCCATGCATAAGAATGCGCCGTGCGACGGTCATCCGGATTCATCCAGGTGCCTTTCGGCAGTTTGAATTCGGTGGCGTAATACGCGCCATCATTGATGCGCGCAGTGGGAACCAGCGTTTGCGTGAGCATCACCCAAATGCCGCTGGTAAAGGCCACTTGATTAGCATTGAAGCTATGCCAACCCCAGCGACTTGCCCCCTCGAAATTAAGCCGCCAGGTGGCATCAGGACGGATCGTCATTTCGCAAGGTGCGTGCATGATGGTGTTCATCTTGCCGAATTCGGAAGCGAGATGCACATCGTCATGCGCATAAGGAATATCGACAAAAGCAACGCGGCGATACACGCCCGGCACGGTCATCGCTTTGAGCCGCGCCTGCAGGCCGCGCCGCCCCTCTTCGATAATTTCGTGCGCGAACTTGGTGTAGCTCTCAATGCCTTCCGCCGCCAGCACTTCCTCGACGAGCGTGCGCACCATATGGCAACCGGCAATGCGAGTGCGTTCGTCCAGAATCCAGTATTTGGTAGTGCGCACATTACGCTGGCTCTCATGCAACCAGTCGCGCAGCGGCGTATCGTTGATCCCGGTCTTGCGGCAAGTGACTTGCATGCCGTCACCGAAACGCGATACCTGCCCGGTGGACATCGAACCGGGCGTCATTGCGCCAAGGTCGATCACATGCGTAACACCGCCGACCCAACCGACTAACTTGCCTTCCCAGAAAATCGGCACGATGGTGGCGATATCGCAAGGATGCACATTGCCGATGGAACAATCGTTGTTGGTAAACATGTCGCCGGGATTAATGCCGGGATTGTTTTCCCAGGCGTTCTCGATCATGTACTTGATGGCTGCGCCCATGGTGCCGACGTGAATGATAATCCCGGTCGATGTGAGCAGGCAGTCGCCGGCGGCGTTATACAGCGTGAAGCACAGCTCCCCTTCTTGCTCGACGATAGGCGATGCGGCAATTTTTTTCGCAGTTTCGCGGGCATGCACCAGACCGCCGCGAATTCTGGAAAACATTTTTTCGTAAGTGATCGGATCGGATTCCTTGAACTCCAATGTCTCCAGTCCGTTGTAGAAGCCGGTTTGCTTGGTCCGCTCCAATACCTCGTCGCGGTGTTCCTTGAGGGTTTTGCCGTTGCCCAGCAAATCGGGAAATCCCATTTCTTTTCTCGACATCGTATTCATGACTTGGCTCCTTCTTTAATTTCTTTCAAATGAAATAAGCGATGGGTGTCGCAGTAGGTTTCAAAGCCCAGCGGCACGATGAAGGTGGTGGAAGGCGATTCAACAATCGCCGGACCCACCACGCGATTGCCTGCCTTCAATGCTTCCATCGACCAGATTTTGGCGTCCTGCCATGCTTTATGCCGATAGAAAGGACGGCTGCCAATCAAGGCTTCCGGTGGCGGAATTGGCCCTGCGTCCGGCTCTTCAGGCAGTTCCGGTTTGGAAGAGATGACGCTGCCGCGCATGATGGCGCCGGTCACACCGAAGCCGAGTTCCGGCGAACTGGCCGAACTCGCGTACACCCGCGCATAACGATCTTCAAACGCGCGCACCAACTGATCCCAATCCTCCAGCGTCGACGCATTCGTGACCGGCGAATTAATTTCCAGATCATTGAGCTGCCCCATGAACTGCATGCGGTAGCCAGGACTCAGCAAGACGTCTTCCGGTTTGAAGCCATTGATGATGAATTCTTCGATGACCTTTTCAGCCAGATCACCCCAGGCTTCGGTCAGTGTTTTGCAGGCGGCAATTTTTTCTGCATCGCTGGCTTTCGGGCCAACGCCAAGATCGACGCTCTTGTCGTAACGGTATTCATATTCAGCGCAAGCGCAACCGAAGGCAGAGAAACCGGCTGCCCAAGCGGGAACAAC
Source organism: Herbaspirillum sp. RTI4 (assembly GCF_034313965.1). NCBI lineage: Bacteria > Pseudomonadati > Pseudomonadota > Betaproteobacteria > Burkholderiales > Oxalobacteraceae > Herbaspirillum > Herbaspirillum sp. RTI4. Next base: position 541,411 of record NZ_JAVIWQ010000002.1, read on the forward strand.
GACATCTTTGAAATTCAGACCTTCGGTGTAACCGTAGGTATGCACCGGGCCAGCGCCGCCATATGAGAAGCAAACGAAGTCGGCCGGGTTGTAACCCTTGGCGCTAATGGTGGAGCGCATGTATTCGCGCAAATTCAAATCCAGCAGTTCGATCACGCCTGCGGCGGCATCTTCAACGGTCAGGCCTAGCGGATCGGCAATCTGCTCTTTCAGATATTTGCGCGCGCGGTTGACGTCGAGCTTGATCGCGCCACCGAGGAAATTATCCGGATTCAGATAACCGAGCACGACGTGGCAATCGGAGACCGACACGGTGTCCAGTCCGCTATCAGCCCAACACATGCCGACGCGATAGCCTGCGCTGTCCGGCCCGAGCTTGATGGCCTTGCTGTACGGATCAATGCGGATGAAGCTGCCGGCACCGGCACCCACGGAATCCATTGCCACCAGCGGCAAAGACAGCAACAGACGCGCCATATCGGGATCAGATTGAATCGCGAAATTGCCCTTCGTAATAATCGCCATATCGAAACTGGTGCCGCCGATATCACTACAGGCGATGTTGTCGTAACCCAGTTTTTCGCCGAGAAATTTCGAGCCTATCACCCCGCCGATAGGGCCGGAGACGATGGTGCGCGCCAGTTCCTTGGCTTTCCAACCGATGGTGCCGCCGTGTGTTGCCATCACGCGCAAATCAAACTTTGCGCCGTGCTTCTTGAAACGGTCACTGACTTTTTTCAGCGTTTCACGCGAAGGTTCGGCGGCATAGGCTTCGAGGATGGTGGTGTTGGTGCGATGCGTTTCTTTGCGTGAGGGGTAGTAATCGACCGTGGCAAATACAGGAATAGTCAGCCCCATTGCCGTCAATTCTTCGCGGCAGATATCGCGGGCGCGCAGTTCGCTTTTATCGTTCTTGTGTGACTGCAACAAGCTGATCACGATGGCCTTCGATCCACGGGCAACCAGTTCGCGGGTGGCGACGCGGACTTCTTCTTCGCGCAACGGAATGACGACTTGCCCCTGCACATCGGTACGTTCGGTAACGCCACGCGTACGCGACAGCGGTACCAGTGGTTCTTCGTAGCGATGGCAGTTCAGATGGATGCGTTCTTCCAGCGCATAACCGAGATAACTCTGCGCGGCGCGACCCATGGAATGAATATCTTCAAAACCGCGATTGCACATCAGGCCCACGTCCAGACCCTTGCGCTGAACGACGCGGTTCAACATCGCCGTGCCGGAATAGACGCAGGTCAGCAGCTCAGGAAAAACGTCGTCTACTTGACGGTTCCATTCGAGCAGCGCATCGATCGATGATTCGTAGATAGCCTGCGACTCGTCACCGGGATTGCTCTGCGCTTTACCGACAACGAAAGCGCCGTCCTCCCTGACGAAAAAGGTGTCGGTCATCGTGCCACCGGCATCGATGCCCATCACCTGAACGGGCGAATGTGGAGTGTGCATGTGTGTCTCCTTAGTAGGTATGTTGCTTTTTGAAAGTCAGCCATTCAGTCTCAAATCAGCTTCACTTCAGCTTCATTGAGCGCCTTTGGCTGCCCACCGTGCGTATGAATCGCATGCCGGTAAGCCACTAAGCGCAAGGACTATGCCAATGCGTCATAGGCTGATTTTTCCGGGTTCTTTTTGCTATGAAGATCAGATAGCGAGAACATCGAATCAGGCACTGTCCGGCATTGTTGCGAGCGTCTGTTTTCCGGCCGCTCTGACTCAATGCGACCGGAAATCGAACGCTGGATTGGAAGCCCGGACGCGGTTCGATATGCCTGCATACATCAAGGGATACCTCAATGGAGCGGCCCGTCAGCGTATTGAGGTGTATAGTAAAAATCGGTCCGCCAGGGGAAGCGATGACTCACCACAAAAATAGAATGCACACCCAGTAGGAGACAACATGATGCTTAACCCGCCAGATCAACGGCACTCCAATCCACGCAACGACCAGAAGATCATGGCGGCGTGGGAAGGCTTTGTCAGCGGCCATGCGCCACATGCGAATGCGCTGCGTTGTCTGATCGACGATTCCTGGCGGCGCTGCCTCGATGTGCAGGTCGACCCAACGCGCCGACAAGCACCTGCTCCTGTCAACGAAGACATCCTCACATCCTTGCAACACCAACACCGGGAATTACTGAGCGCCGGAAAACAGGTAATGGCCATGGCCAGAGATTTTCTGGCAGAGACCGGCACCATCATGATTCTGACCGATCCGAACGGGATGATCCTGGGCGTGGAAGGCGACTACCGCGCGCTGGCCTCGGCAGAATCCATTCATCTCATTACCGGTAGCAACTGGAATGAAGGCGTGTGCGGTACCAATGCGATCGGCACGGCGCTATCGATTGGTCAACCGGTGCAGATTCACGCGTCAGAACATTTTTGTGCCGGCGTCAAACAATGGACCTGCTCCGCCACGGTGATTCGCGATCCTTATGATGGCGCGATTCTGGGAGCCGTCGATGTATCGGGATTAGGTCAGACATTCAACCCGCATAGTCTGGCTCTGGCAGTCACTACAGCCAGCCGTATCGAGAGTCAATTGGCGCAGTTAGAGATGGATGTGCGCTATCACTTGCTGGAACGAGGCATGGCGAAAATCACGACGGGGACCGACGGCGTGATTATTTGCGATCGTCGCGGTTATCCGATCAAGGCCAACGAACAGGCTGCCACAGCCCTGTTGGAGCGTGGTATTGATTACGATCTGAAAATCAAGACGCTGATTCCAACTCTCCGCACGGGCACATTCGCCTCGCCCACTAGCATCTGCGCACCCGAATGGCTCAGTGCCGATTGGATAGAGCCGATCATTGAGGCGGGTGAGCGCATCGGCACACTACTGACGATTCCGCGCATGCCGCAGTACGCCAATACTTCCGGTTTTTCACGCAAGGAACGCAGCGCGAAAGTCGCCATGACCTCGGACATCAAAGGCTTCGCGGGAATCGTCGGCAATAGCACTGTGCTGGCTCAAGCGGTGCAGAAGGCCAAGCTACTGGCACGAACCAATGTCCCTGTTTTGCTGCTTGGCGAAACCGGCGTTGGAAAAGAAAACTTTGCGCAAGGTATTCACCGCTCAGGACACACGGAAGAACGACCCTTCGTAACGCTGAACTGTGGCGGTCTGTCCAAAGATTTGCTTGCTGGTGAACTGTTTGGGCACTGCGAGGGTGCGTTCACTGGTTCGCGTCGCGGCGGCATGATCGGCAAGGTTGAGGCAGCGAACGGCGGCACTTTGTTTCTGGACGAAATTGGCGAAATGCCGCTGGAGCTGCAACCGCATTTTTTGCGCGTGCTTGAAGAGGGCGAAATTTATCGCATCGGCGAAACTACGCCGCGCAAGATTGCATTCAAACTCATCACGGCCACCAACCGCAGTTTGCGCGAGGAAGTGGCAGAAGGTCGCTTCCGCATGGATCTTTTTTATCGGGTGTCGGTGACCAGCATCACTATTCCCCCGCTGCGTGAGCGGGCAATCGATATTGCACCGCTCGTCGAACACTTCCTGCAAAAATTCGCGGCAAAATACGCGCTGGGTGCCAAGCGCATTGCGCCGGAAGTGATCGCCGCATTGAAACTCCATGCATGGCCAGGCAATGTGCGCGAACTGCGCAATGTGATCGAGAGCATGTTTCTGACGACGGTCGGAGAGACGCTAGGCTTGAGCGAGTTGCCGCCGGAAATCGGAATGGCTGGAATAGCCGGAATAGTGATACCTTCTGGCACACCGATTGTTACGGCGGGTTCATCGGCTGCTGCCGGAACGCTGGAAGATGCGGAGTTGAAATCGATACGCGAAGTACTTGAGTCCGATCACGGCAACCTTACTCTCGTTGCCCGACATTTGGGAATTGCGAAAAGTACCTTGTATGTGAAGCTGAAGAAGTATGGCCTGGATCAGGTGGTGAGTGGGGCGAGGGGGCAACCACTACACTGAATACCGTGTGCGTATACCGTAACGAGTTCCATAAGGGCCTGCTGCCTGGCCTTTTTGATACAAAAGACCGCATCATTTTTCTCCCGAAATATCGCATTCGCAATACACTACGCGTCCTTCGTTTATTTCACTCGATCGCGAACTACACCAACGCCTGAACACTCCACGGGCAATGAAAGTCGACACCTCTCTTCCCTTGCTCCGCGCAAGTTATGCAAGTCCACCAAGTAGTTAACGGACTCGGGGCGGCGCAACGACCGCCTCCAGACCAGGAGATCGCAATGACCGTTATAGATTTATTGCCACTCATCGGCATCCCGATAGTGGTTGCTGGCTTTGCGTTTAAATTTAACCCCCTGCTGGTTGTGACCGTGGCAGGTCTGGCAACCGGCCTGTCAGTGGGTATGGATGTCGGGACTTTGCTGGAATTATTTGGCGAAAAATTTATTAATAGCCGTTCCCTGGCGGTCTATGTGCTGATCCTGCCGATAATCGGCCTGCTCGAAAGTTATGGTCTGAAAGAGCGTGCGAAAGACTGGATTTCCAGCATGGCTGGCGCCACTTCCGCACGTATTCTGATGTTGTATTTTATTTTGCGTCAGGGATTGGGCGCGCTTGGATTAACCTACATCGGCGGTCATGCGCAAACGGTGCGGCCACTGCTTTCACCGATGGTGGAAGGTGCTGCAACAGCGCGCTACGGTGAATTGCCGCGGCACATTCGCGACAAGTTGCGCGCGCATTCTGCTGCGTGCGACAACATCGCCGTGTTCTTTGGTGAAGACATTTTCATTGCCTTCGGCGCGGTGCTACTGATGGATGCCTTCCTCAAGGAAAACGGCATCACCAATATCGAACCCTTGCATCTCGGGCTGTGGGCTATCCCTACCGCTATCGCGGCCCTCATCATTCACATGTTCCGCCTGGTGCGCTTAGATGCCCGTATTGATCGCGATGTCACTGCCTGGAAAAAATCGAATGCGCAAGGAGCAAGCGCATGAGCACCCTGCTTACCCTTAATGAAATCTACTATCTGATCGGCGTTATTCTCATGCTGCTGGTTGGCATGACCTTGCGTGATAAAGGAAATCCGAAACGCCTGACCACGGCACTATTCTGGTTTTTGTTTGGTTCGGTATTCCTGTTCAGCGATTTGCTGGTTTCTTCACTAGGAAAGCCGCTGGCCTATCGCATCATCGGCGCGATGGTGATACTGATGTCGCTGATCGCCGGCGGCGGTTTGCTGTCCATCGGCTCGTATAAACAACGCAGCGCCGAAATGCGCCAGGCATCCGCCAATCGGATTGGCAACTGGATATTCTTGCCAGCCCTGCTGATACCGATTGTCACTGTGCTGTGCACGGTTTTTCTCAAAGGCGTGTCCATCGGCGGGGTCTATCTGCTCGACCAGAAACAACTAACGCTGGCCGCTCTGTGCGTTGGGTGTATCTGCGCGATTCTGACTGGTTGGAAACTCACCGGTGGCACGCCGCTGCATGCAGTGCGTGAATCGCGTCGGCTGCTCGATGCCATCGGCTGGGCCGCTGTCTTGCCGCAAATGCTGGCGATGTTGGGTGGTGTGTTCGTTGCCGCGCACACGGGCAAATCGGTGCAGGATGTGGTCAGCCTGTTTATCAATCCAGACAGCCGCCTCATGCTGGTTGTGATTTACTGCGTCGGCATGGCCTTGTTCGCGATGATCATGGGCAATGCCTTCGCTGCTTTTCCTGTCATGACCGCGGGTATCGCCTTGCCCTTTTTGATTGTCGGCCAGCATGCCGATCCTGCACCGCTGGTAACGATGGGCATGTTGGCCGGCTATTGCGGAACTTTGATGACGCCCATGGCCGCCAACTTCAACATCGTGCCGGCGGCGCTGTTGGAGCTGAAGGATAAATACCTGGTCATCAAGGTCCAGATTCCCACTGCATTGACGCTATTGGCCGCCAATATTGTGTTGATGTATTTCATCATATTCCGTTAGGGAGATTCCATGCAGCTCACTCTTGATCAGGTTTCGGCCTTCGTTCGCTTGCCTCTGCGCTCTTTGCGCCACGAATATCCGAATCACATCATGCACGTCTTGAACGACCCGCAGGATATCTTGTCGCCGCGTACCCTGCACCCGGTGTTCTACGGTTGCTACGACTGGCATTCAGCGGTACACGGCTACTGGCTGTTGGTCCGTTGCGCCCGTCTTTATCCGCTGCTGGAACAGCAAGATGAAATTGCAACGCTGTTCGACGAACACTTTACTACGGCCAATATGCACCAGGAGCTGGCGTATTTTCAGGCACCGGGACGCGCTCCTTTTGAACGCCCTTACGGCTGGGCGTGGATCATGGCGCTGGCGCAGGAACTGGAAACGTGGCAGCACCCAAAGGCGAAAATCTGGCTGGCAAGCATGGAGCCTTTGGTCGCGGAAATACGCGCGCGCGTGTTCAGTTATTTCGCCAAACTCAGCTATGCCATTCGCGTCGGTACCCATTACAACAGTGCGTTTGCCTTAAAGTTGATACTCGATTTTGCTCGCCATCGCGGTGACACGGAACTGGAAAACGCCGTGGTCAACGCCGCCCTCCGTTACTTCACGGGCGACAGCAATTATCCAGCGCATTACGAACCGGGCGGCGACGAGTTCCTGTCGGCTGCGTTGACTGAAGCCCTGCTGATGGCCGATGTGCTTGATGCGGAGGTCTTCATCGACTGGTTTGCCCAGTATTTGCCGGCGTTAGCTGACATCGACAGACTGATGAACCCGGCCGAGGTCAGCGATCATAGCGACCCCAAGATTGCCCATTTGAATGGTTTGAATTTGAGCCGCGCCTGGTGCATGAAAAAGATCGCCCGACATTTGCCGGAAAGCGCACCGGTCACGTCCACATTGCTTGCGGCGGCGCACCGTCATATTGAGGCGGGTCTACCCCATGTTGTCAGCGGCGAATATGCCGGTGAACACTGGCTGGCGACGTTTGCCATGCTGGCGTTGGAATCAGCAAACTAGGAGGGAGCAGGCATTGTCTGCTTATGAAGAGGCTTGAGATAACTGTGGCATATAGAGAGGCATTGAAGGGCTGCATTGCACGGCCTTTCAATGCCTCTTGCCCTTGATGAAATTCCAGAGTCTGTTGAGGTTTCGTTAGTGAGTAGTGTCAACAGACTCTAACTCATCAGACGTCAATATTCCCCGCCCTCAAGGCATTCAACTCAATAAACGCACGGCGCGGTTCCACGTCGTCGCCCATCAGGGTCATGAAAATCTGATCCGCAGCAATGGCGTCTTCGATCTGCACTTTCAGCAAGCGGCGCACGGTTGGGTCCATGGTGGTTTCCCACAGTTGTTCCGGGTTCATTTCGCCCAGTCCTTTGTAGCGCTGTTTGCTGACGCCGCGTTCGGCTTCGTCGCGCAGCCAGGCCATGGCTTGGTGGAAATCGCTGATGGCGGATTCCTTGATTTTGTCGCCTGTACCGCGGCGAATCATGGCGCCCGGTGCGATCAGGCCCTTGAAGGTAGCAGCGGCGGAAGACAGCACGAGGTAGTCGGGACTGGCGGCGAAGTCGGCGTCGATGGTGCTGATTTTGATGTTGCCGTGCAGGAGCCGCTGTATGCGCAGGGAGTGCTTGTCGGTCAGTTCGTCGGTGCTGATGACGACTTCGACTGCCGGGTCGCCGATGGCGGCGGTCATGTTCCTGGCGGATTCGGTGGCGGCTTCTTCGCTGTCGAGTTGCAAGGTGACGCCGGTCATGATGGCGGTCAGTGCGGCGCTGTCGATGGCGCGGGTGAGACGCATGATGATGGCGTTGGCAGTGTTGTACTGACGAACCAGTTCGGCCAGCGCGTCGCCGCTGATGGCGGGTGCGTTTTCCGAAGGGATCAGGGCAGCGTCGTTGAGCGCGATTTGCATCATGTACTGCGCTTCTTCGACATCGTCTTTGAGGTAGCGCTCGTCCTTGCCAGCTTTGACTTTGTACAGCGGCGGTTGGGCGATGTAGATGTGGCCGCGTTCGACCAGCAACGGCATTTGACGGTAGAACAGCGTCAGCAGCAGGGTGCGGATGTGGGCGCCATCGACGTCGGCATCGGTCATGATGATGATGCGGTGGTAGCGCAGTTTGTCGATGTTGAATTCATCGGGGCCGATGCTGGTGCCGAGTGTGGCGATGAGCGTGGTGATTTGCTCGGACGAGAGCATTTTTTCGAAGCGGGCTTTTTCGACGTTGAGCACTTTGCCGCGCAACGGGAGGATGGCCTGGAATTTACGGTCGCGACCTTGCTTGGCGGAGCCGCCAGCGGAGTCACCCTCGACGATGTAGAGTTCGCACAGCGCCGGGTCTTTTTCCTGGCAGTCGGCCAGCTTGGCGGAGAGGCCGAGGCCGTCCATGATGCCTTTGCGGCGCGTGAGGTCGCGCGCTTTGCGCGCAGCTTCGCGGGCGCGGGCGGCTTCGACGATTTTGCCGCAGATGATTTTGGCGTCGTTCGGTTTTTCTTGCAGGAAGTCGGTAAGCGTCTTGGCGACGATCTCTTCGACCGGTCCGCGCACTTCGGAGGAGACCAGCTTGTCCTTGGTTTGCGAGCTGAATTTCGGCTCGGGCACTTTGACGGACAGCACGCAGGTGAGGCCTTCGCGCATGTCGTCGCCGGAGATTTCGACTTTGGCTTTTTTGGCGAACTCGTGTTCTTCAATGTACTTGTTGATGACGCGGGTCATCGCGGCGCGCAGGCCGGTGAGATGGGTGCCGCCGTCGCGCTGAGGAATATTGTTGGTGAAGCAGAGCACTTGTTCGTTGTAGGCGTCGTTCCATTGCATGGAGACGTCGACGCTGATGTTGGTGCCGTGCTCCGACATTTTTTCGCCGGTGGCCTGGAAGATGGTCGGGTTGAGGACACTCTTGTTCTTGTTGATGTATTCGACGAAACCACGGGTGCCGCCTTCGAACGCGAAATTTTCTTCCTTGCCGGTGCGATGGTCGGACAGTTTGATGCGCACGCCGTTATTGAGGAAGGACAGTTCGCGGATGCGCTTGGCCAGAATCTCGTAGTGGAATTCGACGTGTGTGAAAATTTCTTCATCGGCCCAGAAGTGAACTTCAGTGCCGCGCTTGTCGGTTGCGCCGAGTTCTTTGATGGGCGAGGTGGCGATGCCGTCGAGCATCACGATCTGACGGTCTTGCGGTATGCCGCGCACGAAATCCATGGCGTACATTTTGCCGTCGCGACGAATCGTCAGCTTGAGCAGTTTGGACAGGCCGTTGACGCAGGAAACGCCGACGCCGTGCAAACCGCCGGAGACTTTGTAGGAGTTCTGATCGAACTTGCCGCCAGCGTGCAGTTCGGTCATGACGATTTCAGCGGCGCTGCGCTTGGGGTCGTGCTTGTCGTCCATCTTCAGGCCGGTCGGAATGCCGCGGCCGTTGTCGGTGACGGAAATCGAGTTATCGACGTGGATGGTGACGTTGATTTCGGTGCAATGTCCGGCCAGCGATTCGTCGATGGAATTATCCAGCACTTCGAATACCAGATGGTGCAGGCCCGTGCCGTCGGAGGTGTCGCCGATGTACATGCCAGGACGTTTGCGTACGGCTTCCAGTCCTTCCAGAATCTGGATGGAGGAGGCGCCGTACTGTTCTTCCGACGCGACGCTGGAGTTCTCTGCTGGAGTGGTGGACATGGCTACCTTTTGAAAAAACGATGACGGAGTGCAAGAAACTCAAAGACTGAATGCGCAAAACTAATTGCAAAATCACTTGTAAAACTGAATTCTTAAAAGCGGCAAAGGGGCGCGCTGTTGCGGCCCCTTGCGGTAATGCGGCGCTTGCCGCGGGGACCGAAGTCCCCGGCGGTGCTAGATGCGCATTGGCATGACGACGTATTTGAAGTCGGCTTGCTCAGGCACGGTGATCAGTGCGGATGAGTTGGCGTCGCCCAGCGCGATGTTGACGCTGTCGGACTTCAGATTGTTGAGTACGTCGAGCAGATAGGTGACGTTGAAGCCGATGTCGACGCTGTCTCCGCCGTAATCGATTTCCAGTTCTTCGACGGCTTCTTCCTGATCCGCATTGGTGGAGCTGATCTTGAGGCTGCCCGGTGCAACAATCCAGCGCACGCCCTTGAACTTGTCGCTGGTCATGATGGCGGCGCGTTGCAAGGAACGCAGCAATTGATCGCGTCCGATGGTGAAGTTGTTTTTGTAGCCTTTAGGCACTACGCGGGTGTAGTCGGGGAATTTGCCCTCGACCAGCTTGGAAATCAGTTCGATATCGGCAAAGCCGAGCTTGACCTGATTGTTGGCAATGTCGATCTGCACCGGCTCATCGCTGTCGCCTAATAAGCGTTGCAGTTCGATGATGGTCTTGCGCGGGATGATGACTTCCTGACGCGGGAAATCCTGTTCGGTTTCGACCTGGCAGAAAGCCAGACGATGACCGTCAGTGGCCACGGCGATCACGTTTTTGCCTTCGACGACGAGCAGCAATCCGTTGAGGTAATAGCGGATGTCCTGTTGCGCCATGGAGAAATGAACCATGTTGAACAGGTGCTTGAGCGTTTTTTGCGGCAGGCTGACGGAGGCGTTGTAGTGCTCGGCCTGGGCTACGGTCGGAAACTCTTCCGCTGCCAGCGTTTGCAGTGCGAAGCGCGACTTGCCCGATTGCACCGTAAGGCGCTTGTTGGACAAGGTCATGGTGACTTCGCCGGTGTCAGGCAGGGCGCGCAGGATGTCGAGCAGTTTGCGCGCGGCGACGGTGGTGGCGACGCTTTCACTGCCGGAACCGACTTCTGCGTGCGTCGTGATCTGCACTTCTATATCGGTAGACAGAAAGGAAACCTTTTCGCCGTCTTTGCGTATGAGGATATTGGCCAGAATCGGCAATGTGTGCCGACGCTCGACAATACCGCTCACGATTTGCAGTGGCCGGAGAATGGTGTCTCTGCTGGTTTTGACCAATTGCATAGTCTCGAACCCTTACGAAGAGTGGTTGATAAGTTGCCCGGGGCGACTGCATTGAGAGGCGCTTTTTTGCGCTTGCCGCCGGGTGTCATGACTGCATTGCGACTTCATTACGACTGTATTGCGGCCTTCATTCCATTCACTTCTCAGTACATTTCCAAGCTCTGCTGCTAAATTGCATCAACTGCATGTATTTTTTGCTATCGCCGTACAAAAGTCTGCTTTTATCTTGCATCACCGCCAAATAGTCAGCTTATTACTGCTGCTGTACGGATTTGTGAAAAAAGCACTCGCCATTGTATCAAATCAGCCCTGACCCGGCTGTTTTAACCCTTCAGGGTCTGCTCAAGCACATGCAACTCATGATTGCATTCGGGATTCTTGAGGCGGTCCGCTGTGATCTTGCGTACCGCATGCAAGACGGTGGTGTGATCGCGACCACCGAACAAGTCGCCGATTTCCGGCAAGCTTTTTTGTGTCAGTTCTTTGGCCAGGTACATGGCGATCTGACGTGGCCGCGCAATGTTGGCTGGCCGTTTTTTGGAGTACATGTCAGCGACTTTGATATTGAAAAAGTCAGCCACGGTCTTTTGGATGTTCTCTACTGAAACTTGTCGGTTCTGCACCGAGAGCAAGTCCTTGAGAGCATCCTTGACTACGTCAATGGTGATGTCCTTGCCGTGAAAACGCGAGTACGCCAGAATTTTGCGCAACGCGCCTTCGAGTTCGCGCACGTTAGAGCGCAAATGCTTGGCGACGAAAAAGGCGACGTCATCGCTCAGCTGCACCCCTTCCTGCGTGGCTTTTTTCATCAGGATGGCAACCCGCATTTCAAGCTCGGGCGGTTCGATCGCTACCGTCAGGCCGGAGTCGAAGCGCGAAGTGAGGCGCTCGTCCATGCCGGTGATTTCCTTGGGGTAGGTATCGCTGGTGATGATGATTTGTTTTTTGGCGGCGATCAGCGCTTCGAATGCGTAAAAGAATTCTTCCTGCGTGCGGCTCTTGCCGCCGAAAAATTGAATATCGTCAATCAGCAACAAATCGAGTGAATGATAGTAGCGCTTGAAGTCGTCGAAACCCTTGCGCTGATAGGCCGTCACCACGTCGCGCACATATTGCTCGGCGTGGATGTAGCGGATTTTTGCCGACGGATTGTCGATAAGGACCTGGTTGCCGATTGCGTGAATCAGATGGGTTTTGCCCAATCCGACGCCGCCGTAGAGAAATAGCGGGTTGTAGGACACCCCGGGATTATTCGCGACCTGGGTTGCGGCGGCGCGCGCCAGCTGGTTGGCTTTTCCGGTGACGAAGTTATCGAAAGTCAGGACATCGTTGATGCGCGACAGGTCTTGACGTGGCACAACCGGTGCTTGCGCTTCCGGAGACCTCTGTTGAGACGCGACGTAAGAAGCCGCCTCGGTATTACCGGCCGGATAAGCAACGGGCGCGGTTTTTTTAGCGCCGCGTGGATCGAGGACGAATTGCACATCGATCGCCATTTCCCAATACGATGCGGCGATTGCTGTAATACGGCTCGCGAACTGCGTCTTGACCCAGTCGAGCTTGAAGCGATTAGGCGCGGCAATGCGCAGCCGGCCGTCTTCGTAGTCCAGCGGTACCAGCGGCTTGATCCAGGCACTGTACTGCTGGGGCGTCAGCTCTTGCTCTAATTGCGCAGAGCAAGCCTGCCAGAAATTTTCCATGAATCTACTTATGACAAGAGGTGAAAAGCGCATCCGCTGCCAACGAGTGGCAGCAGACAATATGGGGGTACGGGGTGGTATTGATTCAGGAACTGCCAGCTGTTTCAGCTGCCGCGTGCTATTAATTTTACCGGCATGCCTGTTCAACGAAGAGGACATGGCCGCTTGATGCACGGTAGGTCATTTTACTCCCGACAGCGAAAGTTATCCACAGGCGGCTTCTTTTTTACGAACAGATTTTTATTACATGAACCGTTTAAGCTTATGCAACTTCTCCGTCGATGAACGTGATGAGTTCACCGCTTTGAAACGCCGTCCAGGTTTCGTTGGTCGTCAGCGGTTGGGTGACGATGACCGCCACCCGATCATTGGTAGTCGTGACCTCGGCGAAGTCGACACTCAGGTCTTCATCCGATAACTTGGCGGTGGTGAAGGGGTGCTGGCGAATTACGTAGTACAGATTGGTGGAGCAATGTGCAAACAGCGCAGAGCCATCCGACAACAGCATGTTAAATGCGCCGTGTGCTGCAATTAGTGGCATCAGCCGTGCTAACTCCGCGCGCAAGTCTGCCAGGGGTGGCAAGGCAGAACCGAACGTACGTTGTAATTCTTGCAAAAGGTAGCAAAAGGCGTGTTCGCTGTCAGTGGTTCCGACGGGCCGATAAGGGCCATCCAGCGTCGGGTTGAAATTCTTCAAGTCCCCGTTATGCGCAAACACCCAGTAACGCCCCCACAGTTCCCGGACAAACGGGTGACAATTGGCGAGTGTGACTCGTCCTTGGGTTGCTTTACGGATATGGGCAATAACGTGCTGCGATTTGATCGGGCAGCGACGGATAAGATCGGCTACGGGCGACGTTACCGCCGCCTGATAATCGACGAAATGGCGTACGCCAGAGCCTTCGAAGAAGGCGATGCCCCAGCCATCGCTGTGATGATCGGTCAAACCCCCGCGTGTTGCGAAACCGGTAAAGCTAAAAACGATATCAGTGGGCGTATTGCAATTCATCCCGAGTAACTGGCACATGTCTGTTTGGTCAAGCTGTAGCGGATAAGGGTGGAGGGATGGGCTGCGTTTTCTTAGCTGGTTACGGTAACACGCGACTGCGGCTCGAAAAATATAAATTACTGCCAGCGTTTTTTTCAGCTTTGAACAGAGGATTAACCGCTACACCCCCGGCATCAATAAAAAAACCCCGCATGTAAAAACAGGCGAGGTTCGTTTTACGGCAAATCTTACTTCTTGGTATAGCCTTACTAACAGTCTTACGCTAAGCAGTTTTACAAGCCAAAATTAATCGCGGGCAGCAATAGCGCGCAACTCCGCAGCAAGTCCTGGTTGGCTATTGTTATAGTGGTTGGCCATACGGTTCATTATGCGCAAGCCTTCAAAGCGGTGTTTTTCACGGCGTTCTGCCAAAGACTGCCTTGGCTTGAACAGCACCAACAATGCGCGCAATACCCCTGCAACCAGCGGTTTGAATACCACTAATAATGTGGCCAGGGCTCCAACACCCAAAACAGGGCGAACCAGTGCGATTGTTGCGCCGGCTACCGTTTGTGCGAAAGGGGCCGCAGCTTCAATTGCTTCCATTGGGAAGGCTAAGTTGGTCAGGAACATGGTGTTGCTTTCTTTAGTGATTGCCTGCTGTTGTTTCATTGCGGCTGTCGTTGTGGCCGCAGGGCAACTCAACAGCGAGGCAAATCGGTCATGCTTTTTGTGCGGCGCGGAAAGAACTCTTTTCTCCGCTTTCAACCGACGATCAGCGAGTGATTAACGTACGTTTGGCGGGTTATTAACCGCGTGATGCAATGAAGCGCAATTCTGCCGCCAGATTCGGTTGCGTTGCTTCCATGCTGTTGCTCATGCTGTTCAAATAGGCCAGTTCACGATCCGCATGCAGGTTTTGCGCATTCAGCAAGCGTTGTTTCTTGTTTGCTGCAATAGCGATGGACAATGTATGCAATACAGTGCGGATCTTGCTAACAAGACTGGTGTGGGAAGAGTAAGAAGCGGTCAGGGTGCTCATGATGTATTCCTTGGTAGTTGATTTTCAATGTAGGGGCTGGCGCTAACGCGGCACTGCATCCCTATGAATTTCATCTCTAAATGCGTTAATGTTGCATTGCAGTGTAATGATCCCCTCGAATAATTTCCAATTTTGATTGGCGATAACAGTTATATTGTTCATGAATGTGTTTTGCATGCGTTATCAGCCTCAGCGCTAGCGGCTATTGCGACCTTCGCCCCCGCACCTTCACCGTCATCGACACCGTCAATTTGCAGGACTGCCATGAACTTTCTGACTCTCGATCTCAACTTGTTACGCGTCTTCGACGCTGTAATGACCGAACAAAACCTGACACGCGCCGCCAATCTGCTGGCGATGACACAGCCGGCGGTATCGAATGCCTTGAAGCGTTTGCGCGATTCCCTGCACGATGACTTACTGATCCGTACCGCACACGGCGTAAAGCCAACACCCCGCGCCGAAGAGCTCTGGCCGACCATACGCCGGGCCTTATCGGAACTGGAGGCGATTATTACGCCGGAGACCTTTGACGTGACGCGCGCCCAGAACACCTTTCGCATGGCGATGGTGGATGCGACAGCCGCTCTGTGGCTACCGTCGCTGGTGCGCACCATACTGCGTGAGGCCCCACAACTTAAAATCCGCATGATGCCGTTGACCACCCGCGACCCACGCTCGATGCTATTGCGCGGTGATGTTGATCTGGCAATTGGGTTTTTCCCGGGCGTTGCGGCACAACTTGCCGATGGCGGCATGGCAAAAACGCAAATCAGCCATCAGCGTCTGTATACCGGCCACTATGTCTGCGTGATGAACAAGAACCATCCTTTAGCAACGCAAGAAATGACGCTGGACCGGTATTGCGCTGCCGATCATTTGCTCGTGAGTCTTTCAGGCAAGCCGCACGCTGTTATTGACGATGTGCTGGCCAGCATGAACCGCGAACGGCGTATTTTATTGACCGTGAACCAATTTTTTACTGCGGGTCGCATCGTTGCCAGTTCCGATCTGATCACGGTATTACCGCGCCATCTGATCGCCGCCACAGGAATGACGGAAGCGCTGGTCGTCAAGGAATTACCGTTTCAGACCCCACAAGAGCATGTCGATATGCTCTGGCATGAGCGCGATGCCCGCAATCCGGCCCATAAATGGCTGCGAGCGCACTTGAGCGCCACCACACACGACGAATTCGGTCGTATTGATACTTAAAAATCAGACTTATTAGGTCTATCAGGACTCACATGCACTCTCTCCCCAAATACGTCGCCTGGTTTTTTGCCTTTATCGTCACTCTGATTATTCTGTGCGCGGCCATCTTGCTCAACCTCGATATCGACCGTTTCAAGCCTTGGTTAAATCAGCGCATCAGTAACAATACTGGTCGGCATTTTGCTATTAACGGCCCGCTTTCTTTGGAGTGGAAGAAATCACAAACAGCCCATCAAGGCTGGATACCTCTGCCAGAAATTACAGCACAGGATATTCGCCTGTCCAATCCTGATGGGGCATCTGCTACCGAGGACATGCTGAAAATAGACCGTTTGCGCTTCAGCGTAGAACTGTTGCCCTTGTTGCAGATGAACATCGTGTTACCGACACTGGAAATGGATGCCCCGTCGCTTTCTCTCTCTCGCAGTAAATCCTTACAAAATAACTGGACCTTCAAAGTATTACCTCCTTCCGCATGGAATGTTCGCCTGGAACGCATTGCTATCAACAAAGGATCGGTGCAACTCAACGACGCCTTCCTGAAAATTCGCGCTCGCATGCTGATGGACACCTTACCGCAGGCGCTCCCGGGCAGTTATGGCTTGCTATGGTCGGTGAATGGTGATTACAACGGCGCGCCCATTGTCGGCAACGGTAAGGCGGGTTCCGTACTTTCGCTGCAAAATGAAGCCGTCCCTTTTCCGCTGGAAGCTAAAGTGCAGCTCGGTAAAAGCGCTATTGCGTTCAAAGGTAACCTGACAAAACCAAACAATCTGGCAGCAATTGATCTGCAACTCAGTTTATCGAGCGACAGCATGGCGCATCTGTTTCCCCTCACGGGCATCTTGTTGCCGCAGACACCGCCCTTCCACACGGAAGGGCATTTAACCGGGCAATTGGATAAAGTCCACAGCCTTTGGACCTACGATCAATTTTCCGGCAAGGTGGGTGCCAGCGATCTGAGCGGTTCGGTGCAATACGAAACCAGTCCACAGGCCCGCCCTGTTTTGAGCGGCAAAGTAGCGTCGCGTCTGCTGCGACTACAGGATTTAGGCCCGGTCATTGGTGCTGATTCGAATGCGTCCAAACAGCAGCGCGGCGCGGAAGAAAGGCAACCTACAGGAAAAGTGCTGCCACAGATGCAGTTTCAAACAGCCAACTGGGATGCGCTAGACGCCGATATCCAGTTCACGGCCCGGCAAATCGTGAAAGACAAAAATCTGCATTTTTCCGACTTGGTCACGACTATTCGCATGAAAGATAAAGTACTGACGCTGTCACCACTTAATTTTTCTATGGCTGATGGCCAACTGGTTTCCAAGGCAATTCTGGATGGACGTTCGGAACGCATTAATGCGGCAGTTACCGTGTCAGCACGGCATCTAAAAATTCAAAAGTTATTCCCGGCGCTGGAAGTGAATCAAACAAGTTTCGGCGAAATTAACGGAGATGCTCACCTATCAGCCTCTGGTGATTCCGTTGCAATGATGCTGGGGAATTCGAACGGTGAACTAAAGACTTTGATCAACCAAGGGGCTATCAGCAAGTTATTGCTGGAAGAAATGGGGCTGAATCTGGGAAATATTGCTGTTTCCAAGATGTTCGGAGACAAGCAGGTGAAATTGAACTGCCTTGTCAGCGATTTCAATATCAGTCATGGGGTCATGGATGCACGTACCTTCCTTCTCGATACCGAAGACGCGCTCATATCCGTCACAGGCCAGATCAATCTGAACAAGGAAGTGATCGCCTTGAAGATCAATCCCAAAAGCAAGGGCATCCGTATTTTTTCCCTGAATGCTCCGCTTTACGTTACTGGCAGCTTTAACCAGCCGGATATCAGCGTCGACAAGGGCGTGCTTGCTTTGCGTGCAGGTGGCGCTCTGGCGCTGGGACTGCTGGCGGCTCCGGCGGCTTTGCTGCCCTTAATGTACGCAGGATCGAGCAACGATGATAACTGCAGCCAGTTTCTTGTCAAAGCCGGCATCAAACCCCTCGCAGCCGTTCCTGTTACGGCTGCGCCGCTTCCAGGTCCTACCAACTAAAACGACTGCACTGGCTTGCTGAATGCTTTCTGGCAAGCCAGCAGGCACGTCGCTCTCTTCCCCACTTTCTGTCTGTCGCTTGAAGCAAGCCCTTGTTTCGGCTGTGGATAAGCCTGGGGATAAGCTGTTGAGCATTATTGGACAACTCCCGCCATTTACCCCCCTTCCGTTTTTATCCCAAACTCATCCTGCGTTCATACAGAGTTTACAAGTCACTTATTTTCGCGATAAGTACCTGTATATAAAGAGGAATAGTGACTTATCCACAATTTAGCGAATGCCTACTATTATTACTATTTATATATATAAGCTGTTAACTTAATAAATCAAAAACGGGATTTTTTCAAACTGAGGGGATTTTTTCTTTTTTTAAAAACGGAAAACAACTTTATTCAAAACAAGTCTTGTTAATAACTCTGTGGATAAGCTGTTAGCTATTAATGAACAACTAACAAAAAAATCGCCTTGTCTTTTTTTATCCTGAATTCATCCTCCTTCCATACAGAGTTTACGAAGCATTTATTTTCGAACCAAGTACTTGAAAATAAAAGAGAAAAACCAGTTATCCACAAATTTTGCACTCCCTACTATTACTACTATTTATATATATAAGCTTTTAATTTAAGAACACGATAAAGCCATCTCAAACCAAAACATCCCGAAACAACATATTTGGAAACTCAAACCGACAGTTTCATTGCCACAAATTTTTAACAATATCGAATGCCGCTGCAATTGCCGATTCGTTAAAGCGTTTTTCAAGAACGACGAACGACAGTTCAGTCGATAGGCTAACGGCGTTAGCAATGACCAGTCCATGCGCTTGCGCCTGATTGAGCGCTATTGAAGTTCTTGCAAGCGACAAACCCACGCCAGATTTCACCAAATCCAACATGGAGGCTTCCTGGTCGACCAGAGCGACTTTGTCTGGATTAACTTTATATTGCTGAAAAATTTTGCTCAGCAAACGATGATGCGCAGACTCAGGGGGAGTCCAGATCCACGGCAGACTTGCCAATTGTTTCCAGTTTTTGTCCACAACGCGTTGTTTCCAGCCGGCTGGGGCTATGACGCTGTAAGTAAAAGAAGTGAGTGTCAGCGCATGAAAACCTTTGCCTGGCTCTCCAAGATAAAAGCCCACATCCAGCTCCCCACTGCGCACATGCTGCAACACTCCGCCTGACATATGGTGCTGTAACCGGGTAGCGATAGCCGGCTGTTGCTCCACCAGACGCTTCAGGAAGGCCCCCAGTCGTATAAATTCGGGATCCAGTATGGTCCCTATGGAAAGTTTGTCTTTCAGCCTCAGCGGCTGTATTTGCAAAGCATGGGCAGATTGTTTGAAGTCCTGCATTCCGGACAATAATTTTTGCGCTTGTGGAAGCAGTTTCAAACCATCGTCTGTCAATTTCATTCCGGTAGGAGTGCGCTTGAATAAAACAAGATTTAAATCTTGTTGCAAGGTTTTGAGCTGTAAGCTGACTGCCGGTTGACTCACATGCAATTGTTCTGCGGCACGAGTGAGATTACCTTCCTGTGCCACTGTCACGAAAGCGCGAAGTTGTGTGAGGTCCATGATGCTTCTTTCTGAAAACGAGGGTGTTGACTTGTTTGGGACGTGCGGAATCAAGCCCTTATTATAAGTTTTACTAATATTGACGTTGATAATTACTGATTGGATTTATATTAAATTCGTCGATATGCTCCTAAATTACATTAAACCTAACTTTTATTAAAAGGCTTGCTTATGACTACCCCGCTCCAGCATTTCATTCATGGCCGTTTGACGGCATCGACCAGTGGCCGCGAGCAGGATGTGTTCAATCCGGCAACCGGTGAAGTGACGGGGCGTGTGGGTTTAGCCAGTATTGAAGATGTCAATACGGCTGTTGCGTCTGCGCAGTCAGCAGCCCCTGCATGGGGTGAAACGGCGCCGCTCAAGCGCGCCAGAATTTTGTTTAATCTCAAACAAATAATGGAACAGCAGCAAGATGCCCTTGCTGCGTCGATTACCAGTGAGCATGGAAAAGTCTTATCCGACGCAAAGGGCGAAGTCACCCGTGGCCTGGAAGTCGTCGAATTTGCGTGCGGCATACCGCAATTGATGAAAACGCAATTCAGCGACAACATCGGTGGTGGTATCGATAACTGGAATTTGCGTCAGCCCTTGGGCGTTACAGTCGGCATCACACCCTTCAACTTTCCCGTGATGGTGCCTCTATGGATGGCCCCGGTCGCTATTGCTACTGGCAACAGCTTCATCCTGAAACCTTCGGAACGGGATCCTTCCCCTTCCTTGTTGCTGGCGGATATGTTCAAACGTGCTGGGCTCCCAGACGGTGTTTTCAATGTGGTGCAAGGGGATAAAGTCGCGGTTGATGCTCTATTGCAGCATCCGGATGTCAAGGCGGTCTCCTTTGTAGGTTCAACACCTATCGCGGAATACATTTATCAACAGGCGACTTTGCGTGCAGGTCCCTACCCATTACGCGCTCAGGCACTGGGCGGGGCAAAAAACCATCTGGTCGTTATGCCGGATGCCAATCTGGAGCAAGCTGTCGATGCACTGATCGGCGCTGCCTACGGTTCTGCAGGAGAGCGCTGTATGGCGATTTCTGTGGCTGTTGCCGTAGGGTCGGTGGCAGATGAGCTGATTGCGGCGCTGGTGCCCCGTGTAAAGGCTCTGGTGATCAAGAATGGTGTGGAAGCTGATGCTGAAATGGGGCCGTTAGTCAGTGCCGTGCATAAAGCCAAGGTAGAGGGCTATATCGAAGAGGGCGAGCGCGCAGGTGCCAAGTTGCTGGTCGATGGTCGTGGTTTGCGCGTTGCCGGCCATGAAAATGGTTTCTTCCTCGGTGGTACTTTGTTCGATCACGTTACTGCCGACATGAAGATTTATCAGGAAGAGATTTTCGGGCCGGTTCTGTGCGTGGTGCGTGTTCCCGATTTTGCAGCAGCGGTCAAATTGATCAATGCGCATGAATATGGCAATGGCGTTTCCCTCTTCACCGCAGACGGCAATACGGCGCGTGAGTTCTCGCGTCGAATTGAAGTGGGCATGGTCGGTATCAACGTGCCTATCCCTGTGCCTATGGCCTGGCATTCTTTTGGTGGCTGGAAACGATCCTTGTTCGGTGACAGCCACGCCTACGGCGAAGAAGGCATCCGTTTTTACACCCGCTACAAATCCATCATGCAGCGCTGGTCGACCAGCATCGGTAAAGGGGCGGAATTCACCATGCCCGTCGCCAAGTAAAAGCAATCAGACAAGAGGGGACAGGAATGGAATCAGCAGGCAAATACGACTATATCGTTATCGGCGCCGGAACGGCCGGTTGTGTGTTGGCTAATCGGCTGAGCAGGGATAAGGATGTCAAAGTCCTTCTGATTGAAGCCGGTGCAAAAGACGATTACCTGTGGATTCACATTCCTGTCGGATACCTGTATTGCATCGACAACCCACGCACTGACTGGCGTTTCCGTACGGAGGCAGACATTGGCCTGCAAGGACGCAGTCTGCTTTATCCGCGTGGCAAAGTACTCGGGGGATCTTCTTCCATCAATGGCATGATTTACATGCGTGGCCAGGCTCGCGATTACGACCAGTGGGCATCTGCTACCGGGGACGATAGTTGGAGTTGGGATAAGGTCGTGCCGGTTTTCAAGAAAAGTGAAGATTATTACAAAGGCGCTGATGCAATGCATGGCGCTGGCGGTGAATGGCGCGTCGAAAAGCAGAGGCTGTCATGGGACTTGTTGGACGCGTTTCGTGATGCAGCGGCAGAAGTAGGCATTCCCAAGATTGATGACTTCAATCGTGGCGACAACGAAGGTTCCAGTTATTTCGACGTCAATCAAAAACGCGGCATACGCTGGAATACGGCGAAAGCCTTCCTTAAGCCTGCTATGCAATACGGCAATCTGGAAATCATGACGGGTTGCCATGTGACGCGTTGTCGCATCGAAACCGACGAAAACGGCCCTCGCTGCAGCGGTGTTGAGTTTACCGGGGGTGGGCGTCAGTGGTTCGCTGAAGCAACGCAAGAAACATTGCTGACGGCAGGGGCGATAGGATCACCACAGATTCTCCAGATGTCCGGAATAGGACCGGGTTCTTTACTGCAACAGCATGCTATTCCGGTGGTGCATGAGCTATCTGGTGTCGGTGAGAATTTGCAGGATCATCTTCAACTGCGCATGGTTTTTAAAGTTAACGGTGTAAAAACCTTGAACATACTGGCCAACAGTTGGTTTGGAAAATTCAAAATCGGTATGGAATATGCGATGTTCAGGTCGGGCCCTATGTCCATGGCGCCGTCGCAATTAGGTGCTTTTGCCAAATCCGATCCTGGGCAAAAAACGGCCAATCTTCAGTACCACGTTCAACCCTTGTCTCTGGAGAAATTTGGGGATGCGTTACATACCTTCCCGGCATTTACTGCGAGCGTGTGTAATTTAAGGCCAACTTCCCGTGGCCACGTCCGTGTTGCAGGCGGTTCTACAGAAGCCCCAAAAATTACGCTTAACTATCTTTCTACCGAGGCAGATCGTCAAGTTGCTGCGGATTCTATTCGTCTAACGCGGCGCATTGTGGCGGCGTCCTCTTTGCAAAAATACCAGCCGCAAGAGTACAAGCCGGGTTCAGCCTATCAAACTGAAGCTGAGCTGACACAGGCGGCCGCTGAGATTGGTACAACCATTTTTCACCCTGTAGGTACTTGTGCAATGGGGCACACAGATGATCCGCTGGCAGTGGTTGATAGTCAGCTGCGGGTGAGGGGGGTGCGTGGCCTACGTGTAGTCGATGCTTCAGTGATGCCCACTATCACCTCAGGTAACACCAATACGCCTACCTTGATGATTGCTGAAAAAGCCGCGCAAATGATACGAAACGGCAAAGTAAAGTAATCTCTCTGCTTCAGGTATTTTCTGCAACTGGCTTGCCCAGAATTGACTCCGCGCAATTATCCGTAAAATTGCGTATTGTCGGAACCCGATAGCTCGGATACCATGCAGCCAGAATTAAATTTGTTCGAGTAATAATTTCGAATTATTACGGTCGCCAAAAACACCAAAAGAGTGAAGTGACCGCCAAGGCAGGCATATATCACCTCGGTTTCGAAAGTCTGTCCCCTACGGGATGGAGACACGTCCGGGGGGATTGCATGCCAGTCGATACATGATTGGATGAGACGATGAGTGATGTCATTCTTGAAACCAAGAATCTGACCAAAGATTTCAAGGGCTTTACGGCAGTGAGTGCGGTCAATTTACAAATTGAACGCGGCCATATTCACGCGCTGATCGGCCCTAATGGAGCTGGTAAAACTACCTGTTTCAATTTGCTTACCAAATTTCTGGAACCTACCTCAGGCCAGATATTGTTTAACGGGAAAGACATCACGTCGGCAGCGCCGGCGCAAATTGCCCGCCAGGGCATTATCCGTTCATTCCAAATCTCGGCAGTGTTTCCTTACCTCAGCGTGATGGAAAATGTCCGTATTGGCCTGCAACGCAGCCTTGGTACTTCCTTCCACTTCTGGAAAAGTTCTGCCTCTCTGAATCAATTGAATGAGCGCGCTATGGCGCTGCTTGAGGAAGTTGATCTCAGCGAATTCGCTGACACGATTACGGTTGATTTGCCCTACGGCCGCAAACGCGCTCTGGAAATTGCCACGACATTGGCGATGGAGCCTGAGCTGATGCTGCTTGATGAACCTACACAAGGCATGGGTCATGAAGATGTCGATCGCGTGACTGCTTTGATCAAGAAGGTGTCAGTGGGTCGTACCATCCTCATGGTGGAACACAATATGAATGTGATCGCGGGTATTTGCGATCGCATTAGTGTTTTGCAACGCGGCGCAGTACTTGCTGAGGGTCGTTACGAAGAAGTATCGAAAAACCCGCAAGTGATGGAAGCCTATATGGGTACTAGCACTGCTGAGCTTGAAGGAGCGCATTGATGAGTGAAGTTATTGCAGCACCTGCACCGACTGGCAAAAATTCGGCTACTTCAACTCATGTTCCCGCCCTTGAAATCAGCAATTTACAAGCCTGGTATGGTGAGTCGCACATCCTCCACAATGTGAATTTGACCGTTGGTCGCGGTGAAGTCGTAACGCTGCTGGGCCGTAACGGTGCCGGTCGCACCACTACTTTGCGCTCCATCATGGGTTTGACAGGTGCGCGCACTGGTTCCATCAAGATTAACGGCGTCGAAACCATCGCCTTGCCAACTTACAAAATTGCGCATCAAGGTGTGGGCTACTGTCCTGAAGAGCGGGGCATCTTCTCTTCGCTTTCCACGGAAGAAAATCTGATGCTGCCACCTTCGGTCTCGAAGACGGACAAAGGGATGTCGGTTGCAGAAATTTACGAGATGTTCCCCAACCTGGAAGAGCGCAAGCACAGTCAAGGCACCCGTTTGTCAGGCGGCGAACAGCAGATGCTGGCAGTCGCACGTATTTTGCGTACGGGCGCTCGTCTGCTTCTCCTGGATGAAATTTCCGAAGGACTTGCTCCGGTGATCGTGCAAACCCTTGCACGCATGATTACGACGCTGAAGTCCAAGGGCTACACCATCGTGATGGTAGAACAAAATTTCCGTTTTGCCGCACCGCTGGCAGATCGTTTCTATGTCGTCGAGCATGGCCAGATTGTTGAGTCTTTCGCTTCTTCGGAACTGGATGCTAAATCCCATCGACTCAACGAATTGCTGGGCGTTTGACCAGGATTTCACTTGCTTGCGTGCAATCAGTTTTGACGAAGCTTCTTTAAGTTTCATGTAAGCATGCTGCATGCGTATTACCTTGACCTCTGTTCGCATAGCTTCACCCACCAGGAGATAAAAAATGAAACTCAATAAAATGGCTTTTGCAATCGCGACCGCGGTTGCAGCGGCTGCCTTTGCGGCACCAGTATCTGCGCAGATTTCCGGCGATGTCATCAAGATCGGTTTCATTACCGACATCTCCGGTGTGTATTCGGATATTGATGGTCAGGGCGGCGCGGAAGCTATCAAGATGGCAATCGCTGAAATGGGTGGCGCTATCAATGGCAAGAAAATCGAACTGGTCGTTGCCGACCATCAAAACAAAGCCGACGTTGCAGCCAGTCGCGCCCGCGAATGGTTTGATCAACAAGGGGTGGACGTTCTGATCGGTGGTACCAATTCCGGCACTGCATTGTCCATGGCGAAAGTGGCCTCCGAAAAGAAAAAGATTTTCATTGAAAATGGTGCTGGTTCGGCGCGTCTGACCAATGAAGAATGCTCTCCTTATACCGTTCACTACGCTTACGATACTGTTGCTTTGGCTAAAGGTACTGGTTCAGCAGTGGTTAAGCAGGGCGGTAAGACTTGGTTCTTCCTGACAGCCGATTATGCGTTTGGCGCGTCACTCGAAAGCGACACATCGACCGTGGTCAAGGCCTCTGGCGGTACGGTGCTGGGTTCGGTTAAGCACCCTCTGGGCGCATCCGATTTCTCGTCTTTCATGCTGCAAGCACAATCATCCAAGGCGCAAATCATTGGTTTGGCGAATGCCGGCGGCGATTTCATCAATGCGGTCAAAGCAGCTAACGAATTTGGCGTGACAAAAACCGCAAAACTGGCTGGCCTGCTGGTGTTCATCAACGATATTCATTCCTTGACGCTGAAAACCACGCAAGGTTTGTATTTGACTGATAGCTGGTACTGGGATCAGAACGAGCAAACCCGCGCATGGTCGCAGAAGTATTTTTCCAAACAGAAAAAGATGCCATCCAGTCTGCAAGCTGCTGACTATTCCGCTGCCTTGCAGTATCTGATGGCAGTCAAAGCAGTGGGCAGCGACGATACCGACAAGGTACTGGCGCAAATGAAAAAGACCAAGTTCACCGACGTCTACCAAAAGAACGGTTATTTGCGTGGTGACGGCCGCGTTGTTCATGACATGTACTTGTTCCAGGTCAAAACACCGGCTGAATCCAAGTACCCTTGGGACTACTACAAGCTGGTTCAGACGATTCCTGCCGAGCAGGCATGGACTACTAAGGCTGAGTCGAAGTGTGCTGCCTGGAAGTAATCTAGTGTTGTTCTCTGTCCTATAGGGCAGGGGACATTTCGCGGCGGGTCACGATTGCTGTGGCCCGCGGCATTGCACTTTTCTTTCGTATGGCTTGATACAGATGTTTATTGCTTTAGTTTTATCTCTGTTTTGACTACGTCGTTCGTCTCTCTGATAGCGTGTTTTCTTTTTTGTCGGCTGCAGTGAACTCAATCTTAAACAACTAAACCAGTTCGCTTTGCTGTCTGTCGCTCACATCGATTCGTCAGAAGTTTCTTTCTGACAATAGTTTTTCTTTTCAACCCTACTGATAAGGTTTGAACCTGATTCCATGGAAATCTTCGGTATTCCTTTGCAAGCCATGTTGAGCCAGCTTTTGCTGGGCTTGGTCAACGGCTCGTTTTACGCCATGTTATCGCTAGGACTCGCGGTAATTTTCGGCCTGCTTAATGTTATTAACTTCGCCCACGGCACCTTGTATATGTTGGGTGCGTTCACTGCCTGGATGGGCATGAACTATTTCGGCTTGAACTACTGGGAGATGCTGGTACTTGCTCCTTTGCTCATTGGTTTGTTCGGAATTCTCATCGAAAAAACCATGCTGCGTTGGCTTTATAAGCTGGATCATCTTTACGGCTTGTTATTGACCTTTGGTATTACGCTGATGGTAGAAGGCTTGTTCCGGTCGGTGTATGGGGTCTCGGGTCAGCCGTATTCGGTCCCGGATGCCTTGTCAGGCGCAACTGATCTGGGTTTCATGGTCTTGCCTAATTATCGAGCATGGGTGGTTCTGGCTTCGCTGGTAGTGTGTTTTTCGACCTGGTTTGTGATCGAAAAGACCCGACTCGGCGCCTACCTTCGCGCAGGTACTGAAAATCCAAAAATGGTCGAGGCCTTCGGCATCAACGTCCCGCTGATGGTTACTCTGACTTATGGCTTTGGTGTGGCACTCGCTGCTTTCGCCGGAGTACTGGCCGCGCCGGTGATTCAGGTGTCTCCTTTGATGGGTTCCAATCTGATCATTGTTGTTTTTGCCGTTGTCGTCATCGGGGGCATGGGTTCTATTCTCGGCTCCATTCTTACCGGTCTTGGCCTGGGGGTGATCGAAGGATTGACGCGGGTGTTTTATCCTGAGCTGTCTGCCACGGTCGTGTTCATTATTATGGTGATCGTGCTGCTGCTGCGTCCGGCAGGGTTATTCGGGAAAGAGAAATAAGTCCATGGGCGCTCTTATGAACAAGAAATTATTTGCCATCGTCATTCTGCTTTTGTTGCTGGCGGCACCGTTCGGCATCTATCCGGTGTTCCTGATGAAGATGTTGTGTTTTGCCCTCTTCGCTTGCGCCTTCAATCTGTTGATTGGTTACACCGGTCTGCTGTCTTTCGGTCACGCTGCTTTTTTCGGTGGTGCGGGCTACGTTGCAGGACAAGCCTTGAAGGTGTGGGGATTCCCAACTGAGATAGGACTTTTATTGGGAACATTGGCAGGCGCCAGTATCGGTTTGCTGATGGGCTTGCTGGCTATTCGCCGGCAAGGGATTTATTTCACCATGATCACCCTGGCGCTGGCACAAATGCTGTTTTTCCTCTGTCTGCAAATGCCCTTTACTGGTGGCGAGGATGGATTGCAAGGCGTACCTCGCGGTACCTTGTTTGGCTTTATCAACCTAGGTAAAGACATCAATATGTACTATGTGGTGCTGGCTATTTGTGTTGCTGGCTTCGCTTTGATTGCTCGCACTATCAACTCTCCTTTCGGGCAGGTCCTGAAAGCGATCAAGGAGAACGAACCGCGCGCTATTTCGCTTGGTTACGATGTGGCGCGCTATAAACTTTTGGCCTTTGTTTTGTCGGCTGCACTGGCTGGTCTGGCCGGCGCGACCAAGACATTGGTGCAGGGCTTTGAGACCCTTACTGATGCGCACTGGTCCATGTCAGGCTTGGTTGTACTGATGACTCTGGTGGGTGGTCTGGGTACGCTGGTGGGGCCAATCGTTGGTGCTGTCCTCATCATCTTGCTAGAAGAAAAGCTGGGTGATATAGGCATGTGGCTCTCCCACGCGACCGGTGTTGAGTGGTTCAATACTTTGGGTGACTCGGTAACGATCGTGACGGGTTTCATTTTCATCGTTTGCGTATTGGCTTTCCGACGGGGTATAGTCGGCGAAGTCCTTGCGCTGTTCCGGCGATTCCAACGTCCCTAGCAACACCTTGCTTTAGACCCTATGAACTGGCGCGTCTTGTAAGACGCGCCTTTTTTTCGCCCCTTACTTTATCCTCAGATTTTTTCCATGCTTGATTACTTTATTCTGTGCATTGCCGCCTTTGTTGCCGGTCTGATCGACGCTGTCGTCGGTGGTGGAGGTCTTGTTCTGGTACCGACTTTGTTCTCCGTTTTCCCCAATACCGCCCCGGCAACCTTGTTAGGAACCAATAAGGTTGCCAGCATTATGGGTACCACTGCTTCCGCTGTTAACTATGCACGCACAGTTCGCATTCGTTGGAGTACGGCCGCACCCGCCGCCATTGCCGCATTGTTGCTGTCATTCCTCGGTGCCTTTACGGTTACGCATATCCCCACTGGCTTGATCAGGCAATCTCTTCCCTTTGTTCTTGTCGCTGTCGGTGCCTATACGTTTATGAAGAAAGATTTTGGCCAGCATCATGTGCCACTTTTGTCCGGTTCAAAAGAAAAGTGGATGGCTGTTTTGGTAGGGGCGTGGGCGGGCTTCTACGACGGCGTCTTTGGGCCTGGCACTGGCAGCTTCCTTGTTTTCGCTTTTGTCCGCTTGTTTGGCTTCGACTTCTTGCGCGCTTCTGCCGTATCCAAAGTCGTTAATATCGCGACCAATCTTGCGGCGCTTACCTGGCTGGGTTACACCGGACACGTCATCTGGCAGTTGGGCATATTGATGGCGGCATTTAATATTGCTGGCTCCCTGTTCGGGACAAAGCTCGCGATACGGCATGGCAGCGGGTTTGTCAGGCGTTTATTTTTAGTGGTTATTTCCGCCCTTGTTCTCAAGACTGGCTACGACGCCTTCTTCCGTTAATGGTCAGCGTGACAGCACATTGTTTCACGTGAAACTACCGCAAGAACCGGAAGGTTTGGCTGTTAGTGGTTTCACGTGAAACGCTCGGCGCAAGGCGAATGTCCGACGAGCGATCAAAAGGACTTATAATCTCGCCTCTGCTCATCCTTTCCGTACCCATTCCATGTTATTTCCTACTCAGTTCGATGTCATCGTAGTCGGCGGCGGTCACGCCGGAACGGAAGCCGCTCTGGCTTCCGCTCGTATGGGGCAGAAGACTTTGCTGCTCAGTCACAATATCGAAACCCTGGGGCAGATGTCATGCAATCCCTCAATTGGGGGGATTGGCAAGGGACATCTGGTGCGGGAAGTGGATGCAATGGGCGGGGCGATGGCGCTGGCGACCGACGAAGCTGGCATACAGTTCCGCATCTTGAATTCTTCGAAAGGCCCGGCCGTCCGTGCCACGCGCGCCCAGGCTGATCGCATTCTGTACAAGCAAGCAATCCGCTTCCGCCTGGAAAATCAACCTAACCTGTGGCTGTTCCAGCAAGCAGTCGATGATTTGATGGTGGAGGGCGATCGCGTTATTGGTGCGGTAACGCAAGTCGGGATTCGCTTTGCGGGCAGGGCGGTAGTGCTAACTGCCGGCACTTTCCTTGATGGCAAAATTCATGTCGGCCTGAATAACTATTCAGCAGGACGTGCGGGTGATCCCCCAGCCATCTCTTTATCTGCACGCTTGAAAGAATTGAAGCTGCCGCAGGGACGCTTGAAAACCGGGACGCCTCCGCGCATTGATGGGCGTAGCGTAGATTTTTCAGTGATGGAAGAGCAGCCCGGCGATCTTGATCCCATACCTGTTTTTTCAGTCATGGGGAATGCCGCCATGCATCCGCGGCAAATGCCATGCTGGATTACCCACACCAATGAGCGGACGCACGACATCGTCCGCGCCGGACTGGATCGCAGCCCGATGTATACCGGAGTCATCGAGGGCGTCGGGCCGCGTTATTGCCCATCGATAGAAGATAAGATCCACCGTTTTGCCGGCAAAGATTCGCACCAGATATTCATGGAGCCGGAAGGACTGACGACCAACGAGTATTACCCTAACGGCATCTCCACCAGTCTGCCATTCGATGTGCAGTTAGCGCTGGTACGGTCAATGCGCGGCTTGGAGCAGGCGCATATACTTCGCCCCGGCTATGCCATCGAATATGACTACTTTGATCCACGCGGATTAAAGGCATCGCTGGAAACGCGCCAGATTCAGGGCCTGTTTTTCGCAGGTCAGATCAATGGAACCACCGGTTACGAAGAAGCCGCAGCGCAAGGCATGCTGGCAGGACTCAACGCCGCGTTGCAAACGCAGCAACGCGATGCATGGACACCGCGCCGCGATCAGGCCTATCTGGGTGTGCTGGTCGATGATCTCATTACGCAAGGTGTGCAGGAGCCGTACCGGATGTTCACCAGCCGCGCTGAATACCGGCTTAGCTTGCGCGAAGATAACGCTGACATGCGTCTGACCGAAATCGGACGTGAACTGGGTTGCGTCGGCGATGCGCAGTGGGAGCAATTTGAGCGCAAGCGCGAATCGGTTGCCCTCGAACTGGAAAGACTCAAATCCACTTGGGTGAATCCGCGTACCCTGCCCGTAGCAGAAGCAGAGCGGGTTCTGGGTAAGCCCATCGAGCGTGAATATTCTTTGCTTGATCTGTTGCGCCGTCCGGATGTCAGCTACCAAAGTCTGATGAGCTTACGCGATGCAGAAGGACAGCCGATGGCCGGTCCCGGCGTTAGTGAAGACCATGTGCGCGAACAAGTAGAAATTCATGTCAAATACGCCGGCTACATCGACCGTCAGGCCAAGGAAATCGGTCGTCACGAGCACAACGAAACACTGAAGTTGCCGCTCGATCTGGATTACATGGAGGTCAGCTCACTGTCGATAGAAGTCCGGCAAAAACTGAATCAGCACAAACCCGAAACCTTGGGACAGGCCTCGCGCATTGCGGGCGTAACTCCGGCCGCCTTGTCCTTGCTGTTGGTGCATTTAAAAAAGGGCGACTTGCGGCAGCGCGCCTGAATTGTGCCGCCCCCTCTGATCAAGAACCCATGACAACGACAACTAGCAAACCACATTTCCCCCCCGCCACGGATGAAGCCCTGGCGCACACCTTGCGGGAGGGCGTGCAAGCACTCGGTCTGCAACTGAGCGAAGCGCAGCAAGCAAAGCTGCTTGCGTATCAGGCGCTGATGGCCAAATGGAACAAGGTCTACAACCTGACTGCCTTGCGCGAGCCAGCGCAAATGATGACGCACCACTTGCTCGATTCTCTGGCCGCAGTCAGTGCATTCGCCAATGCCCGTCAGGTGCTGGATGTGGGCGCAGGGGGTGGATTGCCGGGTATCGTCCTCGCTATCTGGGCAGAAGAGGCCTTTCCTGAGATGCACGTCTCGATGGTCGATGTGGTCCATAAAAAAACCGCGTTCTTAACGCAGGCCAAAGCAGAGTTGCACTTAGGCAATGTCAGTGTCTATACGGACCGGGTAGAAAACTTGCCTTTGAAGCAACATTTTGATGTCATCACCTCCCGCGCTTTTGCAGAGTTGCACGATTTCGTCGACTGGTCGCAACACCTGCTAGCCCCCGGAGGGCAGTTTATAGCCCTCAAAGGGCTACTGCCAGAGCAGGAAATGGATCGCCTGCCGGAGGGGTGGCAGGTGGCGCGTATTACGCCTCTGACCGTGCCTGGCTTGTCCGCATCACGGCATTTAATTTTCATCGAGAGAAAATCCGCATGAGTCTCCAACAATCTAAGATCAAAACAATGCGCGGGTTGCAAACCACCTTGCGTCGCAGCCTCTGCGCCCTGACTTCGGCTACATTGCTGCTAAGTACAGTGCAGGCACAAGAAGTGCAAACAGTCGGCACGGTGGATCTGCAGCGCTACGCAGGGACATGGTACGAAATTGCCAAATTTCCCAATCGCTTCCAGAAAAAATGTATCGCCAATACCCGGGCCGACTATGCCGCACAGGAAGATGGCCGTATCAGCGTGCTTAACCAATGTAAAGTGGCGGGCGGGGTGGTAGATCAAGTAAACGGTGTCGCACGTATCGTCGATACCAAAACCAATGCCAGGCTAAAAGTGCGATTCGCACCGGCATGGCTTTCATGGTTGCCGTTTGTCTGGGGCGATTATTGGATTATTGGGCTCACCCCCGATTATTCCGTCGCCACAGTGGGGTCGCCTGATCGGGATTATCTGTGGATATTGTCGCGTACGAAGAGCTTGTCGACCGCCGCCTACGATGCTGCCGTTGATAAGGCAACCCGGCAAGGATTCGATACTTCGAAACTGGAAAAATCCGTGCAGGAGTAGGCGGATGCCGACGTAATTTGCATCAGGCAGTCACAGAGCAGTAGAGGGGTAGTAGATGGGTAGTAGATGGATCAGAGCTTCTTAAAAAAACTTAAAGCGCCACAACGAACATTTCGAAAAGAAGCCATGGCAAAAATTTTCTGTATCGCGAATCAAAAGGGCGGCGTTGGCAAAACGACTACTGCGGTCAATCTGGCAGCGGCGTTGAGCCAGTTGCAGCAGCGGGTGCTGCTGGTCGATCTCGACCCGCAAGGCAATGCCACCATGGGTGCAGGAATCAACAAGGCGGAGCTGAAAGGCTCCATCTATGAAGTGCTGCTCGGCATGGCTGATATCGCCTCAGTGCGCCAGCGCTCGGAAGCGGGCGGCTTTGATGTGTTGCCGGCCAATCGCGAACTGGCCGGTGCGGAAGTCGAAATGGTCGAGCTGGACAACCGCGAGAAACGGCTCAAGGACGCCTTTGTACCCGTGATCGATGAATATGACTTCATCCTCATCGATTGCCCGCCAGCGCTCTCTATGCTGACCCTGAACGGCTTGTGCGCAGCGCATGGCGTGGTCATTCCAATGCAGTGCGAATATTACGCATTGGAAGGACTGTCGGATCTGGTCAACACCATCAAGAAAGTGCACGCCAAGCTGAACCCGGAACTGAAAGTCATCGGTCTGTTGCGCGTCATGTTCGACCCGCGCATGACCTTATCGCAGCAAGTCTCGGAGCAACTTGAAAAACACTTCGGCGACAAAGTATTCAAAACGGTTATCCCGCGCAATGTGCGGTTGGCCGAAGCCCCGTCCTACGGACTGCCGGGTGTTGTCTTTGATGCCGCCTCAAGAGGTGCGCAAGCCTACATCGCGTTCGGTGCCGAAATGGTCGAACGTATTAAAACTCTCTCGTAAAAGAACATGGCAACTAAAAAATCAAAAGGTCTCGGCCGCGGGCTGGACGCATTATTGGGCGGCGCGGATATTGTGGCGGATACGCCGGTTATCGCCGGTGCGCCCACGAACCTGTCAGTGGATGACCTGCAAGCCGGGAAGTATCAACCGCGCACTCGCATGGACGAAGGTGCGCTCAACGAGCTGGCCGCCTCGATCAAGGAGCAGGGCTTGCTGCAACCTATCCTGATCCGGCCGATTGTCGCCCGTGAAGGCCAGCCGCAATACGAAATCATCGCCGGCGAACGACGCTATCGCGCCGCCAAAATCGCCGGACTGACCGAAGTGCCGGTGCTGGTCAAGGATGTGGACGACCAGACCACCGCCGCTCTGGCGCTGATTGAAAACATGCAGCGCGAAGACCTCAATCCGCTGGAAGAAGCGCAGGGCATACAGCGACTGATCGGCGACTTTGATTTCACCCATGAGCGCGCTGCACTGGCAGTGGGCCGTTCCCGTAGCGCAGTGTCTAACTTGCTGCGCTTGCTGAATCTGACGCGTCCGGTGCAGACCATGCTGATGGCCGGCGATATCGACATGGGTCACGCCCGCGCTTTACTGGCCGTCGATGCTGCGAACCAGATCACGCTGGCCAACCAGATCGTCGCCAAACGGATGTCGGTGCGCGAAGCAGAAAAACTGGTGACGCGCGCCGGACTGGAGCAAGCCGCCGGCGGCAAATCACGTGACAACGGCAAGGACAAATCGCGCGACATCGTGCGATTGGAAGAGGAATTGTCGGATGTGTTGACGACGCAAGTTGTTATCAAAGCCAACGCCAAAAACAAAGGCCAGATCGTGATTCATTTCGATAATCTGGACGCGCTTGATGGCGTGATTTCCCGGTTGCGCGGGCCGCAGTAAGCCGGACGCTTCGGGCTTACTGTGCATGGATGCAGCTCTCGAGTCTTCGTGCAGAGCGGGTCGACCGGCGCAGCGCCGGATCCTTCGATACGGCGCGTTGCGCCTACTCAGGACGAACGGTAGGTAGTTGTTTAAGCTCCGTATGAATTAAGCTCCATATGAAGAAATTTGCTGGCGTTGCACTATCCACGAACCGTTCGTCCTGAGGAGGGATGAAATTCCGTATCGAAGGATCCGGCGGTCTGCACCGCCAACGCAGAGCAGGCCGCAATGGCCTTAAGCTTCTTCGCCCAAGAAACCGCCGCTCTGATGCGCCCACAAGCGCGCATACAACCCCTGTTTTTCCAGCAGCTCGTGGTGCGTACCCTCTTCGATAATACGACCCTCATCCAGCACCACCAGCCTGTCCATGGCCGCAATGGTCGACAGGCGATGCGCGATGGCCACTACCGTTTTCCCTTCCATCAAGGTGTACAGGCTGGCCTGAATCGCTGCTTCGACTTCGGAATCGAGCGCGCTGGTCGCTTCGTCCAGCAACAGGATGGGCGCATCCTTGAGCATCACGCGAGCGATGGCGATACGTTGTCGCTGACCGCCAGATAGCTTGACGCCGCGCTCACCCACATGCGCGTCGTAAGCACGCCGTCCATGCGCATCGCCGAGTTGCGCAATGAATCCGTGCGCCTCGGCGCGAGTGGCCGCTGCGATCATGTCGGCATCATCGGCGGCAGGACGGCCGTAAAGGATGTTGTCGCGCACCGAGCGGTGCAGTAGCGAGGTGTCCTGCGTCACCATGCCGATTTGCTCCCGCAGGCTGTCCTGAGCAACGTGGGCGATATCCTGGCCATCAATCAGCACCCGACCTTGCTCCACATCATAAAACCGCAGCAGCAAATTGACGATGGTCGACTTGCCCGCGCCGGAACGGCCGACCAGTCCGAGTTTTTCACCCGGACGTATGGTCAGGGACAAGTGATCAATGATCTGACGCGCATCCGCGCCGGTCGCGCCATAGGCGAAGCTGACATCGTCGAAACGCAATTCACCCTTCGTTACTTTCAGCGGTGGCGCATCGGCACGATCGGTGACGCGGTGCTGCTGGGAGAGCGTATTGATGCCATCCTGCACGGTGCCGATTTGTTCAAACAATGAAGTCATTTCCCACATCACCCAGTGCGCGATACCGTTCAGGCGCAAGGCCATGGCAATCGCGGCGGCCACCGCACCGACCCCCACGCGACCTTGCGTCCACAGCCATAAAGCCAGTCCGGCAGAACCCGTAATCAGCAGCATGTTCAGAATATGATTGACGACCTCAAAGCCGCTGACCATGCGCATCTGGCGATGCACCGTTTGCAGGAACTGCTGCATCGCGGTGCGGGAATAAGCGGCTTCGCGGCCGGCATGGGAAAACAGTTTGACCGTCGCAATATTGGTATAGGCATCGGTAATGCGGCCAGTCATCATGGAGCGCGCATCGGCTTGCAATTTGCCCACCTTGCCCAGACGCGGCACGAAGAATTTCAGCATTACCAAATACAACAGAGCCCAGATCGCGAACGGCAGCACCATCATCAGATCGAAGGCACCCAGCACGGCGCTCATGGTGATGAAATAAATCAGCACGAATACCAGAATGTCGGCAGCAATCATGCACACGTCGCGCACCGCCAGCGCGGTTTGCATCACCTTGGCCGCGACCCGGCCGGCAAATTCGTCCTGATAAAAATACATGCTCTGATTCAACATCAGACGATGAAAATTCCAGCGCAGCATCATCGGAAAATTGCCTGCCAGCGTCTGATGTTTGAGCAAGGTCTGCAACCAGACCAACAAGGGACTAGCAAGCAGTACCAATGCCAACGGGATCAGCGCGTGGCGCTCTTGCGTCCACAATTGGGCCGGTCCGATCGAACTCATCCAATCAACGATGCGACCCATCATGGCAAAGAGCAGCGCTTCGAACGCACCAATGACGGCGGTCAGTGCCGTCATTGCCGCAATCATGGGACGTGCGCCTCTCGTGCTGCTCCAGATGAATTGCAAAAATCCCGACGGAGGCGGCGTAGGCACGTCGGCAGGGAAGGGGGACAACAGACGCTCAAACCAGCCAAACATGGCACTCTCCGGGTAAATTAGAAATAACGCAAACGCAGCTGCCGTGGCTGCAACACCTTGCTGCGCTGTTTGCACTGCCTGCGGCGATGCGCCTGGTTAGCGGCGTTTTGCGCAATTCCTATAGATTTCAGACGCATTGGGTAAAATGGATGCGCCGGACTGGCGAATTCTAGAGCAGTTTTGTTTTGTCTGCGCCGTAGCCGCCGGTCATCCCCTTTTAGCAACTTTTGATAACGCTACTGGCAGGGCAATTAAGGGTGGCGTTTCTTTGCGCTGCCCTGATTTTGTTCTGCCGTTGCCGGTGACACGGCATCAGATAGCCCTATTTAGAAAACACTCCATTTTCATGAATCCACAAGTAGACCGAGCGGAACATACCAAGCTGCGCGCCATCTGGCGATTGATCAAACCCTACTGGACATCCGAGGAAAAATGGACGGCCTGGGGCCTTCTCGCCATCATCATTGGTCTGGCGCTGGGGATGGTCTACATCAATGTCGAGATTAACCAATGGAATCGCGATATTTACGATGCCTTGCAGAATCACGACTTCGTCTCGTTCAAGACACTGCTGTGGCGCTTTAGTTATCTCGCGGTCATTTTCATTTGTATTTACATCTCTCGTGTCTATCTGGTGCAGGCCCTGCAAATTCGCTGGCGCGCCTGGATGAGCGGGCGCTACATGGAAAAATGGCTGGCGCACCGCGCCTACTACCGGATCGAAGACCAGCACAGCGCCGACAATCCTGACCAACGTATCGCGGAAGATTTACGCAGTCTGACCTCCGATACGATCAGTCTGGTGCTGGGCTTCATTTCCAGCACCGTCACGCTGGTCTCCTTCGTCGGCATTTTGTGGGCGATCAGCGGGCCGCTGGCCTTCGCATTGGGCGGCCGCGACTGGGTATTGCCGGGCTACATGGTCTGGTTTGCGCTGGGGTATGCCTTCATTGGTTCCTGGCTGATCTGGTGGATCGGCCGGCCTCTGGTGAGGCAAGGCGTGACGCAGGAACGGTTCGAAGCCAACTTCCGTTTCGGCCTGATCCGCGTGCGCGAACATGCGGAAGCCATTGCCTTTTACCGGGGCGAATCGCAAGAGCAGGCCGAGCTAGGCAAGCGCTTCGAGGATATTCGTAAAAACTGGTGGACCATCATGCGGACCACCAAATGGCTCAATATTGCATCCAGTTTTTATGGCCAGTTCGCCAATATTTTCCCCATGCTGGTGAGCGCGCCGCGCTATTTTTCCAGCGCCATCACGCTTGGCGCGCTGATGCAAATCAGCAGCGCGTTCGGACAGGTGCAGGACGCCTTGTCCTGGTTCATCAATGCCTTTTCAACATTGGCAAGCTGGAAAGCCAGTATCAATCGTCTGGCCGGTTTTAATCAGGCGGTGGAGCTAGCCGAGCAACTGGCGCAGCAACCGACTATCCATGTCGAGCGTAACAATGTCGGGGCGATTCTGATCGATGGACTGTCCCTGAGCCTGCCGCCTGCAGCGGACGGGTCAGATGCGCTGCTGATTGCCGACATAACTGCGCAAATACATGGCGGCCAAAAAATTCTGGTCAGCGGCCCCTCCGGTTGCGGCAAATCGACCTTGTTCCGCGCACTGGCTGGCATCTGGGCTTACGGTGCTGGCGATGTACAGATTCCGGTCCAGGCCAAGTTGCTGTTTTTGCCGCAACGCAGTTATCTGCCCATAGGCAGCCTGCGCACGGCAATTTCCTATCCGGCCGCATCCGGGACTTATACCGATCTGGCGATCCGGCATTACCTCGACCTGTGCGGCTTGCCAGAACTGCAAGAGCAACTCGATGCGTCGCGCGACTGGAGTCGTGTGCTCTCGCCCGGCGAACAGCAAAAACTGGCGTTTGCCCGCATCTTCCTGACCCGCCCCGATTACCTGTTCCTCGATGAAGCCAGCAGTGCGATGGATGGTGAAACCGAGGAGGCCGTGTATCGACTGCTGCAACAGGAATTGCCGGACACCGCCGTGATCAGCATCGCCCATCGCGAAACGCTGGCGCGCTTCCATCAGACGCGCTGGCATTTCACTGCGACGGCAGGCGGCGTGCAGAAGACCGCCTCGGCAAAATGCCGGTTGGTTGTCAGCACTTTATAAGCAGAAAAAAGAGACAAGGGCAAAACAGGCGCGTCCATTGATGTGCTATATCAGCAAAAAAGAATGCGTCGCCCGTTCCCGGTGACGCATTCTTTTTTTGCATAACGCGCAGCAGTGGTCTGTGTGAGAATGCCTTCTCTCCTCCTTCTTATCGGATCACACCATGCAAGACCCCATCGTCTATCTGAACGGCGCACTGACGCCGCTTTCCGAAGCCCGCATTCCGGTGCTCGACCGCGGCTTCATTTTCGGTGATGGCGTGTACGACGTGATCCCGCTATACCGACGCATTCCCTTCCGTGGCGCGCACCACCTGGCGCGCTTGTTCCGCAGCATGGCGGCTATCGGCATCGCCAATCCCTACGATGCGCCGCAATGGCAGGCGCTGATCGATAGCGTGGTCGAGGCCAACAGCTACGACGATCAGATGGTGTACCTGCACGTCACGCGTGGCGTGGCCAAGCGCGCCCATGCTTTTCCGGCAGACACGCAGCCGACCATCTTCATCATGACCAACCCCATGAAATTGCCGTCCGCCCAGATGTTGAAAGACGGCGTGGCCTGTATTGCCATCGAAGACCAGCGCTGGCTGCACTGTGAAATCAAGGCGATTTCTCTGCTCGGCAACGTCCTGGCAGCACAATGCGCGGCTGAAAACGATGTGACCGAGGCGATCCAGTTCCGTGACGGATTCCTGAGCGAAGCCTCAGCGTCGAATGTCTGGATCGCCAAGGATGGCGTGCTGTCAGCGCCGCCCAGAGATAACCTGATTCTGGAAGGCATCCGCTATGCCTTGGTCGAGGAGTTGTGTGCCGCGCAGACTATTCCGTTTCAGGCGCGCCGCATCATCCGGGCAGAAGTGTTTGATGCCGACGAAGTCATGCTGACTTCTGCCAGCAAGGAAATTCTGCCGGTCGTGCGCATCGACGGCAAGCTGATCGGCCAAGGCGTGCCTGGCCCCCTGTTCAGCAAACTGTATGCGGCCTATCAGGCGGCTAAAGCAGCGCTCTGAGTCCCGCTTGCCTGACGACAGGCGCTGCGGGAGCAGGGCGGGGCAGCATGGCGTAAAATGGGGCATCCCCATTCACACCTGCCTGCTGCCATGACCGAACCTAGCGTTAGCGCCGCGCCTGCCGCTGCGACCGTCCCGGAATCTCTGGACTTCCTGATCGATTACCCGAGTGACTTCCCCATCAAAGTGATGGGCTTGCAGCACGACGCCTTTGTCGAGACCATCCTGCAACTGGTGCAGCAGCACGACCCGGAGTTTCACGGCGGAAAAATCGAACACCGACCCTCCAGCAAGGGCACCTACCTTTCCCTGACCGTGACGGTGGTCGCCACCAGCCGTGAGCAACTCGATAACCTGTACCGCGCCCTGTCCTCGCACGACATGGTCAAGTACGTCCTTTAACCGGGACCCGAGCGCGCATGCGCATTCCCCCCGAAATCATTGACCGCGGCGTCGAGGATTACCAAACCAGTTTCGACGCCATGCGCCGTTTCACCGAGACGCGCGATGTCGATACGCCCGACCAGTTGTGGCTGGTCACGCATCCCCCGGTGTACACCTTGGGGCTGGCAGCCGATCCGGCGCATATCCTCGACGCTGGCAACACGCCTGTGGTGCAGACCGATCGCGGCGGCGAAGTGACGTATCACGGCCCAGGGCAAGCCATTATTTATCTGCTTATGGACCTGCGACGCGATCAGCCCGGCGCGCGCCTTTTTGCGCGGGAATTCGTCCAGAAAATCGAGCAAGCCGTCATCGCCACACTGGCGGCGTATAATCTTTCGGGTCAGCGCAAGCCCGGCGCGCCGGGCATTTACGTCACCGAAGGTGCGTGGCAAGGGGCAAAAATCGCCGCGCTGGGCCTCAAGATTCGCGGTAACGGCCGCACGTATCACGGCGTATCGCTCAACGTCGACATGGACCTGACGCC
Source organism: Herbaspirillum sp. RTI4 (assembly GCF_034313965.1). Taxonomy (NCBI): domain Bacteria; kingdom Pseudomonadati; phylum Pseudomonadota; class Betaproteobacteria; order Burkholderiales; family Oxalobacteraceae; genus Herbaspirillum; species Herbaspirillum sp. RTI4. Next base: position 581,767 of record NZ_JAVIWQ010000002.1, read on the forward strand.
GTTTGACCGCATCAATCCTTGCGGCTACGCCGGTCTGGTCACTGTCGACATGAAAACGCTGGGCAGCAACGCCGCCTTGCCCGACGTGCAACGCCTGCTGGCGCACCAGCTGCTTGCACACTTCACTCACTGAATATTCCCGTACGAGCCAAGCGCTCCACCAATCACACCATGACCACAGAAAACACTCCCGTCGCCGCACCATTGCGCAATCCCTCCGACAAGCAAAAGGGTGCCGGCAAAACCGCCTGGATCCCGATCAAGATCGTCGCTGCCGAAAAGCTGAAAAAGCCGGACTGGATTCGCGTCAAGGCCGGGTCGCCCAGCACCCGCTTCTACGAAATCAAAGACATCCTGCGCGCCAACAAGCTGGTGACGGTGTGCGAAGAAGCGTCCTGCCCCAACATCGGCGAATGCTTCGGCAAGGGCACAGCCACCTTCATGATCATGGGCGACAAATGCACCCGGCGCTGCCCGTTCTGCGACGTCGGCCACGGTCGGCCCGATCCGCTCGACGCCGACGAACCGGAAAATCTGGCACGCACTATCGCCGAGTTGAAACTGAGCTACGTCGTCATCACCAGCGTTGATCGCGACGATCTGCGCGATGGCGGCGCAGGCCACTTTGCCGCCTGTATCCAGCGTGTGCGTGAATTGTCGCCCGCCACCCGTATCGAAATTCTCACCCCCGACTTCCGCGGCCGCATGGATCGCGCGCTGGAAATCCTGAAGATGGCCCCGCCGGACGTCATGAACCACAATCTCGAAACCGCACCGCGCCTGTACAAGGAAGCGCGTCCCGGTTCCGACTATGAATACTCGCTGAACCTGCTCAAGCGCTTCAAGGAACTGCACCCGACCACGCCGACCAAATCCGGCATCATGGTTGGCCTCGGTGAAACCGATGAAGAAGTTTTGCAAGTCATGCGCGATATGCGCGCCCACAACGTCGATATGCTGACCATTGGCCAGTACCTGTCACCGAGCGGCGACCACTTGCCAGTACGTCGTTACGTCCACCCCGACACCTTCAAGATGTACGAAGAAGAAGCCTACAAAATGGGTTTTGTGCATGCGGCAGTCGGCGCGATGGTGCGTAGTTCTTACCACGCAGATGAGCAGGCGCATGGCGTGGTAGCGGGTGTGAAATTGTGAAGTAAATGAGAATTTTTCTAAGTTGGTGAGATTTTCACTAAGTGAGTGAGATTTTCTAAGTAAAAATAACGATACCGTATGTCTTTAACCAGCGAGGGGGCTGGGTTCATTAGATGGCGGAAACAGACTCACTGATTGTTGGCGCGCTGCCCAAAGACGGCCACGCATGGCGAATTGATTGGTTCGGGAATCTCGCATTTCCGAATCGGATGATTCGCCGGACACAGACCTCGATGCTTTTGCATTTTTCTCGGGTCTGCGACGATCCTTACGATCCTGCCGCACTACTCTCCGCCTCCTCAACGAATACCCACTATCAACGCAAGGCATGGGTGTCGATCGGCAGCCTTGGGCTCTTTCGTGTTGGCGATATTTGGCGCAACGGACGACTTGAATCTCGCCCTGATTATCAACTAGAGACTTTTGATGATCTTTTGATCGACAAAAGCACAACGACTATTGTAAAGGCCGGCTTGAGTCTGGACTGCGACTGTTTCTTGCTGCCATTAGAAGAGCATCCTTGGCATCGTAATAACACGCAGTCCTACTGTCTCACGGTTGATCTGCCCGACAACAAGCGCCTAATTATTCCCTGCTATGAACTTATCCGCTTTTATTTCGGTTCATCCAGCAATCTTCTCGCACAGTTTTTTCGCCCACCGCTAAATCGCGATACGCTTTATAGCGATCTCAAATTCGACAGAGTGTCGAAACATCTACAAATAACTCTTGCTTCCAAACTTTCAGGATTCTCTGCTGCCGATATCGCTCGCATTGCGCTCGATCCCGTAGCGTGGCGAGCTGCGGCTCACATCGGCACGTCCAGCCTAAAAGCATCGACATCCGGCCAGTCGATATATCCACAGGCAATATTTCCATTCGAGGGAACGACCCACCTGTCAGCATCTGGTAAATGGATGCCGTTTGGCGAACGAGAAAATGCTACTTTTGTAGTGTTCAGCCTTCGCTCCTGTTCGCACCCGTTTCCTTTTAAATCCATGCGCTATGAAACTGACCGGCAACATCAGACCGCTAACGATATAGATAAGGAGCGTGAGGACAATCCGAATCCGCGATCTCCACGCCTTCGGTCTGCACCGGATTCTAGAACCCAAGATTTAACCGACCAAGATGCATCAAGCCGCCTTTCATCCAAAACAAAAATGATTCAGTCGGATTTAAGATTCCCAGATCTATTGAAAAAATCTATATGGAAAACAAAACCGTTAAATAACGAAGGAGTCGGTGCAACTGCGAAGGGTGTGGCGCTTGAAGGCATGGCTGTTGGCGAGCCTGGCTCGGATCGAAAAATTCGACCGATCGATATAATAATTGCATGTCAGCGAGAAGAGAGCAATACATCAATCCCCGATTTTTTACGTTCTTTCGTGAGCATATTATTGGATATCAAACACGTCCAAATTGATTTGCTTACTTGCAGCGATGAAGACGGATGGACGATTCCAATTTCAGTTGTGTCTAATGAAGATGGTGAAATCGATTTAAGGCATTGCATCACCGATGCCTCAGGAAAACCGCGCTTGCGTAAAACGTCCATGTTTTCGCTAAAACGAAATCAAGATCACATATATGTAGTTCTAATAGAAGCTTCGCCTATCTATTTGAAGATTTATTCTGCCACGGACGGAATAAATAAAATATTACTTCAGGCGGCGGTCGACTACGTTGCAGAAATCAATAATTAAATTGCAAATAAGCTAAAGGACAACCGGATTCAATTTCTTAATAGACCATCCAAATTCTGCTTCGATAATATTTGGATAGTTGTCCTCATACTGACTGATTTGTAATAGCAGTAAGAAAGCCTCTTAAGTCAGCTTCGTTTTTTTTCGTATTCGCCGCCTGCCCCGCCTGCAATAACAGTTGAGTCTCCGCCATCGATAATTTGGTAGATATCATGGCTTCACTAATTGGGTTCCACAATAAATGGTGCCAAATGGGATTAAACAAGTTTAGATCAACCTTACTCAATATTGCGACTGCGGCGCTTATGGTATTTCCTCTTTCTATCAGCAAGCTAGCGGCCCTAGCAAAAACCCTTTGTCCAGCGGGACGAAATAACAAATGATTTATAGTCTTCGACCGAAATTCGTTGGCGTTCTTTTTTTGGTCAATAAAAACCTGTTTGTATTCAGGGATTTTTGTTAAAAGCGCGTCTAAATATTCAATGCAATGATTTGCGAAGCTTTCAATATCTGGATCTGACGGCCTTTCAGATTCAAAGTCTTTTCGTTTTAACTGTCCATATAGCTCTTTGACGATTTCATATAATCCGACTACGCTCGTTATAGTTGTTGGATTATTTGCTGAAAGGGAACCGGTGCTCGTATAAGAAATATGTTCCCGATTGTCTTCAAAAAGCCAATGCGTATCAATGATGAATCTCGTCACCACCGCAAATCCGTTATCCTCATCGAGTGCAATGATTCCGGCTGTCGATACCCGCTTGGCTTTTTTATTTACGGTCGTAAAGAGCCGTCTTGTGCGTATTTTTCCTTCTGGTGTGGACGCATCATGGCCAACGAATATTGCCGCGACTTCATCGAGACGAGCTGCGTCATCAGTTTCCCAACTTTGAACCGCGTTCTTAATTCCGGCAACCCTATGCTGTCCATCAATTGCAAATAACTTTTCTGTTCCGCTAAGCTGCAAAAAGCCCAGTCTTCCGGTAACTTGTTCTTGTTGTTCTATAGTTGCATTTAACGCGTTGGCCTTGAAGCTGACATCTAAGGGAGCCCATGTGGGATTACCATCATAAATACCAATAATTATTGCACCCAGAAATCTCTGCTGGTTTGCCAATATATATTTTGCGATTGCTTCAGAGTGTTCGTTAATTGCCTCCCTCTGTATCCACGTTGAAAGCTGCTTTCTTTCATGAATTTCATCAGGGTCTTTTATTAAGGTCGCGACATCATTTAGCGTTAATGCCGTCACATAAAAATTCCAGTCACCTATATGGGATCGGATCGCAGGCAATAATGTAGTAGTGACGGAATCAGCCATTAGGAAAATGCTCTCATGACGCGGCTAGTGGTAGCGGCTTTATATTGTTTATTAAATGGCGGGCGAAATGCTTCGATCATTTCTTCCTCTAGATTTTCAGCTGCTTCGACAGTGGCGGTCGTCACATAGAAATATCGCAGGTGACCATTCCACTGATTTAGCATGCTCCAGATTGCTGGACGCCCGCTGACCGCGAAGTCTTTACCGATTTCTGCAATGTAGGCCGATATTCTATTGTGCAAGCTTGTTGCCTTGCCAACGTAAAATAGGCCGCCAGCATAATCAAAATTAAAAATATTGGGAGTTGCCACAAAGGCATAAACTCCTGGCACCTTGGGTGCAACATTTGGAGTTGGGGGGAAATCAAACTGATGCCAGGTTAATGACACTGAAGGCGCGGCCCTCCACGCTGACGGAAGAAACATCATCTCAACTTGATGGATTTTAACAAATGCCAAGTCATGTATGGTCGTAGCTGCAGTCGCCATTAAATAAACAATCTCCGTCGAGTACCGTCTCGGCCAACCGATTCGATTTTTATTGTTAAATTTGCAATAGACCAATTTACGAAGCACCGTTAAATTGGAAAACGCATTCAATTTGTTATCTGCGGATGATAGTCAATATATAAACCCGCCGCAATCTAATCGAAAATTTCGCACAGAAATATGCGCTTCCTATTTCTGCATCACCGCCATCATAGTCCACCCGACGGCTATAGACAATATGACTAATTTACTTGCATTGCTAGCACATATAGCATTAATATCATTGCTATGTATGCTAGCACTTACTGAGTAAATTTATGCCTCGAGCAAAACAACGCCAATTGAAGATAGCAACTGACATGGCTTCGGCTAAAACAGTTTTTTTAAGAGTACCGCCTGAACTTCACGCCGCACTGATCATGGCCGCAGGAGTTGAGCAACAGAGGCGGGGTGAAAGAACTAGTGTAAATTGGCTAGCGACGAAGGTGCTGGCCGAAGCCATGGACTTTGTCGTCTCTGATTGAAGCCACTAAGCGCGACTATGGCCTTACTCACTGGCTGAGTATTCGAGCTTTTAGCCGGAGCACTCTATACTATGTGATCTATGAATATGATGTGATTAAAAGCTAAAAAATATTTTCCAAACACATCCTTACGAATTTGTAATTAGCAGTTAATCTGCCGCACTCTATCTTTACGTCCGGGTTCTAAATGTCAAAAGTCCTTACCAATTTGCAACCTGCTGATTTCAACCAGCCTCTTGAAAAAGCCTCCCGCTTTCGTTTTTCGGGCCATCAGTCATTTTCATTACGCATTGCATGGTTACCAAAAGCGATCAAAGAAATTTCCAAAGGACATGATCCACTTACTGATATCGATCTAGGCATCACCTCAATGGGTCTTGGTAAAAACATGGTCGAGTCACTTCGGTGCTGGATAGAAGCATTCCAGGTTGCTACAAAAGAAGGCTCGGATTGGAAGCTTACGCAAATTGGCGAGCTGATATTTTCTCCAAAAACTGGCCAGGATCCATATTTAGAAGACCATACCTCTAATTGGTTACTTCATTGGCTAATTTGTAGTAACACCTCCTACACTCTTTTTGCTTGGGAATGCCTTTTTAATCGTTGGCCAACCACTGAATTCAGTGCCGCGGAGGTTATGACCGCATTTCGCCGAGAATTTGAGAAAAACAATAGAGAGGCTTCCCCGGTTACCTTAAAACAGCATTGGGAGGTTTTTCTCCACAGCTATCGGCCTCCTCGTGGAGGAAAAGGTGAAGATCACTTGGATAGTGCGCTTTCAGCGCTCGGATTAATTCGTGAGGTCGGCGAAAGGCAAAATTCGCAGGGGAAATGGGAGCCGCTTTATTCTTTCGATATCGGTCAAAAGGCCAGTATTCCGCAACAACTTTTTGCGTTTTTTATTCATGACTGGTGGAACCGCAAATTCCCTGCAGAAAAGACCGTTTCGCTTCAAGAGATTGTTTCGGGCGAACACAGTCCTGGCCGATTACTTAAGCTGCAGGAAAAGGAATTGCTGTTACGGATCGAAAACCTTGCGCATATTTATCCAAAGGTTTTCAAACTTACAGAATCAGCAAATGTAAGGCTGCTTCAGAGACCGACAACACAGAGTGGATACGAAGCTCTCATAACTGCTTACACGAACCCAATTTTTCTTTGACCGATGCCTACTATAAAAGCCAAATTCGAGGAACAACCGATTTCCTCCCTTCTGCAGATCCATCCCCGGTTCATGCGGTCGGCGCATCTTGAACGTGACATTCAAGATCCCAGATCCTCGCAGGCTTACATTCTTACTCCAGTTGCTCGGCAAGCGTTAGAGCGTATCACGGAAGGTTTTCTGCCAAATTCCACCCAACGCGCATGGCGTATCGCCGGAGACTACGGCTCGGGAAAAACTGATTTTTCGTTGGCCCTCGCTCGGGTCGCCAAAGGGGCAAAGAATGAGCTACCCAACGATATTCGCAAATTCGTCGGCCGCACTACATTTTTTCCAGCGATGGCCACGGGCGACAATGAGCCGCTCGGGATAACTATTCTTCGCGCACTTAACGTGCCCTGGGAGCACAAACGCCAGCCGTCTACAGAGGACGTTCTCGTTGCCGTTCGAACTGCGGTAACTAAAGCGCGGAAAAGGCAGCATGGAGGCCTACTGCTCATTTTAGATGAATTGGGGAAAAATCTTGAATACGCGGCCAGAAACCCAGAGCACGACGATATTTTTCTGCTGCAGCGGTTGGCAGAAGAAGCTAGTCGAAGTGGCGAAAAGGCGTTTATTGTTGTGGCGATGCTTCACCAAGGCGTTGCCGCATATGCTTCAGGATTGGACTCCGTCTCGAAAAGGGAATGGGACAAAGTAGCTGGGCGCTTTGAAGAAATAATTTATGCTCAACCGACCGAACAAGTAGCCGCATTAGTGGCGGCGACCTTAAATGTTCAAACTGACCGACTTCCGCAGGTGATTCAAAAGGAGTCACACGCAGCCATGCGAGCCGCCCTCACTGCAGGACTTTATGGATCGGTTGCCGCAGAGTCCCTATTGGATCTCAGCGCCAAAATTTTCCCTCTTCACCCTACAGTCCTCCCAATTCTTATCCGTACGATGAGAAAATTTGGTCAGAATGAGCGATCACTTTTCAGCTTTATTTCATCCGGAGAGCCATTAGGTCTGCAACATCACATTACGAGAAAATTCGGTGATGCAGACTATTATCGTATGTCGAATTTATTCGACTATGTCCGCTCAAACTTACTCCCCACAATTACCGCTGGCAACTCATTTACTCATTGGGGTGTGATAGAAGCTGTTTTAGCGTCGACAGCGATCGAAAGTCCAGCGGAAGATGCTGTTCTGAAATCTATTGCGATGTTGAGTCTACTTGACGCGCCGGATCTTCCATCTACGGAAGAGGCTATTAAGCTAGCAATCGGGGGAAATCGCGAAGCCACTACAGTGGCGATTAATAATCTTCGCGTCAGAGGGGTCGTTTATGAGCGCGGTACCGTCCGGGGACTGTGTCTGTGGCCACATACCAGCGTTAACCTTGATGAAACTTTCACTCAAGCAACGGAGGTGACATCAGATCGTGGGGATGGTATTCGCGGGTTATGCGATCACATCCAATCAGAAACGCTCGTCCCCCGTGCCTATTACACGGAAACGGGAACATTGAGATATGCTGATGTGCAAATTCTTTCAGTGGTCGACTTAGAGGCTCGTTTTGCGAATTTGCCAAAGCTTGATGGCAAGGGTGCCGACTTAAATATTTACGTCGCGCTACCGGTCGACGTTAATCAATATAACAAAGCTCGAAAATTCCTCATCGCCAATTCTGAAAAAATACCCAAGGGGTCTTATATAACCTTGGCGGTGCCACAGGGGATGGCGATTAAAGCAATGGCGGATCTTATAGCGTGGAAATGGGTGAAAGACAATGTACCTACATTGTCTGGGGACCGTTATGCGCGCGAAGAGGTAACTCGTCAAATTAATCTGGCAGAAAAACAAGTTCGGGCGAAACTGGGCGGCATTGATAACCTTGCCGTCTCCAATGGGAAACGTCTGGACTGGTTCTACCACGGCGCAGAATCTCCCCTGCGTCTGCTTACAGGAAGGGAGCTTCTGACTTTTCTTGGTGAAGAATGCCGGCGCATCTACACCGCCACGCCCCGAATCTTAAATGAACTGATAAACCGCAGATCTCCATCCAGCGCTGCCGTCGGTGCACGAACAAAGCTCGTTGAAGCGATGACCACATCGCCAGAAAAACCAAACCTCGGACTAGATATAACTAAGCGTCCACCAGAAATGGCGCTTTACCTATCGATTCTTCAGCATGGTGGCTTTCACGTCGAAACTGAAACTGGCTGGATGTTTCGTTCGCCCAAAAAACGTGACGATCATTGTAATCTGCTACCGGCACTCGACCTTATTACCAAAACTCTTCAAGCAAAGGGAATAGACGTACTTATTCCTTTGCCCGAAATATTTGAAGCACTATCACGCCCTCCGTTCGGAATTCGAGAAGGCCTTCAACCATTTATTGTCGCGATTTACCTGGCCACTCATCATCAGCGTGTTGCACTGTATGAAGACGGCACTTATCTGCATGAGGTCGGTGGTGAAGCCTTCCTCCGGTTAATGAAAGAACCCCAATATTTTCATTTGCAGTATTGTGAATTGGATATTGTCCGTGCGGAAGTTTTAAATAGCTTATTAACTCAACTTCAGATTGATCCAAGAGACGCATCTAAAACCGATTTGCTGGATTTAATCCGACCCTTGGCAATTTTCATTAGTCGAGAAGTTCCAGAGTACGCTCGCAAAACACATACTCTTTCAGCAACGGCATCTACTGTACGTGCCGCTCTTCTAGATGCGCGAGAGCCTATTAAACTTGTTTTTACTACACTTCCTTCAGCATGTGGCCTTCCACCAATCGACAAGGGCGGTTTGAAGAATCCCGAAGCTTTTGCCGCAGGCTTAAAAAACGCGCTGCACGAAATTCGAACTGCCTACCCTAATCTAATACAGCGTCTAAGTAACTCCCTAACTGCCGCGTTCAAAATAGAGAATTCTGCGCCTAAGGCACGCGAAAACATCATGGATCGAGCCGCGCAATTAGGCGCGGCTGTGACCGAGCCAACACTAAAGGCTTTCGCTTTGCGCCTTTCAGATAAAGCGCTCGGTCACCGAGAATGGGTTGAATCTATCGCCAATTTGCTTGCTAGAAAATCACCTGAGCGATGGACAGATAAAGACGAGATGGAGTTTAATCATCAATTGGAACTCGCATCCGCCAAATTTTTGCGTACGGAAATGGCGCTTATTGGTACCACGAAAAAATTAAATGGGCACGCCTGCAGAATTGCTATAACGAAGAGTGATGGTACTGAAATGGGCGAACTTATTAACTGGGACGGAATGGATGACGCTCGTATTGCGACTGCGGAAATCGCCATACAAAATATTCTTACTCAGCATGGCCGTTATGGCATGGCCGCCGCTATGCGAGCCATATGGGACCGTCTTGAAAGTGAAAGCAACGCAACAAGGAAAGTATGACTGAAAAATCAACTGGATCCCCCATCACATGGCCCGAAGATCCATCATTAGTACGGCACATACTGAGTCTCTCAGGCGGGAAAGATAGTGCCGCGCTCGCCGTTCATCTCCGTGATCGAGTTGAGAACATTGAGTATATTTTTCATGATACTGGCAAAGAGCTTCCAGACACGTATGAATATCTTGAACGATTGGAAGGTTATCTGGGGCAGAAAATCGTTCGCACGACATTTGGGACAACTTTCGATCATATTCTTAGAATAAAAGGAGGCATGCTTCCTTCAACACATCGGCGGTGGTGTACCGACCTGATGAAACTCAAACCATTCGAAAACTATATTGGTGATGATTTTTGCATAAACTATGTCGGTATCCGTGCCGATGAAGACCGTGTGGGATACATCAGCCACAAACCTAACATTCGTGCAGTTTTCCCGTTTCGAGAAGACGGAATTGCCTATGAAGGTGTTCAACGCATTCTGGAAGAGTCAGGGCTAGGCATGCCTCCCTATACAGAATGGGGTAGGACCCGGAGCGGTTGTTTCTTCTGCTTCTATCAACAAAAAATTGAATGGGTTCGGCTTAAGAGACGCTATCCCGAGCTATATGAAGAAGCAAAATCTTACGAAAAACCTAATCACATAAACGGAAACGTCTTTTATTGGTGTGGAACCGAGTCATTAAGCGATTTGGAGCAGCCAGAACGAATGGCACAAATTGAGGGAAACTGGAATAAAGCCCAAATACGGATTGCAAAGCACCAGCCAAATCGTTCACTTGCCGAAACTCTCGGGGGACTTCATGTAGAGCCCAGACGTCGAGAAGGCTGCTTAATCTGCCAACTGTAATACCACTTTCAAGCGGGAAGTCATGCTGACACAAAAAAAGGGTGAGAAATGGGTTCGCCTACTAAGAAACTATAGTCCAGTCGGCGGCAATGAGGCGATGCAAGCTGAAACCGTAGATTCACTATCAAAATTTCTTGGTATCTCGAAGCTCGCATTCACGCATCCCGCTCGTCAGAAAATACTCGATTGCTTCCCCGAAACTGGTTCGTTTCGAAATATTGTATTAACCGGGACGGCAGGAGATGGTAAGACGTCCCTTTGTATCGATCTCGTAAAAACGCTAGAAGGCACATCAAGCAGCACCACAGATGGAATCAAAACTATTCAAGTGGAAACAGCAGATGGACCAAAGCACATCACATTAATTTACGATGTCACCGCCTGGCGAAATCAAGCACGGGTCCGAACTAGTGGCGAAGATCTCGCTGTTTTAACTGAAATGGCCGCTTCGGTATATGGAGACACAAATAAATTCTTTGTACTTGCCGTCAATGATGGGCAAATGCATGAATTATTTCGTTCCCTTCCTATTGATACAAGCGAAAACGTTCGAAGACTTGAAAAGGATCTGATTGCGCTTCACGCCCAAGGCGTAAGAGATCAGGGGGAACGCCTAAGGTTAATTAATCTCAGTCACGTCCGAAGCGAAGAAATCATGGCGCTCTGCCTGGACGCGATATTGCAACGTGAGGAATGGAAATGCTTTGAAGAGGAGCCTGATAATCCGCTCTTTGCTGAAGGGTCATCGCTTCGCAAAAATTTTATGTTGCTTAATACGCCGGAGCTTCGGGCTAAGCTTCTTATGTTTGCGCAAATTGCGGATATGACCGGTTATCACTTTCCGATAAGAGGCGTTTTTTGCTTACTTGCCAATGGCTTACTGGGTCACCCCGACGCCAAGGATGGCGTAATTCGGCCAGGAAAAGAAGCTGCTCAGCTACTAAAGAAATCAACCCACTACAAGGCAGCGCTCCATCGCACACTTTTCGGTGAAAATTTAAGGGAAAGTACGCGTAACAAAAGGAGTGTATATCGGTTTTTTTCGATGCTGCATATCGGAGAAGAAACAACGAATGACCTTGACGAATTATTTGTATTCGGAACGAGAGATTCCAGTCTAACTGCCGCATATGACGATTTGGTCGCACCCGATCAATTTGATCAGCGCAACCCCCAATTTCATGAAATGCTCAATCAATACATTCGAGGAGATTTAGCAGACGAAGGTGCTACCGAAACATTTTTATCGGAGCTTGCCGTAGAACGCCGTAGGGTATTTTTATATGCAAGTCTCGACCAATTAGAAAAATATCACCTTTGGCAAACGACTGTATTTCATCACGCTGGCGAATATATTAAAGAAATTTTAATTCCGCTCGAAATCGGAAAACGACCAGCACGCCCGCATTTACGAAAAATCGCTTCCGGGCTTAATCGTATTTGGACGGGCTTATTGTTAGCGGAGAACGCAAATGAAATTTATTTTGCTACCGGCTTAGATCTAACAACCTCACCTGTTAGCGATATTTTACTTCGTCAGGCAGATATCAATGGTGACGAACCGGCATTGGAGATTGCCCTAAACGAAAATAGCCCCATTCCTAACGTGATTCTTTCGACAAATGGGCGCTCATTCACATTTCGCTTAACATTGCCACGTTACGAATTTCTTTGTCGCGTAGCTGATGGTGCAATGCCATCAAGCTTTTCTCGAGAATCGTCATCGGACTTTATGTCCCTAAAGCAGAGGTGTTTACGTGATCTTGGTATTAGAGCGAGCACGCATACCCTGAACCTCATAGAGGTTCAGGACTCCGGGATCATTCATAAACGTTCCATCCATTTCGCAGAATAAAAATGATTGAATTAGATAACACGGAAGATTTTTCCGGATCAAAAAATCAAAACGATTCTTGGATTATCGAAGCGATTTGGGGACACCGCATAGAACGTCAACCATTTTCCGCTTTAATGCTGGAATTTTTGGGAATGGCTGAAGGAATGTATCGCCAAAAGAAATTGTTTGCACATACATCCCCTTCCGATAATCCGATATATGTAGCAAATAGATCTCTCCAATTGCGCAATATTCTCTTTAACAACCCACAAATGGAAGAAATTTTACGCAACTCATTAGGAGATGACGCTTCAGCTTGGGAGAAATGGCTTGAAGTTATGAAAATTTCTGCGTCGGTGGGAGAAAACCTCAGCCCAGATTTTTCATATTTAAAGAACAACTTTGAAACATTTGGCGAATTGGTCAATGTTGTTCGTCTGCTGCGAAATATCACAATCGATCAGGAGAGCGAACGTGGCTGGACGACACAATTTATTTTCCCTATCGGCCCAGCCGCTCTTTATGAGGCACTTTTAGAGCGCGGTGACAAGTTCGAAAGAACTCGGAGAGTTTTTACTCGTACGGGAGAACTCGGCTATTTAATGGTCTCTCGCGCATCCGAGGAGCTCCGCAATAAAATCGAGAGAAAATTAGCACATTCATTTGATCCCAATGGGGCCCGCAATAAATTGGTCTTACGCCTTTTATCGTCGGATGAACCCGATAAAGGCGAAAAAAAAAGTGGGACATATTTACCCTATAAGACACACCCCGCTTACAACAGAATGGCTGAGGACATCTCTGCCATTCTCGATCTAGATTTGCCCGATCAGGACTCATTTGAATTTATCCAGCCACTGCTCGGATTGCATATTTATCTTTATGGAATAGAGACCGCTAGCCATTGGGTTGGAACTCCCGAAATGCCGCCTATGGTTTGTGAAATTCTCGCTCCTCGAAGCGATTTAGTCCGCAAAGCGGCCGTCGCATCGTATCTCGATAATGATGGACTTGGAAGCCAAGCGGTACGAACATTTATTGATACAACGCTATTTTCGGATCCAGATTTAAAGCGAATGCTCGCCAATAACGAGGCAGACGACGAATCCAAAAGGGATTACCTTTTGCACTTCCTGGAAAAATCATGCGCCCTAAATAAGGAAGGTATGGCGAATGCTCCTGACACCAAGTCATTAATCCAAAATTTTTATAGTTTTGCAGATAAATTTTATCGAAGCTATGCTGCAGATGGATTGACCGGTCTCGCAACCGGATGTGGATTTGTTTCTCGTCGTGGGACCACTCGTTTTCGATATGCACCAACTGACGGCCTATTACGAGCATTGGTACTTGCAAATGTTACCGCCCCTGTGGAGGAAGGCGCTTTTCTACGCCGCCTCTATGATCGATATCGTATTGTCATAGGTCCCGTCGAAGCAAAGGCTACCGTACGCGCTACACTTTTTGACGAAACTGATTTTAAGAAAAATCGTGACAGACTGGTCCAACATCTAATAGGCATGGGACTCGCGCAAAGGATGAGTGATGCCTGTACTTATGTACTTAATCCAATGGATGAACACGCGTGAAAACCCTTTCAGAAATTTCCGCACCGGACTCGCTTGTTGGAGCCATTGCCCTTGAGTATGTTCTATTAAAATTCAAGCCTTTAATGGAAGACGACGACTCTCGAGGAGCCTTCCATGTGTTGTCGGGATTTTCCGCCGACCAGTTAGTTGGATTTATTAGAGCTAAAGATGCAAAAGGCCAAGAAACAACGCGGCTAAGACTTCAGTTTCCCGCGACGGCATTATCCGGCCACGACATTAATCCGCTTTATCTAACGGATGACTCGGCGGTTGGTGTACGCAACCAACCACGAGGAAGTGGTCTCATCGTACTTACTGCCGAGGTGGAAAATGATGCGGAGGCATCACTGGCCGATAGTGATAGAACGGATGCCTCTGATTTAAAAGATAAAAATATCGCTCATATTTGGGTCGATTTTGTATCGAGGAATGTAAAACGCGCGCTTTTACCTGATGAAACTCCAAAGGCAGAGGCCCTTTTAAAGGGACTATTTGATACCGGACGATGCCCGACTACGAAGGTAGGTGAATATCTAGAGGCAGTTCTTGAAGCATTCAAGGACGAACCCCTAACAAGAGCGGCCGGAAGATCGCTGCCAATTATTGGTCTTCCCCGTTTCGATGATTGCTTCAGTTCTTTGAACGATAAAAAGATGGGACAGGCGTCGCAATGGGCAGAAAAATTCAAAAGCCACTACACCTTAGAGTGTTACGTTGACAAGCGAGGCCCGTCACAAGAATTGCTAGATACAGAAACTTTGCGCAAGACACTAGCGAGGCTATTGGCCGATGAACAACAGCCGCCAATTCCTGAGGACGTTCTAGATGCATTTTCAAGCTATATAGATTCCGAAGGAAAACGTAACGCGGCAACAGAAAATCTGCTTTTCGAATTCGATTGGAGTTATACACGCCATTGCTTCGATAAAAATAGACGAAGCTCATCGAAAGATTTTTCCGACCGCACTCGCAAGGCTTTAGATGATGAAGGGGTCGTGCCAACTGACGACGACATATTAGTCATTGAATCACTAAAAAAAGTTACTCGCAGGTCAGGTACTGCACCGCCAGATTTTCGAGAATTCTTCGAGCGAAAATCTGAAACTTTAGAAAAGGACACGAAGCTTTTCATTGAATGGGAAGATTATGTCCATGGCAAAAAAATTGAATGCTTTGATTTGTTTCAAGGAATTTTCGAGTGCTTACAGCGGACAGTCCGCGGTCTAGGATTAGACGAGTCGGCATACATCGAACTCGAAGGGCGTAGACAGAGCAAACCAAATAGTTTCATGGAAAGTAATCAGCGCGCGTGTGAATATTTTGAAAGATCATATGGGTCACTCAGCGCTCTAACAAACAACAAAATCCGTTTCAAAGATACCTTGGTACTTAAGTACTCCAAGGAGGTACTGCCTAAGTTGAAAGATAAGCCGAAATTCAAAAACGCAAAGAAAACGACTAAAGCTATTACTTTAGAATTTTTTGCCTCGGTTTTTCAAACAAAGAACGGCAACACGGGCCGTAAGATCGGCATGTTAGCTTTAACGTGGAAATTCCCCATCGAATCTGTTCTTGCACAGGAAACTCCGGATTTCGATGCTATCTGTCGATACCATAACCAAAAAGCAACCACGCTAGTCCATTGTTTTGCAGAATATGAGGGGGTTGGACGCAAGGGTCTACCTCTTTCGCTCTCATTGCAAAACACAGAGGGTTTCGCTGATGTCGTCCGCGGAGGTGGGCGCGGCGCATTTGTGCCGGCGCAGGATCGAATCAAATCATTAGCGGCAGATTGGCATAAATTAATCAAGGAAGGCGAAGCTTTATCATGGTTCTCAGAAAACGCTAGTTTAAGTTTACAGACCAGGTTCAAATTATTCGAAGAGGTCTATAACAATGGCGTTTTAAGCCTGCGCAAAGACGCCATGGCTCACGGCTATACAGCCGAGATTGCGTCGGCGTACCGTACGCTTTTACTTGAGATTAATCAGCTTTCTCATGAAAATGCACGGAGGTCTTTACTTCAGATATTACTTTCCGTGGGATTGGCACAAGTCAAACGATCTGGGGGACGGAACTCTGTAGCTATCGTTTGCCCATGGCATCCGCTGCGTATGGAGGCGACAGCGGCACGACAACATCAGCTCCTTGGATTCATACATCAGTTGCTCGAAAATGGGCGCCTGCCATTTTCTGATGGCGCCAGTGGCGCGCTATTCTTCCGTGAGTTGGAACAACTCCAAATTCACCCCCTATACCCAGAAATGGCCTTAATTTGGGAAAACAAATCTCCCTCTGAACGAGTTGTCGCTCAGGCATTTTCTGGCTACACCCTTCATCACTCAGCAAAACGATCAAAGGCACCCATTTTGGCCGAATCTGATGACGGCTCGGCCTCTGCCTCCGCAACAATTGAGCATGAGGTCGGCGAATACCTGCGTCTTCAACCGCACGAAAGAGACAATCTTTCAATCCTTCTCTATAACTGTGCCTCCCCAACATTACCCTTAGCCGTCGTAAAAAGTATTAACCGAATTAACGAAAAAAGAGATGGCACCAAAATTACTTGTCAGGTTCTACTCGTACACCGTGACGAAAAACAGCTTCGACAAATTTACCGCGATATTATGTCCCGCGGTACAGAGGCGGAAGGTGATTCAACTGAAGCTACTGGAGATTTTCTTGCCAAAGTAAGGGTAAATATAACGGCTGCGAACCGGTTGAGGCGAACAGGGCGCGCTCAGCCGGTAGACATTGCATACTGCCGTGACCTCATATCCAATGAGTCTGAAGCAATATGGGAATGGGTACATCGGGAAACCGTTGCTCCAATTGAATTAAAACCACATCAATGGAGTCGTAAATTTCCAGTCATTGCAGGTGATCGTAAAGTGCGCCTGCAGCTGGTTTGCCCTGCGCAGACCGAAACAGGATGGACCTATCTCTATGCCATCGCGGAACTTTGTGCAAATGGCGCGGAAAAAGCATGGAAAGCCGGCGATTGCCCGGTGCTAATGCGAAGGCTGGACTTCGATGATCAAAGTGTTGAACGAATTTTTAAAGAGACACATGAATTGGCAACGTGGGTAGTCAACCAGGATGAGCTTCTGGATCGAAAACTTCTCGAAGCGTGCCAGGTCAAGGTCATCCGATATATTCAATCCGCTACACATGGCCGTAATTTAATCATCTCTTCTGATGCCCGTGACACCCTCCTGGTAAATACCCTTAAAGAGAAAATTAAAGCAATATTGGTGTCAGAGACTGCCGAGAATTTCATAGTTAATCTAAGCAAAAAATTTATCGACGACGCAAATCGCATTTCCGGCGGATTAATTCTCAAAGCAGCTCGACGTGCGAACAATACAAACGAACTATTGGGAATGGTCTTATCAAGATATATTGTCCAATCGGAGCTTGGACTTGAGCGGGCTATCGCATGGTGCTTTTTAGATGACTATAGTCAATGGCTCGGCAAAAAAGAAGGTGCCCAAATTGCTGATCTATTAGTTCTTGCACCGACCACCAAAGAAGATGGTTCGCTGCACTTGGACGTCATCGTTACCGAGGCAAAATTCGTTACAAATGATGCCGTGGGCAATGCGGCCAGCAACTCAGCAAAGCAGCTTGTTGACACACTGTCCCAATTGGCTGAAGCCCTTAATGGTACGGCACCTACCATTGACCAAGATATTTGGCTAGCCAGGCTCTCTGATTTGCTTATTCTCCAAACCGTGACGGTCTCGGGAAAACCTGCCCTTGATGCCATCGCTTGGCGGCGTGCCATACGTAACCGGGATTGCTCATTTCGGATACACGGCTATTCTCATGTCTTCGTGTATGAACCACAGGATTATTCCGCTCAAGAATCGTCAGTTAAAGGCGTGCCTGCGCCAAAAACTAAAATAGCGCTTGATGCTATTCAGGAAGTTTTTTCTCCGAACGATGTTCGTGAACTTTTAATGCAATATCAGAGGGAAGATGGCAAAAGCACCAATGAAATGCGAATTCGAAATGGCCATCCTTCATTTGGGCTGGGCAAAATCCAAATACTTACGCCAAAGTTAAATCCGAAAGCCTCCCATTTAACGGACAGCTCGGTCGGAAACATCGAGGGCAACCCAAATCTTCTAACTGATACGAGTGCGATTCACAATGACCATGACTCGCCTAAAGAAGAAATTAAAACGGTCGCGGTAGAATTGCCTCCTGAAAATGCAGTGGGAACCAATGGCAACCATGAACTAATTAGCTTCCTTGACGCTGCATCGTCTCAATTCGAAAGTTCTAAAACAGACGGAAATATTTGGCTCAAAGACGTCACTGCTCAGCTACGTCAAGCACTAATAAGTCGAGGCTTGACAGCAAAGCTTAGTGAAGAATTTTCTCCTATTCTTACCCCTAACGCGGGCATTATAAAATTGCAAGGAACAAAAGAATTAACTGTTCAAGCTATAGAATCACGCGCCAGTGAAATCTTCACTTCAGACGGCATACAGATTATTAGTGTCATGCCCGAGTCCGGAAGAATCTCTATTGCGGTAAAACGGCCGATACGAGAAATTTTGCACACCGAAAGAGTGTTATTAGATTATCTTAAAAATTTTGACGCGCTTAACGCTGGTGAAAGTATCTCCATCGGCATCGCCGAAGAAGATGGCAAACAAATATTGCTTGATCCGCTATCCCAACCGCATACACTAGTGGCGGGTATAACTGGAAGCGGCAAATCAATTTTAATTCAAAATATTCTTATAACGATCGCAGCATCACGTTCCCCGGATCAAGCGCTCATATATCTCATCGATCCAAAATTTGGCCTCGATTACCGTCCTCTTGAAGGTCTTCCGCATCTGAAGGCAGGTTCTGGCCGCATCATTGATGACACGCAAGAAGCTATTGAGATGCTAAAAAACCTCGTCACTGAGATGAACAATCGTTACGTATTATTCAAAGAAGCCGGTGTACCAAACATCGGCGCTTATCGGCGCGCAACAGGTAAAAAAATGCCGACGCTATGGGTAATTCATGACGAATTTACTGACTGGATGATGATTGAAGAATATCGAAAAGCTGTGCCAGATGTAGTTAGCCGATTAAGCGTAAAAGCCCGTGCAGCTGGTATTTTTTTAATTTTTGCTGCGCAACGTCCTGACAAAGATGCAATGCCAATGCAACTACGCTCCCAGTTAGGAAACAGGCTGATATTAAAAGTAGATAATGAAGCGACCTCAGAAATTGCGATGGGTATAAAAAACGGTGGCGCCGAAAGGCTGCTCGGACGCGGACATATGCTTGTGCGAATTGGCCAGCCCGATTCCATATACGCCCAGGTGCCATTCATTGATATCGAAACTGTCGTTCCAGAAATCGTTGAAATCATTCAACGCCAATATAGAGATCTTCTCGTCCCCGCATGATTTATCTAGATAATAACGCGACCACTAAGCCAAGTTCAGCTGCAATAACAGCGATGCAAATTTATTTGCATGAATGTTATTTCAATGCGTCTACATCAACTGCCGAACTGACCGGTGCCAACAGGCCGTATGACGATGCTGCCGCGGCCATGACCTTCCTACTGGAAGCAGAAGATCCGACATGCTTTACTTTCACTTCTGGTGCCACTGAGTCTAATAATTGGATATTTTCAAATTTTTCAGACTCCTCACACGGCAGAATTGTCATCAGTACGATAGAACATCCTTCAGTTTCTGATTCTGCATCGCAAGCCGCCACTTGCGGTAAAGAGGTAGTGAATCTCCCTGTAGACGGCCAAGGCATTATTCTTCTCGCCGATCTTGCAAATTTACTCACACCAAATACGCAACTCGTCTCAATTATGGCGGCGAATAACGAAACCGGCGCACTCCAGCCTATCCACGAAATTGGCCAATTAGTCCGCAAGCTTAGTCCAATGGCGCTTTTTCATACCGATGCAACGCAAGCAGTTGGAAAGATCGCGATAAACCTTCAGGAGGATTGGAGTGACGTTGATTTGCTTTCATTTTCAGCGCACAAATTTCACGGGCCAAAGGGCATTGGCGGCTTGTATTGCCGCCCTGGAATTGAACTAAAACCATTGATATTAGGTGGTGGCCAGCAAAAAGGACTGAGATCTGGAACAATGAATACCCCGGCCTTGGCCGGGTTAGCAGCGGCTGTTCAAAGTCTGAATCTCCTTGCTGCCAGCAAGATTGAAGCCCTTCGTGACTATTTCGAACAACACTTAGCCCAGGCTCTTCCAGTAACCATGCATTCCGTTAATACAGAAAGACTGCCTAACACAAGCTGCTTTTCAATTGCCGGCACGTCTGGGGAATATCTCGCTCAAGAACTCGCGCTTGCAGGTATCATTGTCGGGACGGGATCCGCATGTTCCTCTGGGTCGCTACATCCCCCAAAAACTCTTCTTGCTATGGGTATAGAGTATGGCGTCGCACAAAGTGCATTGCGGGTGAGCCTTAGTAGCCTAACTACAATTGAAGAGATTGATATGCTATTAAATCAATTAATCCATATCAACAAATAGTAAGCATTCAATGGCTAAAAATAAATCTAGTTTTACTTTTTTATAAATACCAATTTTTTCCAATATACATCCAGGCGACTCATGGAGTCAAAAGTCCTGCGCCCGTTATAAATAAGAAATAATCCTGCTTTTTCTGCTTGTTTTATTAATTCATCTATCTCGACTGGATACATCATCCGGTCCTTGCTTGCCGGGCCAAAGCGAATAGTTAGGGCAACATGACCGGTTCTACTTAAAATAGAACAAAGCGAAAACAACGCTTGCTGCCTATCATCTGGGCTAACGTGCATCCACACCGCACTCAATAAAATAAATTCATACTTTTCATCTAGCCTTCGTACTTTTGATAACGAAGGAAGACTGTCATTTATCCAATGGATCTTATATTGATTATGAGTTCTCTTAGCCAAACGCATCAATGTACCGCTGGGTTCGACCGCGGTAACAATATATCCACGCTTAGCAAGGGCAACGGCATCCCGGCCAGAACCAGAACCTATATCTAAACAATTTGTCCCAGTTGCTGGTAAATATTTTAAAAAATTACGATGAATCTTATTAAAGCTTAATTGCTCATACGTTTGAAAAAATTGTTCGCCAAATAAGTCATAATTTTCCCAGCTAACCATAATTGCTCTCAATACAGTTGCACTACATTGTCGTATTTTTGCTTTTATTAAAATCTAAATTTTTCTAATTTTTCTTTCTGACTTCATGAGGAGTCCGCTCAGAAATTTGTTTTTGCCGCAGTGTTAATGCCTTTATTTCATTTCGAATTTCAGTTTCAAAATACAGTTGTGCTTTTATTGAAGCGTCCAATTCGGATTGCAAAGGATATAAACTTTGCGTTGGCGCTTCGTTTTTTTTCACAACTGAAGGAAAAAACGCTCCCGTAAAACTAAGAGAGGCAGCGAATAAAAGTAAAAGGCTCCAACAAAAAACAACCACATATCCCTTGGGTAAATAATCTTTTATTTTCTTTTTCTGAGCCCCGATGGCTATTTGAATATTTTTATTTGCAAGAGGATATTTTTGTTGCACCAAGATATTCTTGCCGATTAATCCTCTCAAGCGGAAGAGAACTACTATCGTAAGCAAATTGAAGGTCCCAACAAAAATTAATGTCAGCATTTTTGGCATATCGGCAGCTAGCTGAGTTACACCGTACCAAAGCCCACCGGTAATCGCAATTGTCATTCCTGGCACCCGCCATAAAAACCCATTTAAAGACCGCAAATGCAGACCGGCCTCTAGATAACCGATTTCCTCTTGCCGAGCGTGTATTTTTTTCTCCTCTAA